>CBIHPJ010000218.1:0-12058 GCA_966211295.1 uncultured Myxococcales bacterium | reverse complement strand
GGGCGCGCTCTTCGTCGGAGAGCAGCGCGAGTGCCTCTGGGGTGGCGACGAAGCGCTCGGGGTTCACCCAGTAGATGGTGGCGGTGCTCATCGCGCATCACCCTCAACGAGCTGCCGGGCGAGCTGAGCTCCCTCACCCCGACCCTCCCCCAGAGGGAGAGGGAGACACATGGTCTCCTTCACGCCAGACCCGTCAGGCCATCTGAAGTCCGTCGACGACCGGACCGTTCGGGCCGAAGAAGCGCTTGGCGAGACGACCGAGCCACTGCGAGCGCGGATCCGGCGCGACGTGCAGCCGCCCGCTCTTCGCGCCCTCGATCAGCCGCTTCACTTCCGCTCCCGGATTGCGAAGACCGGCGAGCGTGGTGAAGAGCACCGAGTCTTCCGGAGTCGCACCACTGCGCGCGCGCCACTGCTCAGCGACGGCAGCGAACTGCGGATCGCCAGGCAGCGGCGTCTCCGTCGACATGTCGGGACCGAGCGAGTTCATCGCAGCGATCACCACGTCCTTGCGCTCCTTGAGCGGCAGCTTCGCGAGCTGCTCCGGCATCAGCGGCTTGCCGAGCCAGTAGTCCTGGCGGCCCATGCCGATCGGGAACTCGATGCGCGTCTCCATCGGAGTCACCGGCAGACCTCCCACCAACCGCACCGGAACGATCGGCGCGCCGATCGCGAGCGCCATGTCGATGAAGCTGCTGCTCATCTTCATCACGGGCTGACGGCACGCGAGCGAACGAGTGCCCTCGACGTGCACCATCACGCTCTTGCCGCTCGTCTTCATCTCACCAGCGAGCTCGCCGATGATCTTCACCAGCGACTCCTTGTCGTCGCGATCGAAGAACGTGATCACGCCGGGGTCGATCACGCCGGGGTACGAGAAGTTGTGCGCGATGAGCGTGCCGAGCCAGCTGGTGCGGTGCTCCGCCTTCGCGAGCGTCACGGTGGGCGTCTTGCTCAACGCAGACACCAGCATCGAGAACAGCAACGACTCGACCCCGACCTGGTGATTCGCAACGTAGAGGCAGCTGCGCCCCTGCACCGCCTGGAACGCCGCGGGATCCGCGAGCACCACGTCGCCGACGAAGCGCTCCACGAGGCCGTAATACAAATCTTCCACCGGCCACTCGCCGACACCGAAGTGCTTGCGCCAGTACGACTTCACCACCGAGAGGTCCTGCACCGGCGGCGACGCATCAGCGACGAGCACGTCATCGCCCGCGAGCGTCATGTGCAGCGGATGGAGCCGCAGTGGCCGCATCGCCGCGCGCGCACCACCGGGCTCGAGCGTCACCTGCGAGGGATGCACGAAGGCGCGACGGGAGACGTGCTCCTTCTGCGCGACCTCCGCCACGATCTCTCCGCGCTTCTCGGGCGCCACGTCGTAGATGCACGCGATGTTTCCCGGCAGCCAATCGCTCTGCTTGAGGATCTGCGCGCTCAGTCCCGTGGTGCGGCCGTCGAAGCTCGAGAGCGCCACACCCTGCACGTACTGACGATCGCGGAGGAAGCGGCGGCGATCTTCACGGGGCGCGTTGCCGATCGGTCCACGCGGCAGCAGCACTTCCACCAGGCGGAAGTCGAGCAGCACACGGCCGCCCTGGAGAAGCTGCACGTCGATGATCGGGAACCGCGGCTCACCATCGAAGCCCGCGAAGCGCGCCTCGATCTGGAGCTCACCCGAGTCCGGCAGCGCCGCGTACGAGCGAAGGTGCTTCAGGCGATAGGGGTAACCGACCACGTCACCCGGAATCTCCTTCGACCAACGCGAGAGCTGATCGTGCGGAATGCCGTGCGTCGCCGCGTCGAGCAGTCCCTGGTGCAGCACACCGCGCGGAACTCTTCCGTTCTCCACGCGAAGAGTGGCGGAGGAGCCGGTCGCTCCGAACTTGAGCGACGTGAGGTAGTGGAACGCGGGGCCGTGGAAGAGCGCGCCGCTCTCGTACGGATTCCCTTCGGCCACTGCACCGCTGAGCGGCTCGAATGGAGCAGGCGCCGCGAGCTCCACGCCCGTGTGCACCTTGCCGGTCGCGACGGGCTCGAAGCGAGAGAGCGCAGGGTTCGAAGCTTCGCGCCACGCGTGCAGCGTGACGTTCGCTCCGTTCATGCCGATCGGAGTTGACGGATCCACTTCAGTCTTCAGCCTGATCGCTCCGCTCGGAAACGGGAGCCACCGATTCACCTGTACGTCGGTGAGCTGAGTGACGGGACCACCCGCGGCCGCCGCGAGGCGATCCACCATCGACATCATCGGGAGCGCAGGCAACGTCCACGTGGGGCAGTGATCAGCGAGCCACGTGTCGTTCTTCGGATCGAGCGACTCCTCCTTCGAGTCGGACGACTTCTTCTTCGTGGGCGTGCCCTCGGGGCCCGCGACGATGCGCATGCCCATGTTCTTCGCGCCGTAGATGCGCTTGCCGTCGACCCAGAGGAAGCCGTCGCAGATCGCGAAGCGGCCCTTCTCGTCTTCGCCGATCTCGATGATCGAGATCTCGCTCTGGATCACCTTGTTCTTCGGCACCACCTGGCCGCGGTACTTCCAGGTGACCGGCTTCTCCAACATGATCGGCTCGAAGCGCGCGTTCTTGATGCCTTCGCCCATGCCCTTCTCGAGCATGTAGAACTGCAGCAACTGCGTGAGCGCTTCGATTCCGAGCGAGCCCGGCTGCACCGGGTCCTGGAAGAAGTGAGCCTTGAAGAACCACTCGTCGACGTTGACCGTCTTCTCAGCGCGCAGGTAGCCGAGGTTCTTCGGACCACCGTCGGGCGTGAACTCGAGCACGCGATCGAGCATCAGCAGCATCTCGCCCGCGAGCTTCGGAGCACCTTCGCAGTACTTCGCGGGGCGCGAGGTGAGATCGATGGTCTGCGTCGAGGGCGCGAGCATGCGCGTGCGCTCCTCGGGAGAGACGGGCAGACCGACCTGGTTCTCGAACGCTTCCTTGGGGAAGAAGCCGAACACGGTCTTCATCGCGTAGACCTTCGTGTCGCCGATGAAGCACTCGACGTCGAAGTTCTCGATGATCATTCCCGCGCTCTGCGAGATCGAGAGCAGCTTCACCTTGGTGCGGAAGACGCCGCTGGTGGGGAGGATGTCGACGAACTGCGTGCCCGTTCCATCGAGGTTGCGGAACAGCATGTCCGTCTCGGTGGTGAGCGCAGAGCCGACGTAGCTCGCGAGCCAACCGCAGGGCTGGAGCGCGGCTTCCATCAACACGCAGAACGGCATCGTGTCGTGGCCGTTCTGCTCGAAGTACCACTGCTCGACGGGCACGTCGTATTCGACCTCGACCGTGGTGCCGGACTTCATGCCGCCGATCGGTCCGTCGACCTTCGTGATGCGCGACATGAAGTGGTACGGCGGGCCGGGCAGACGCGCGGCGCGGCGAGTGCCATCGAAGCGCGCGTAGAACGGACCGAACGCCTGCGACGGAGGACCCCACGCGCACGCGAGGAGCGAGTGGTAGTCGAACGCGAAGCCGTCCACGACCGCGGCGGGCTTGGGCTCCTGGTAGCCGACGAGTCCGCTGAGTGAACGAAGCGGAACGCTCTCACCGGTGAGCTGCGTCTTCGCGGGCGAGAGGTGCTTCCAGTGCGTCATCGGCCAGTCGGGCACGAGGCGCAGACCGACGCGCTTCGCGTGGAACGCCTTGCGGCCATCGACGGTGACGAGGAGATCAGCCCACACGGTGGGGATCGGACCCGCGCTCACTTCAGAGACGAACACTTCGTAGGTGAGGTGCTTGCTCTGCGGAGTGACCTGGCCGCGGCAACGCATCGGGATCTTCGAATCGGACACCGGCTCGAAGCGCCACGCGTCGCGCTCGATCGTGTAGCCGAGGCTCGCGAGGTAGATCGCCATCGTCTGCAAGCAGCCGTCGAACATCAACGTGCCCGGCATGCAGGGGTCGTTCTTGAAGTGGCCCTCGAAGAACCAGTCGTTCGGAGTGACCGGCGTCTCGGCGCGCAGATAGCCGCGGCCCCACGGTCCACCCTTGTGATCGATCTCGGTGACCTCGTGGAGGAACTGCATCTTCTCCGAGGTGATGCGCGGCGAGCGCACGTGCGCCTGCGTGTATTCCCAGCCCTTGCCGAAGCAGTCGAAGGGCCGGCCTGAGGCGAACGCCTTCAACTCAGCGGAGGAGAGCTTCGACTTGGTGAGCGGCGTGAACGGCGCGTCGACCTGCGCGTCGGCGGGCTTCTCTTCCTTCGCGTCCCAGAGGACTCCGGCGGAGTTCGCGAGCTCTTCGTCGGTGAAGAAGCCGGCCTGGCCGTTGCGCACCGAGAGGCGCTTCTTCCCGTCGACGTGGCAGTCGTAGTGGAAGAAGAAGAGGCGCACGTCGCCCTGCGTGGCGTGGCCGTCGACGTGGATGTCGTACTTGAGGGTCTCTCCGGGAACGGGGAGGCCGCCGTGGTACGTGAGATCGCAGCCGAGCAGGCGGTACACGCGCTCCGATTTGTTGAGCGAGTCGATGCCCAGGTAGCTGATCAGCAGCAGGTCGGCCTGACCGGACTCGATCATCACGCCGGCCGGCATGCGGCCTTCGTCGTCGAGGTACCAGCTGTCGGCCTTCACGTCGGTCTCGGTCCAGATGGTGCCCTTGCCCATCGACTGCGGGACGGCGTCGATGCCGGTCACGCGGTCAGCGAGGAGCAGCGGCGGCTCGGGCATGCGGACCTGGCGGTGGAAACCGTCCTGCACTTCGAACTGCTTGCCGAAGACTTCGGAGATCTTTCCGGACGCGAGGATTTCGAGCTGCTTCCTGTCGTACTTCGGACCCGGTTTCGCTCCCTCTCCCTTCGGGAGAGGGTCGGGGTGAGGGGGCGCCTTCTGAACAACAGGAACGACCGCTTCCTTCGCAACAACGGGAGCGGGAACGGGCGCGGGAGGAGGCGGAGGAGCAACCGGCTTCGCAACAACAGGAACCGGAAGGGGCGCAGCCACCGGAGCGGGAGGCGGAGCAGGCGGCAGCATCGGCATCGGCTGCTGCGTGACGATCATCTGCGCGGGAGCCATCGGCACGCCGTGCGCGGCCGCTCCGTACGCCTGACGAAGACTCGCTTCCGCCGACTGCTGCAGCGCGAGGAAGCGCTGATGAATCGCCGCCTGCTGCGCGAGGAAGTCGCGGTGCAGTGCGCCGAGCTGCGCCTGATGCGCCATGAAGCGCGAGAGCGCGTCGTTCCCGACCGGAGCAGCCGCAGGAGCAAAGAACGTCGGGTGAGCGAACGCGGGCTGCGCAGGCATCGCCTGCGAGAACGACGGCTGAGCAAACGTCGGCTGCGCGAAGGCCGGCTGTGCGGGCATCGGCTGCGCAAACGTCGGATTCGAGAACGCCGGCTGCGCGGGCATCGACTGAGCAAACGCCGGCTGCGCGGCCATCGGCTGAGCGACGGGCATCGTTGCCGTCACGGGAGCAGCGACCGGTGCGGCGACCGGAGTCGGTGACGCCGCGTTCTGAAGAACAGGCTCGAGCTTGGGAGCAGGGATCATGACTTGGCCTTCCACGGGAACAGCAGTGAGCCCCTCTCCCCGACCCTCTCCCCGCTTCGCAGGGAGAGGGAGCTTCGGAGTGGGAGCGTGAGCAGCGAGAGTAAGAACGGGGCCAGCCGACTTCGGCTTCGGAGCACCCGCGGCGATGAGCGTCTCGAGCGCACCGGAGTCGACCTTCACTCCAGCCGCGACGAGCGACGCGACAGCGTTGAGCACCTGGCGAACACCCGAGCGACCCGGCGCATCGAGCGACACCACGACGTGCTCGCGGTCGCCGAGGATCTTGCGGATCCACGTCGCGCACAGCCCGCGAGGACCGTGCTCGATGAACACGCGCACACCATCCGCCCACGCGTTCTCGATGGTCTTGGTGAAGTCGAGCGTGTGCAGCGCCTGGCTGGTGATCGCATCGGCCGCGGCGTCGGAGCTGGCCATGAACCAGGTGTTGTTCGCGTTCGAATAGAAGCGAACGTTCGGCACTTCGCGCACCGCGCGGTGATGCAGCTGGCGCCACGGCTCGCGGATCTCTTCGACCTCGGGGCAGTGCACCGCGATGTCGTAACCGAGCGGCAGCGTGCGCTCCGCGCCGAGCGCCTTCACCACGCGCGCGCACGCAGCAGCCTCGCCGCCGATGGCGCAATCATCAGGTGAGTTGATGCTGGTGAGGTGAACGAGCGGCTCGTTCGCGAGCGCGGCCTTCACCTGCGCGACGGGCGCGGAGACCACGTAGTTCGCCCATGTGCTGTCGGCGACGCCGAGCTTCTTCCACGCGCGGCGCGGCGCTTCGAACGCACCGACGAGATCCGAGTTGAAGATCGAACCGGTACGGCTCGCCTTCATCATCTCGCCGAGATCGTTCCACGCGTTCATCGCGAAGAGCGCGTTCGACTCGCCCGACGAGTAGCCGATGGTCGCCTCGGGATTGATCCCGAGCACGTTGCGAGTGATCTCCGCATGCAGCTGGCACACGAACGACGAGCCCCAGAGCTGATCGAGCGGATGCTTCGGATTGCCGTCGCCGGGTCCGTAGAGCCAATCAGTGGCGGCCTTCAGCTCGGTGGTGCGTGAGGCAACGGCAGCGACCTGCTTCGGCAGTGCGAGCGCGAGCTCACGGGCCATGCCGGCGTACGCGGCCGCGGCACCGGTGAAGACGAACGCAGTCTGACCCGAGATCGACGACTCGCGGAACGCGACGCCCTCGGGAACCGGACCACCACTTTCCAACCAACGACGCGCCGCTTCACCACGCGACTTCAGCTCGGTCTCATCCGCTGCGACGATCACGAGGCGAGTGGGACCAACGTTCGACTGAGTTCCAGCCGCAAGACTCGCGAGCGTCGCCGCCTTGTTCGCACCAGAGAACACGTGAAGCTTCGCAGGCGCCTCAGCAAGGAACGGAGCGACGTCTTCGCCCTTCAGCTGAGCGCTCGCGTTCGGCGCCTCGAGCACAGAAACGGAAATGGAAGCAGTCCGCTCTCCAATCCAGGGAGCAGCCGGAGCACCGACGCGCGAACGCGCACCGTGGCCGAGCTCGACAGCGGCCGCCGCGACCTGAAGCAGACCGTGCGCGGCATGAGCCTTACCGAACGCAGTTACTCCCTCTCCCTGCGCAGCCGGGAGAGGGTCGGGGTGAGGGGCGAGCGTCGCCAACACGCGATCCCCGTCACGACGAGCATCCTCGAGACGCTTCAACGTGAGCACGACGGCCGCATCACCGGCAGGAGCGGAGATGCCGAGTTCCTTCAGCGCCGCCTGGTGCACCGGCTCATGCGACATGTCGACGGCACCAACCAACGCCGCATCGATTTCACCCGCGTCGAGCGCGCGAGCCGCGATCCGCAGCGCCTGAATTCCAGACGCCTCTTCCGCCGAAACCGTGAACGCCGGACCCGCGAGATCCAGCTGCGAGTTGATCCGGTTCGCCGGGATGTTGGGCATCGTGCCGAGAACACCAGGCGACTGCAGCACCGGAACGATCCCGTCGCGCGCAGTCTTCAGCCACTCAGCGTCGTTGCCTTCCGCAGCCAGACGCCAACGCGCTCCGTAGCGCGACACTTCCGCGTCGCACCCCATGCCGATGAGCACCGACGTGCGCTCGCGCGGCAGCTTGATGCCATTGGCCGACTCGCGCGCCGCCTCGAGCACCGTCGTCTGTTGCGAGAGCGACTGCAGCAGATCATTCGGCGGGAACTTGAGCCCCTCGAGCGAGACGGTGACGTTCTTACGCGGCTCGTTGTTCGCCTTGCCTGAGAAGAGATCGCGAGCGAAATCGGAAGCGCTGTCGCCCTGCCCCACGCGCGCGCCGATCCCGACGATCGCAATGTTCCTCCCTCTCCCTGCGCCAGCGGGGAGAGGGCTGGGGAGAGGGGCGGCCCTGGTCAGCTCCACCGACTCGACGATCAGGTGCGCATTATTCCCACCGAAACCAAACGCACTAATTCCCGCGCGCTTCGGACCCGTCCACGCCTCAGCTTCACGAAGGAGCCGGAACGGAGTCCCCTCGAGCGCCGGATTCGGAGAATCGACGTTCAGCGTGGGCGGCTTCTTCCCGTGCTCCATCGCCGCGAGCACCTTGATCAGACCGGCGACACCCGCCGCGGTGATCAAGTGACCGAGGTTCGACTTGAGCGAACCGATCGGCACGTTGCTCGCGCCCGCGAACACGCGCGCCATGCTCTTGAGCTCAGTCGCGTCACCGACCGGGGTGCCCGTCGCGTGACACTCGACCAGGCTCACGTCGCTCGGCTCGAGGCCCGCCTGCTCGTATGCGAGACGAAGCGCGCGCTCCTGGCCTTCTTCCGACGGCGCGAGCATTCCGCGGCCACGGCCGTCGTTTGACAGACCGACTCCGCGGATCACACCAAGGACCTTGTGGCCCTTCACGAGCGCGTCGCTCAAGCGCATGAGCACCACGAAGCCCGCGCCTTCCGCGGGAACGAGTCCGTCGGCGTCCTTGTGGAACGGACGGCTCTGGCCGGTCTTGCTCATCGCAGACAGCGCGCAGAAGCCGACGTGAATGAAGAGATCGTCCGCCTGGTTCACCGCGCCCGCGACCATCACGTCAGCGGTGCGATCGTGCAGGCGATCACACGCGAGCTTGATCGCGTAGAGCGAGGAAGCGCACGCCGCGTCGAGCGCGAACGCTCCAGCGCCGAGTCCGAGCGCCTTCGCGGTGAGATGCGCAGGCAGGCCGGAGTTGAAGCGGTTCTTCGCGTGCGGGCGCGGCGACTTTCCCAGCCACACGCTCTCGGCGTAGCGAGCCTGGCCCGCCGAGGGGAACGAGAGGTTACCGAGCACGAGGCCGGTGGTGGGCGTGCCGGTGAGCTTCGCGCTCTTCAACGCCTCACGCGCCGTGTGGATCGTGAGCTGGAAGAGTGGATCGAGCGCGCGCAGCTCGGCCGCGTCGACCGCGAGACCGGTGGGATCGAAGTTGAAGTTGGTGACGTAGCCGCCGACGTCGGACCAGGTGCGATCCGCGGAGTTCGACGGAGTGCCCATCACCGACTGATGCGGCAGGCCCCAGCGATTCGCGGGCACCGTCGAGATTGCGCTCTTGCCGGCGAGCACGTTCGCCCAGAGCTGCTCAGGAGAGTGCGCTCCCGGCAACACGCAGGACTGGCCAACGATGGCGATTGGTTCGAACTTGCTCATTTAACTCAGTGAAGCCCCTCACCCCGCCCCCCTCCCCGCTGTCGCAGGGAGAGGGAGAGGAGGTGATTAGTTGCGGGTGTCGGGACGAAGAACGGTCTCGACGCCGATGATCTCCGCGACGACCTGACCCTTCGCGTCGGAGAACGCGATGTCACAAACCGTACGCTGATCGTGAATCTTCCGGCCGTGCACCACGCCCTGCACCGGACCTTCAGTCAGTCCGTCGCGGTAGCTGCGGTACTCGCCCATCGACATTGGCAGCACCGCGCCGCCGAGCACGTGCTTCGACCAGAGCAGCGCGAGCTGGAGGCCGCCGTCCATCGCGGCCGCGTCGCTGCGCCACGCCTCGGAAGGCCACGCCGACTTCTGCGTGCCCGAGAGCGTGCCCACGATGCCTTCACGCGAGACGCCCTTCACCGAGTCGATCACCTGGAAGCTCGGACCGTGGAAGAGGACGTGACCGTCGTACACCGCGGCCTGCGTCCACTTCTCGAGCACCGGCTGCGCCTCGATCTCAGGCTGTGCCACCGCGCCCGTCGTCATGCTGACCGTCGCGCTGTAGTGGAGCACGTCGCCCTTGCCGCGTAGCTCGACGCCGATCTCCGCGCCTGAGCCGTTGCTCACCTGCTTCGCAGACACCACGAAGCGGTCGCCCGCTCCCGCGAAGCCGTCGAGCTTGATGCCGCGCAGCACCTTCACCTGCTTCACCGCCGCGAGCACCAGGTCCGGACGGCACGCACGCGCCGCGCGGAGGAACCACTCGACCGCGAGCACCATCGGCACCACCGGCACGCCGGCGATCGCGTGATCCTTCAGGTGCGGATGCGACTTCGCATCGACGCGCACCTCGACCGTCGCGGCCGGAGTGACCTTCGCTCCGAGCGCGCCATCACCGTGCGAGCCGCCGACCACCACGGTCACGTCCTCGCTCTGGCCGGTGAGCTCGTCGACGAAGCGCTTCGCGCCCGCGTCGAGCGGAATGAGCGCCACGCCCATCTGCTGGAAGTGCGCCTTCAGGCTCGGCGTCACCATGCCGCCTTCCCACGGGCCCCAACCGATGGAGCGAACCGCGCAGCCTGCTCCGCGACGCGCGCGCTCGGCGCACGCCACCAGGTTGAGCACTTCGTTCGCCATCGCGTAGTCGCACTGACCGAGGTTTCCGGTGCGCGCGGCGATCGAGGAGAAGAAGCACAGCGAGGTGACCGGATCATTCGCCGTCGCCGCGAGCAGCGCGCGCAGGCCGCTGACCTTGGTGTCGAAGACGCGATCGAACTGCTCGTCGGTCTTCTCGGCGATCTTCTTGTCCGCGAGCACGCCGGCGCCGTGGACGATGCCGGTGATGGGACCGAACTCCTTGCGCACGCCATCGAGCGCAGCGGAGAGCGCGGTCGCGTTCGCGACGTCGACCGCGAGGTACTTCGCCTTCGAGCCCGCCGCCTCGAGCGCCGCCAGCGTCGCGCGGATCTCACGGTTGGCGAGGAGCGCGCTCAGCTGACCGTTGAGCTCGGCCGGAGTGGCCTTCTTGCCCTCGGCCTGCGCCTTCTGCATCAGCGCGCGCTTGAGGCCCGCGTCGTCGTTGATGCCGCGGAACTCGGCAGCCTCTTCACCGAGCGCGGTGCGGCCGAGCAGCACGATCTTCGGCTGCTTCGCCTTCGCGAGCGCGATGACGGAGGTCGCGGTCACGCCGCGGCCACCGCCCGAGACGACCACCACGGAGGACGAGTTCATCGCGACGGCGGCCGTGCTCGGCGAGTTGGTCTTCACCGACGACAGCGTGGTGCGGCGACCGTCAGCGTGCAGACCAACCTCCAGGGTGGTACCGCCGTTGAGCAGCTCGTGCGCGATGACCTCGGCAGTCGCAGTCGCGTCGCGCGATGCACGTTCGAGATCGATCGCCTTGACGGAGGCCTTGGGCCACTCGAGCGCCGCGGTGCGAGCGAGCGCGCTCACGCCGCCCAGGTACGCGCGCAGTCCGTCCTTGCCGGAGAGACCGAAGTCACCGCCCGTGTCCTGCACGGTGACGAACGCGCCGCCGACGTCGCCGAAGCGAGCAGCCACGGTGCGCGAGGCGCGGAAGGCCTCACGGTTCACCGCCACCGCTTCATCCACCGTCTTCACCGCGCGCAGACCGCCGAGGAAGATCACCGCGTCCGCATCAGCCGGAACGGAGGTCACCACGCTGGCCTTCACGCCGTGCTTTGAGAGGCTGCTCACGAGCGCCGACGCGATGCCCGCACCGTCGTCAGTGACGACCAACTTCTGAGCACCGAGGATGCCGGAGAGGGCCATTCCGACCGAAGTCGAAGGAACCTCACGAACGGAGAAACGCTCAACGGCTGCTCCCTCGCCCTGCGAAGCGGGGAGAGGGCTGGGGAGAGGGGCGGCCGCTGACTTCGCCGCACCACCCGCAGACCGCATGTGATTCACGATCTGCCCGAGCGTGCGAAGCGTCGCCAACTCAGTCGGCTTCACTTCCGGAAGATTCGGAGCGCGCTCACGCATCGCCGAGAGAATCTCCACGCGCTTGATCGAGTCGATGCCGAGATCAGCCTCGAGCTCCATGTTCGCGTTGAGCATGTCCTTCGGGTAGCCGGTCTTCTCGGCCACGATGGTCATCATCAGCGCTTCGAGATCCACCGAGGGCGCAGCCGCGGCAACAGGAGCCGCAGCAGCCGCGACCGGAGCAGAAGCAGCAGCCGGAGCCGCCGCGCCACCCGCCGCGCGCATGTGGTTCACGATCTGGCCGAGCGTGCGCAGGGTGGCGAGCTCAGTGGGCTTCACCTCCGGCAGGTTGGGAGCGCGCTCGCGCATCGCCGAGAGGATCTCGACGCGCTTGATCGAGTCGATGCCGAGATCGGCCTCGAGCTCCATGTTCGCGTTGAGCATGTCCTTCGGGTAGCCGGTCTTCTCGGCCACGAT
>CBIHPJ010000217.1:0-12068 GCA_966211295.1 uncultured Myxococcales bacterium | reverse complement strand
GGCGCAGCGTCCTCCAAAAAAACAGCCTCCTCCCAGGGTCGCTGGAAGGAGGCTCGTTGCGGGCGGCGTCCGGCCGATGCCGTCTGATCTGATTTCTGCGAACCGCTTACAGGTTGATGAGACCCATCTTCGCGGCGCGAACGACCGCCTCGACGCGCTTCTGGGCGTTCATCTTCTGCAGGATCGAGTTCACGTGGAACTTCGCGGTGTGCTCACTGATCGAGAGCCGCACTGCGATCTCCTTGTTCGACAGACCATCAGCCAGGAGCACGAGCACTTCGTTCTCGCGCTTGGTGAGAGTGTCGTTCTCGACAGTGGTGCCCGGCGTCATCAGGTCGCCCACCAGCACCGGCTTCGCGGTGGTGAGCGTCTGCAGCACGCTGGCGTCGACGACCGCCAGCCCTTCGTGCAGCGCCTCGATGGCAGCCGCGATCGCAGCGGCCTTGCTGTCGCGACGAATCGCGCCCTTCGCGCCGGCCTTGAGCGCATCAACGCTCTGGCCTGCGTTCACCAACGCAAGAACTGGCCGCTTGTAGGTCAGCTCCCGCATGGTTTGCAGGGCTTGGACTGTGTTGGTGGTGACATCGACCACAAGCACATCGGCCTGGGTCACACGCGCCGAGATCTCCAGGTTCGTCTCGACGGGACTGAGAATCATCTGCTCCGAGTGCTCGGACAACGCCTCGACAAGCGCGTAGTCACCAAGAACAGCAACACGGAGGGGAAACGTCTTCGGGGGCAGGCCTCTCATAAGACCTCATTGATAAGTCAGGTTCGGTTCCACGCAAGGAGCGACCAATGCTCCCCGCCACTCGCCTCTAGATGCTTCGGCAACGGATTCGGTTTCCTCAAGAAAGGTGAAGCCGCCACTTGTAGGTGCAACACGGCATCCCTTCCGATCAGTCCCGACCGATCTCTTTGTGAACTGTTCCGAAGGGTTGGTAACCGCCTGTCACGCCACGGTCACCTCCATGTCAGTGGGAGGTCACCATCCCGGGGGTTACGGGTGCGACGCGGGGTACTGTGGACGGCCGATGGGCCGCGTTCTCCACAATTTGTCGCTGATTTTCCTCCTCACGATCGGGTTGTTCGGGTGCGGGAAAAGCAAGGAGACGTGTCAGCGCGAGTCGGCTGACCTCGCGACGATGTTCGCCTCGATGGACACGAAGCGAGGCATCGAGACCCGCTTCGTGAAGCTCGTGCAGCGCGACGAGCTACCGATCGCCGCAGACGAGTTCGGGGTGGTGCTCGAGGTTTCAGCGGAGGGAATTCGCAGCGCGGGGATCACCGAGACGCCGTCGGAGCCACAGGTGGTGATCGATCTGCTGCTGCAGAAATGGCGCGGCTCGAAGCTGCCGAGATTGATCCTCGCGATCGACTCCGGGGTGCAGTGGTTGCAGCTCACGAGTCTCTTCACCGGACTGGAAGCGACTGGCTTCTCGGAGGTCGCGTTGGTGTTCGCGCGCAAGGCCGTCACGTCCACCCCGCCGCCTCGCACCGCGTTCGATCTGAAGCTCGACGAAGCCGAGAAGGCGATGCCCTCGGAGCGCGCGACCCAGGTCGCTCAACTTGCCAGCGAGCTCGTGAAGGACTGCGAGGCGATCAACACCCTCTTCGCATCGGTCGGCGGCGAAGAGGACAAGACGAACACGATGATCAAGGGGCTCCCGCCCGCGCTCGTGGAGTGCCGCTGCAAGTGCGACGTGCCCGCGCTCAAGTCGCTGATGTACCGCTTGCTGGCGAACCGCGCGCCGACGACCACGATCCACGTCAAGCTGCGCGGCGAGAAGCTCGCGCTGCGCGGAGAGCTTGCGTGGTCAGAGACGAGCCTGCAGCTGCGCGAAGGTCAGGCGTTCAAGGCCGAGACGCGAATGCTCAACCCATGAGCGCTTCGTCGGTGCCCACTGAGCGCTCAGGGATCCTCAGACGGGGTGGGGCGTGGCGTTCGCCTGAACCTCCGCGGCGTCTGCTGTCCCGGCCGCGAGAGGGAACGTGAAAAGGAACCGGCTCCCGCGACCAAGCTCGCTCTCGACCCCAATGCGCCCCCCGTGAGCCTCGACGATGCCCTTGGCGATGAACAGCCCCAAACCAGTTCCCTTGTTCCCCGGGCGCTCTGTCCAGAAGCGCTCGAACACCCGCTGCAGGTTCTCGAGGGCAATCCCGCGGCCGGTATCGCGCACCTCGAACCGGGCCATCGCGCCGTGTCGCTCCACCGAAAGGGTGACCCGCCCTCCGGTGGGCGTAAAACTGAGCGCGTTGCCAAGGAGGTTCGACACCACCTGGAGCACTCGCTCGCGATCGACGAGCAGCACGAGGCCGGGCTCATCCAGGGACTGCTCGAAGCGCACCTGCTTTGACGCTGCGAGCGCGCCGAAGATCTCTGCCGTCTCGCGGAGCAGCTCCGAGATCGGACAGCGCTCGACCTCCACGGTGAAGCTGCCCGCTTCGAGCCTGGTGACGTCGAGCATCGTTCTGATCAGGTGCTCCATTCCCATCGCGATCTTCTCGATCGACTGCGCTTGCTCCCGCGTGCGACCGGATTCGGAGACCTTCCGCAACAGCGCGGCCTTGAGGGTAATCGCCGCGAGCGGGTTACGAAGGTCGTGGGCCAGGACGCCCATGAGTTCGTCGCGCGCGGTGATGGCCGTTCGTGCAGCGCCGAGCGCCTCCTGCTCTCGCCTGAAGGCCAGCCCGAGGGTCCTCGATACGAGCCAGGCAGTCCCGAGCGACCCGAGCACGAGCGCGGCAAGCAAGCCGTAGAGACGGTAAGCCAGCGCACTTCGCGCCGCCTTCGCCCGCACGTAGTGAGCGCGCATCAGGGGCTCTTTGTGATCGACGAGGCGAGAGACCGATGCACCCAGTTCACGGCTGCGCGGGAGCAGTTCCTGCTCGAACCGGGCGGCGAGGAGCTCTGGAGCGATGCCTCGCTGGCGAGCGACGAAGAGCTCCTCCTGGGTCCGGAGGAAACGCTGCGCGACACGATCTACCTCCTGCGCGAGCGCGCGCCCGGCATCGGTCAGGTCCTCGCGCGCGAGCGATTCGAGCGTCCCCGCGAACGATGCCCGGGCCAACTCTGCCGCGGCCAGCAACTGAGGATCTCCTGCGAGTAAGTAGCCCCGCCCACTCGAAATGATGCCGCCAGCCTCCCAGCGAAGGCGCTCGACCTGAGTAATCTCATTCTCCTCGGCGCGAATTCGGACGACCTGCGCGTCAGCCTCGCTCTGGAATCGCTGGATCGAGAACGCCATGCCGAATCCCATGACGAGGGCGAGGGCGGAGAAGCTCACGATGACGGTCGCTTCGAGCTTCCTCGGTGACTCTGCAGTCGAGCTGGCCATGCATCCCCCCTTGCCGCGTCTAACCACTGTCACGCTCGAAACGCGACTCTGCGGGGAGGAGCGACCGGGGCGAAAGCGCGCGCCCTCGATGATGCCGATGATCTTCACGTGGAGCTGGTCCCGCCGCTCTCGACGCTGCGAAGGATCACTCCGACGGTGCGCCCCGAGCGATCGATTACCGATCCACACCACGGTCCCGCGCTAGTCTGCGCTCCGTTCATGACGACCCAACTGCTCGGCCGCATACTCGTGATCGATGACGACGCTGAGTTTCGGTCGTCACTCGCTGAAGCCCTGGCTCACGCAGGCTACGAGGTGATGCTGGCGGGTGACGGGGCCCAGGGTATCGAGGCGCTGCAGCACCGTCCGTCAGATCTCACCATCACTGACATCTTCATGCCGGTGAAAGACGGGATCGAGCTCATCACCCTTCTCAAGGATCAGTTTCCGAGCACCCCCATCGTCGCGGTGTCTGGCGGCCCACGAAGCCCCAAGAGCGCTTTGCCAATCGACTATCTCTCGATGGCCAGCACCTTCGGCGCCGATCGGGTGTTGCGTAAGCCTTTCCGCCTCGAACGCTTGCTCGAGGTGGTGCGGGAGACCATCAAGCCGGCGGGCGCTCCACCAAGCGCGTCCTGACTGAGGTCCAGAGCCCGCTCCGAGCGCTTTCTCGCGAATGGTCAACCAATGAGCGCTTCGTGCAGTGCCCTGGTGAGAGCCTTCACCTGATCGCGCTTCACGATCAGCGTGAGCTGCAGCGCGGATCCATACGTGGCCGCCACGTGAGCGCCGAGTGAACGCGCGGTGGCGAGCGCCTTGCGCGAGATCGACCAGTCGGCGTTGAGGCCAGTGCCCACGCAGGTCACTGTCCCGTGATCCTCGAGCAGGCTTACGCCGGAAGGCAGCTTCGCCTTGAGCACCTCGGGCCCGTGCACGTCGTGCAGCGGCACCACCGCCAGCGTGCGACCCGCCTCGTCCCACAGCACGTTGCGGCCCTTCACCTGCTGCGCGTCGAGCAGCTCCAGCAACGAGTCAGGAGCATTCGTCGTGGTGAACACCCAGACGTCGGACTCGCAGGTCACGCCCTTCACGCGGGAAGGACCGGTCGCAGTGTGGATCGCGGTGCCAGTGCCGGCCACGTGTGTCGAGCGCGCGTGGATCACGATGCCCTTCTCGCGGGCGAACTCCACGGCCTGCGCGTTGAGCACTTTCGCTCCGGCGGCCGCGAGCTCCTGCATCTCTTCGAAGGAGAGCGCCTCGAGCTTCTGCGCACTGGGCACCACGCGCGGATCGGCGGAGAAGATGCCGTCGACGTCCGAATAAATCTCGCAGTCGGCTCCGAGCGCAGCAGCCAGCGCGACCGCTGTGGTGTCAGAGCCCCCGCGACCGAGCGTGGTCACCTCGCGGTTCTTCGACACGCCCTGGTAGCCCGCGACGATCACCACCTTGTCGCGCGCGAGCTCTTCTTCGATGCGCGCCGGCTTCACCTCGATGATGCGCGCCTGCGCGTGCGAGGTGTCGGTGATGATGCCGCTCTGAGATCCCGTGAAGCTGATCGCCGCCACTCCGAGCTCGTGGAGGGCCATCGAGAGCAGCGCCATCGAGATGCGCTCGCCACAGGAGAGCAACATGTCGAGCTCACGCCGCGGAGGATCCGCGCTGATCTGCTTCGCGAGCGAGAGCAGCTCATCGGTGGTGTCGCCCATCGCGGAGACCACCACGACCAGCCGCCAGCCCTCGTCGCGGCGCGCCTTCACCCGCGCGGCCACCTTGCGGAGCTTCTCTGCGTCGGCGACCGACGATCCTCCGAACTTCTGCACGACGATGCGCGACATGTGTCTCCCTGACCGCTGCCGAATACCCCAATGCACCCCATCAGCCAAACCGCCACTGAGGAGTCCTCTGTGCTTAGAAGCGCGCCATGGCGATGATCGAGGTCGAGGGCCTCACGAAGAAGTACCGAGATCGTGTCGCGATTGACGCGCTCTCCTTCAAGGTAGGCGAAGGCGAGATCGTCGGCTTCCTGGGCCCCAACGGAGCAGGCAAGTCGACCACCATGAAGATCCTCACGGGCTTCATGCCGGCGACCAGCGGCAAGGCGAAGGTGGCGGGCTTCGACATCTTCGAGAACCCGCTCGAGGCGAAGCGGCGCATCGGGTACCTGCCCGAGACTCCGCCGCTGTACCCGGAGCTCACCGTGCGCGGGTACCTCAAGTTCGTCGCGGAGCTGAAGGGTGTCCCCAGCGCTCGAGTGAAAGCGGAGATCGACCGCGTGGCCAGCGGCACCGGCATCGTGACTGAGCTCGATCGCCTCACCGGCGTGCTCTCGAAGGGCTACCGGCAGCGCGTGGGCATCGCGCAGGCGATGTTGGGTTCCCCTGCCCTGCTGATCCTCGATGAGCCCACCGAAGGTCTCGATCCTCGCCAGCGCAAGGAAGTGCTCGAGCTCGTGAAGTCACTCGCGGGCAAGCACACGGTCGTGCTCTCGACGCACATCCTCAGCGAGGTGAAGTCGATCTGTCAGAAGGTGCTCATCATTCACCGCGGGAAGATCGTCGCGGATGACTCGATGGCGGCGATCACCGGCGGCAAAGAGACCGGGCTCGAAGACAAATTCATCCAACTGACGGCGGAGTGAGCGATGCGAACCATCTTCGCGATCATGAAGAAGGAGCTGACCTCGCACCTCACCACGCTCTGGGCGTGGGTGGTGTTCACGGTCATGGCGCTCCTGAGCTCGGCGTTCTTCGTGCTGCTGCTCGGAGGCTTCAAGCAGGCACAAGACATCGCGCGCGAGACGCCGGGAGGCTGGTCGGCGCTCCCGCCCGAGGCGCAGCAATTCAGAAACCTCACCGACGGCGTGATGATCTCGCTGTGGGGCACGATCCTCGTGATCACGCTCTTCGTGGCGCCCTTCCTCTCGATGCGGCTCTTCGCCGAGGAGCGGCGCAACAAGACCTTCGAGCTCTTGATGACCACTCCGGTGCGGCCGCTGGAGATCGTGCTCGGCAAGTACCTGGGCGCGGTGGGCCTGGTGGTGTGCACGCTCGGGGTGACGATCGTCTTCCCGATCATCCTCTCCCTCATCGGCAGCTCGGAATCGGGCTCCGCGCTCGAGTGGCGCACCGTGCTGCTCGGTTACTTCGCGCTGCTCTTGTGGGGTGCGACCAACATGGCGATCGGCATGTTCATCAGCTCGCTCACCGAGTCACAGATGGTGGCGGCCTTCGTGTCTTTCGCGGTGGCGCTGTTGTGGATGTTGGTGAGCTCGATCGCGCCGCGCGCTGACGAGCCCATTCGCTCGATCCTGCAATACCTGTCGTTCGATTCGCAGCTGCAGAACCTGCTCAAGGGCGTGCTCGATCTGAAGCCGATCGTGTTCTTCAGCTCGGTGATCGCGTTCTTCGTGCTGCTGACGCACCGCTCGATCGAAGCCCAGAGGTGGACGTGAAGAAGACCTTTGGCAGCGTCGCTGGTGGCGTGGGGTTGTTGCTGGTGCTCACCTCGCTCATCACGTTCTTCGTGACCTCGGGCTCGCTGGTGCCCTTCTTCGTGAAGCTGGGCCTGGGAGCCCTGCTCATCGGCGTGTGGGCGATCACCGCCGGAGAGCGTGTGGGAGAGTGGGCGAAGTCGGCCTTCTTCTATTCCTCGTCCGTGGGCATCGGCCTCGCGTTCGTGGGCGTGTTGTTCGCGGGCAACTTCATCGTGAGCCGCCGCACGCCCACGTGGGATCTGACCGCGAAGAAGATCTTCTCTCTCTCCGCCCAGACCGAGAGCACGCTCAAGGGGCTCAAGAATCCGGTGCACGTGATCGGGTTCGCCGACGGTCCCACTCCCGAAGGCGCGGAGGCGCTCTTCAAGCGCTACGCGCAGGTCACCGATCGCTTCACCTTCGAGTTCGTCGACCCGCGAAAGAACCCCGCGCTCACCAGCCAGTACCAGGTTCGCCAGGGCCAACCGGCCGCGGTGCTGATCTCGAAGGGACCTACCGAGGCGCACGCGATGTTGAACCTGCAGCGCTTGAACAGCCCCATGCTCTCCGAGCAAGAGCTCACCAACGGCATCATCAAGCTCGAGAGAGTCGGAGAGCAGAAGCTCTACTTCCTCGCGGGCCATGGAGAGATCCCGCTCGATCCGATCGACGACAAGAGCGAAGAGGCCGAGCTCGCCTCCCTCGCCACCTTGAAGCGCATGCTGCAGGAAGAAGGGTACGCGCCCACCGAGGTGAACCTGATCCAGGGCGGTGAGGTTCCTGCTGATGCTTCCGCCGTGGTGATCGCGGGGGCGCGCAGCAAGTTCCTCGACACCGAGGTGAAGGTGCTCGAGCGCTACCTCGACAGCGGCGGTCACCTGATGATCTTCGCGGAGGCCGGGGCCGAGCCTGAGCTGGGCACGCTGCTGGCGAAGTACGGCATGCAGATCGAGCCCGGCATCGTGGCCGACGCCAAGGTAAACCCCGAGCAGCCGTACCTCGTCTACACGCCCTTCTTCGGCGATCACGAGATCACCAAGCCGCTGGTGCGCGTGCAGCAGAACGTGGTGTTCGCCACCTCGCGCGCGCTCACGCAACTGAAGGAAGGCACGCTCCCCGACGTGAAGACCGCGCCTCTGGTGATGACCACGCCGTACGCGTGGACGGAGCTCGCGCCGACCGAGAAGCCGCAGCAAGACGAGAACGAGCGCTCAGGTCAGCTGGTGCTCGCCCTCGCCTCCACGCGGCCGATTCAGAGCCCGCAGCGCCGCGCCGATGAAGCGCGCGTGGTGGTGTTCGGAGACAGCGACATTCTCACCGGCACCTTCGGTTACGAGCCGAACCGCAACCTGGTGATGAACGCTTTCGCGTGGATCACGCAGCAGTACCAGAAGATCACCATCCGCCCTCCGGACCGCGACATCTCCACCATCGATCTCACGAGCGAGAAGCTGGGCACCATTCGCCTGCTCGCGATGGACGTCTTCCCCACCCTGCTGATGGCGATCGGTTTGACCATCTGGCAGGCGCGCCGCACCCGGTAAGCACATGAGTCAGAGCGCGAAGACCCTCCTCACGCTGTTCCTCGTGATCGCCATCGGCGGCGCGATCGGCGGCTACGCGTACTTCGGGATCTACAAGGCGGATCAGACGAAGCAGCGCAAGGAAGATCACGACATGCGGCTCTTCGCGCCGCAGAAGTTCGAAGAGCGCACGGCCGATGGAGGAGCGCCCCCTGCGGAGTTCACCAAGCTCACCGTGACCTCGGGCGGCACGACCACCGTGCTCGAGCGCGAGACGGGCCAGGACTGGCGGATCGTCGCTCCGATCCAGGCCAGGGCCGACAAGCTGGTGCTCGATCAGATCATCAGCCTGCTGCAGCAGTCGAAGTTCAAGGCGACGCTCGAGGAGAACCCCGACCAGGCCACGCTCACCAGGTACGGCTTCGACAAGCCGACCTTCGTGGTCGAGGCGAACGCGATCGTGAACGGAGAGCCGCGCAGCGTGAAGCTGGTCGGCGGCATCGAGAACTCGTTCGACGGCTCGATCTACGTGCGGCGCAACGACGAGAAGCCGGTGTTCACCGCCGAGGGTGGCGTGCGCTTCTCGATGGCGAAGAACACCTTCGACCTCCGCGACAAGCAGCCGGGCGCGGTCGACGAGACGAAGGTCGAGAAGGTCGCCGTGAAGTCCGAGGCGAACGACTACGTGATCGAGCGCACTGGCCCCAAGCAGTGGACCTTCAGCAAGCCGGACACCGAGCCCGCGGACACCTCGAGCGTCTCGTCGATGATCTCCGCGGTCGGTCAGGAGCGTGCGCAGAGCTTCCCTGACGACACCCCGGACAATCGCAAGGCGCTGGGTGTCGAGAAGCCGACCGTCGACACCACGTTGACGCTCGAGGGCGGAAAGACCGTGCGACTCCGCGTGAGCCGGCAGGAGGCCGATGGTGGCGAGCTGTACTACCTGCTCCGTGACGATGAGCACGGCTCGACACTGGCGCAGGTCGGCGCGGGCGCCATTCAGTTCGATCGCAACCCGATGGATCTCCGCGACAAGGGCATTCTTCGCTTCAAGAAGGAGCTCGTCACGCGCATGGTGTTCCACGGCGAGGACGGGAAAGACGTGGTGCTGAGCAAGGACTCCGCCGATGCGTCCGCCGAGGCGTGGCGGGTGGTTGCTCCGCGCGCGGGCAAGGCGAAGGTGTTCAAGGTGACTTCCGTGCTCTGGACGCTCAGCACCGCGAAGATCCTCGCGGCCGGTGAAGAGAAGCCGAAGGACTGGGCGAAGTACGGCATCGACGCGAAGTCGAAGTACATCGCGTTGTTCGGCGAGGACGGGAAAGAGATCGCGCGGCTCACCATCGGCAAGCTCGTGCCTGAGACTCCCAGCGGGTACTACGTGAGAGGATCGCGCGACCAGGTGCTGCAGTCGGACGGCAGCCGGTTCGTCGAGTTCCCGTTCAGGGTTGAGGACGTGATCGACGAGCCTCAGGTCGATGCGGGGAAGTGACTCTCCCTCACCCTGACCCTCTTCCACGGGGTCCACGGGGAGAGGGGATTACTTGCCCTTTACGAGCCTCGCCTTGATCGCACCGACCAGCATGTCGATCGCGATCTCGTTGTTGCCGCCGTGCGGCACCACGATGTCAGCCCAGCGCTTCGACGGCTCCACGAAGGCCATGTGCATCGGCCGCACGTGCGTGAAGTACTGGTGAATCACGTGATCGAAGTCGCGGCCGCGCTCTTTGATGTCGCGGGTGAGGCGCCGAATGATGCGCACGTCATCCTCGGTCTCCACGAAGATCCGCACGTCCATCTCGCGGCGCAGAGCCTCCATGTGCAGCACCAGGATGCCCTCGATCAGGATCAGGTCGGCCGAGTTCACCGCCACCGTTCGGGGCTGCCGGGTGGACGACACGAAGTCGTAGACCGGCTTCTCCACCGAAGTGCCCGCCTTGAGCGCCTTCACGTGCTGCACGAGCAGGTCTGAGTCGAACGCGTCGGGGTGATCGAAGTTCACCTCGCGACGCTCCTCGAGGCTCAGGTGATCGAGCGGGCGGTAATACGAGTCTTGATCGATGAAGGCGACGCGCGAGGCGAACGCTTCATGAATCTTCCGAGCGACGGTGGTCTTGCCGGAGGCAGTTCCACCAGCAATTCCCAGGACGAGAGGTGCGGCCACTTTTTCTCCCTGAAGGCGTTACGCCTTCGGGCCCGCCCGCTATCAGAAGTCGAATTCTTCGCCCAGTTCGGAGACGTGCACCGGCAAATGGCGCACCTCTTTCTTCAGCTGGGAAACGAAGGCGGGCTTCAGGTGGTACAGCAGGACCTCACAGCCCCGGCGATCGAACTTCTCCAATTCCTTCTCGATCGTCTGCGGCGTGAAGTGGCCTGAGATGTCGGCCAGGGCCTGCAGCTGGTTGGGGAAGCTGCACTCGATGAGCACCAGCTTCAAGTCCTTCACCTTGTTGAGGACCTTCCAGAACTTCTCGGTGGGCCCGGTATCGCCGCTGATCGCCATCGACGAGTTACCGTCGGAGATCACGTAGCCGCACGACTCCACCGGGTGGCTCACCAGCACCGACTTCACCGAGTAGGGGCCGACCTTGAAGCTCGAACCCGCCTTGAACGAGCGCAGCTTGTAGACCGGGTTCTTCGCGGTGGGGATCCGCGTGAAGTCGGGCCAGAGCACGTTGTTGAAGATGTTGTGCTTGAGCGTCTCGATGCACTCGGTGTTGCTGTGAATGGTGACCGGCGTGTCGCGGCGGCCCACCAGCACGTCGGACATCATCGGCAGGTCTTTGACGTGATCGAAGTGCGAGTGCGTCAGCAGGATGTCGTCGAGCTTCGCGAGCGCGGGCAGGTCCAACATGCTGGTGAGGGCGCCGGCGTCGAGCGCGAGGCGGTCGTCGACCAGAAAACAGGTGCTCTTGCACCCGGGGAGCTCGCCGCCGTGGGGACCAAGAACTTTGAGTCGCACGGGCTTAGAGTTCCCCGAACTTCCACTTCATCTCGAGATACCGGAGGAAGTCGAAGAGGCGCGCAGTGTCTCGCACGGTGAGGCGGTCGCCCGCAGTCTCGACCAGGCCCGCACGCTCGAGCCTGTTCACCATGAATCGAATGGCCGGCTCACCCACGGCGAGCTCACGCGGCAAATCCCTCACGGGGAAATCGATCTCGATGCCCTCCTCGCCCTGGCGCCCGCGCGACTGACACAGCTGAAGCATGTGGTGAACGATGCGGCTGTTGGGATCAGCCAACAGCAGGTTCTCGATCTGCGCGTCGGCCTCGGCCAGACGGTCGGCGAGCTTCTTGATCATGCGCACCGCGATCTCAGCGTTGCCGCGGATCATCGCTTCGAAGGTGCGCGGGTCGATCACCAGCAGGCGCGCCTCTTCTTCGACCGTGGCCGAAGCGTTGCGCGGCTTGTTCGAGATGATCGCCATCTCGCCGAAGAACTCGCCGGGGCCGAGCGTCGCCAACACCTTCTCGACGTCGCGGACCTTCTTCGAGATCGCCACTCGGCCGGACTGAAGGACGTACATCTCCTTGCCGGGATCACCTTCGCGGAAGAGAACCGTCCCCTTGGGGATGTCTTTGCCGAACCGTTGGAAGAGGGCTTCTTCGGCGCTCATTGAAAGTGCCTGACTCTCCTCTGCAACCGGAGGGTCGTCAATTTGAAGATGATCACGGAGTCTTACTTGGTCTTCAGCGACACCACGCCGTCCCAGTCAGCAGGCGGTGGGTTCTCTCGGA
>CBIHPJ010000216.1:0-12117 GCA_966211295.1 uncultured Myxococcales bacterium | reverse complement strand
GAATCAGCTGCTTCTTGTCGGTCTGCAGCACCTTCAGCTCGAGCAGGCCGTCGTCGACGAGAATGCGATCGCCCACGTTCACGTCGGCGGCGAGGTGCAGGTACGTGGTGCCGACCATCTCCTGGTTGCCGATGAAGGTCTCGTCCATGGTGATGGAGAGCTCCTTGCCCTCCACCAGCTCGATGGCGCCCTTCTCCAGCTTGCCGGTGCGGATCTTCGGGCCCTGGAGGTCTCCCAGAATTCCGACCGCCTTGCGCACCTTCAGCTGCGCCGCCCGCAGACGCTCGATCGTCTGCAGGTGATCGGCGTGCGTGCCGTGACTGAAGTTGAGCCGGGCCACATCCATGCCGGCGTTGATCAGCTTCTCGAGCATCTCCTGCGAGTTCGTCGCCGGCCCCAACGTGCAGACAATCTTCGCGCGTCTCATGCGCGGGGTTATACGGACGAGGGTGTTGCTCTTCCAGAAGCGCTTTCATGCAGGGATAGTGGATGGCGCAGTGCGTCTCACCTTTCGGCTATGGGAAAAGCCGCACGTGAAGGTGGGTGGGCGTTACCGCGTTCACCCGATCGGCGTGGTCGAAGTGAACTCGGTCGACTCCGTGAAGGTGGCTGACATCTCGGAGGCCGACGCGCTGGCTGGGGGCTTTCTGTCTCGCGACGAGCTCCTCTCGTACATGGAGCCGGTGGCGAAGAAGCCGCTCACGCCCGCGACTCCCGTGTTCCGGGTGGGCTTCGTCCACGGAGGTGATGGTGATCGGGTCTCGATCGCGCTCGAGACCGAGCTCTCCGCCGACGCGCTCGCCGATCTCGAAAAGCGCCTCGGGCGGCTCGAACGTGAAGGTCCGTGGGTGAAGAAGGTGATGGCGCTGATCGACAAACACCCGCGTGTCGCCGCCTCGCAGCTCGCGAAGAAGCTCAAGCGCGAGACCGAACCCTTCAAGATCGACGTGCGGAAGCTGAAGAAGCTGGGCCTCACCCAGAGCTTCGAGGTCGGTTACGAGGTGAGCCCGCGCGGGCGTCGCTTCCTCGAGCTCAGTGGCAAGAAGAAGACGACCAGCAAGAAGCGCTAGCCGACTCGATCGCGAAGCATCCCCTTGGGGATCAACGCCGCAGCAGTTCCTGCAGGTGCTGCTTCTCCCAGGCGATCGACGCGGCGTACTTGGGAAACTGGCGCTCGCGCTCACGAAACGCGCGCGGGTGATGCACGTGCCGGCCCGTGTCGCGATCGCTGGGGAAGAGCTGGTGGAGCATCTCGTGGAAGACGATGAACTCCACGAAGAAGCGCGGCACGTCGGGCCGATCGAGCGCCGGGTGAATGCGAATCTCGCGCGCCTTGTGATCGTACACCCCGAGGCGGATCGACTTGCGGCGGCGCTTGCTGGTGTTGCGGCCCCAGCCGATGCGCGCCTGCACGCCGTTGTTGAAGTGCGCCGCGTTCACCGCCTCGAAGATGTCCTGCAGATCGAAGCAGTCGCCGCGCGACTCCAGCAGCGTCGGCTTGGTGGGCATCGCCCGAATGCGCTTCTGCTGGGCCGCGATGTAGTCGTCGAGCTCGGTGCCCGCGCTGGTCTTGCCCCGCCCTGCGTAGTCGGCGATCGACTTCACCACCGAGTGCGGCGCGTCCAGGAACATGTGGTGCGCACGAATCTTCAGCAGCGGCGGCTGGCGCCTGAAGCTGATCATCGTCGAGCGGTTGTCGTGCACCGTGAGGAGCACCTTGAGCTCGGGCCCCAGCAGCTGGGCGATCTGCGCGGCGAGGGCGCGGGCGCGGGCCAGGGTCTCTTGGCGCGAGGGCACTCGCTCCACGAATTCCGCGGGTCGTTCAGCCGCCACAGGCACCGGCACCGGAGCGGGATCGAGCTTCGGCTGCGCCGGTTGTTGCTGCGGCGTCGCGGCCTGCGTGGCTGCCTGCGCTTGCGTCGGGGCCGCCGGTTGTCCCTGAGGAGGCCGTGAAAGCCTCCCAAAGAGATCGAGCTGGCGCGGAGCGAGCTGCACGTTCTGGGTTGTAGCCAAAGAGAGAGGATCTGAAAACGAGCGCGAGCCGAAGCGCATCGTCGAAAAAGAAACCCGCGAAGCGAGCAGCGTCCCCAAAAACACACAGCGCCCGGTCCCAACGTCAGGGACCGAGCGCCGAAGTCTTCGTTCAGCTGCGTCCTGGAATTACCAGGAGCGGCCGAAGATGTCGTACAGGCCGCGCATCATCTCGAGCGTGCGGGTCGCGCCGCGCAGCTCGGTCTCCCACTGCGCCGCGGTCTTGCCGTCGACCGGCTGACCCGACGCGATGGCGGTCTCCCACTTCGTCTTCATCGTCGCGGCGCGCTCGACCATCTCGACGCCGGCGGTGGGCACGAGCTGGCCGGTCTTCTTCATCGCCGCGTACGAGTAACCGCCGCCGAACGGATCGGCGTAGGTGACGACGGTGAAGCCAGCGGCAGGGCTGAGGTTGTCAGCCGCGCCGAGGCGGAAGACCTGGTTGAAGTCCGCGAACTCGAGGTTGAAGTTGGCGGTGAAGAACGCCATCGACCAGACCTGCGCGTAGAAGCGCGAGCTCCAGGTGGAGATGGGCGCCACCTTCGACATCACCATCGGCTGGCCGGTGCCATCGACAGGCACCACCGGGGCCGCCGGGTAAACGAACCCGGGGATGAAGTCCTGCGCACGGATGAACGTGGGCAGCTGGATCAGCGCGGTGCCGTCGGCCTGCTTCGCCATCTGCGGCGAGTAGTACGGCACGTTCTGCGTCCAGTAGTTGTTGAAGAGCGGCGCGAGCTCGAGGTTGAACGTCGTGTAGTACGGCAGCGAGTAGGCGAGCGCGTCAGAGCCACGGTCGACGCCGAGGAAGTTCGTCTCGCTGGTCGTGAGCGCGAGCATCGCCGCGTACACGTCCCAGAAGTGACCCGCCTCGTTCACGCGGTTGAAGTTGTCGTAACCGAACGTGTCGTAGACCGTGAACATGCTGCGGCCCGGGCCGCGCGGCACGTACGCGATGTCGGAGTAGCCACCGTTCTGCGGACGAGCGAGCTCGGTCTTGAGCGCGGCCTCGGCAGCGGTCTCGAGGCGACGGTTCTGCGGGTCGCCGGTGGGCACGTACTCCCAGGTGCCGTCAGCCTTCTTGCCGTGGTAGCCGGCCGAAGGAATCGAGATCTGCTGGGTGAGCAGGTTCGTCGAGTCGATCACCGCCATCGTCCAGTAGTTCTGCCAGATGGGGTCGCCGAGGCCGTAGTACTTGTCCATCTCCTCGGGGGTCAGCTGGTAGTACTTGGCGAGGTAGAAGATGTTGAAGAGCCACTGCTGGTACACGTTCGGGATGTTGCCGAGGTAGCGGCCGAACTTGCCCGAGGCGATCGCCGCCGGCGAGTAGATGAGGCGGTCGCGGCGGAAGTTCGAGAACACGTACGACTGGTTGAAGCGCTCCATCCACTTCGAGGTCATCTCGAAGACGTCGGCGCCCTGGTCGTTGCGATTGCACAGCAGGTTCGCGCCGACTTCGTAGTCGGAGCAGAACATGTAGGGCACCTCGACGGGGATGTTCGCACCACCGGCCGCGTTCACGATGTCGCGGGCGCGGACGTAGTCGTTCTCAGACAGACCCGACTGCGAGAGGTTGAACTTCTTCAGCTCTTCCTCGATGCGCTTGTAGTGCACCGCCATCTCGCTCCACTTGCGGAACGAGCGGTTCTTCATGCGGTTGATGCCCTGGTCGAGCATCGCCTCGAACGACGGCTGCTGGTCCGCGAAATGGAAGGGCAGCGTCGTGTAGTGGTACTTGTCGGTGTAGTAGATCGACGCCGGCGTGTAGTGCTCCACGTGAGCCAGCGGGATCTCGACCTGCGCGCCGCGGACGGTGAAGACCTTGGCCTGGTTGTCGAGCGGCACCGTGATGTTCGGGCTCTGGTAGTTCGGGCGCACCTCGTTGAAGACCTCGACCCAGCCGGGCTCGAAGCCGCCGCCGTACGCGAAGAGGATCGCGGCATCGTCGTACTTGCCGGTGCCCATGTTCTGCGCGTTGACGCGCGCGCCGTAGTCCATGATCGACGAGTAGGTGTACTCGTACATGGCGGAGTCGAGCTGGTGCTGGTTCGGCTTCACCGCGTCCGCGAGGTTCTGCGGGGTGACGGGCATCACGCGACGGCCGCCCACCTCGACACCGATGGTCTCCTTGCGGAGGTCCCAGTAGCCATCGTGGTAGTTGAGCGCGTCAGCCGAGGCGATGAAGTTGTGCATCAGGCCGAGGGTGTGGCCGACCTCGTGCTCGGTGACCGAGCGGTACGCCTCGCGACGGAGGCTGTTGTAGACCTCAGCCTTGGCGTTCTTGAGCGCGTCCGCGTCGCTCTGACCCTGCTGCTTGAACTTCGCGACGAGGGTGTTCTGGAGGGTGACCTTGCGCTGCGCGAGACCCCAGTAGTCCTCATCGGAGTACGAGAACTCGTAGTAGCAGCCGACGCGCGAGTCGGGGGTGTGCTTCGCCTTGTTGCGGGCCTCCTCGATGGGGTCCTTGCCCAGGAGGATGTTGCGCGCGACCGTGCGGTAGAACGCGGAGTCGGTCTGCACCTTGGCCTGGAAGCCCCTGTCGGTGGTGAGGGTCTGCATCGCCACGCGAACCTCAGGCAGGTTGACCAGCTCTTCCTCGAGCGACGGGTTGTCCTTGATGAGGCGCTCGACGACCTGGCGGCGGTTCTCCTTCGCCACGGGCAGCGAGCCGTTCTGACGCCAGAGGGTGGCGAGGTTCTTCAGCTTGCCGTCGAGGTTCGCGAACGAGCCCGAGGGACGGGTCGCCTCGGAGACGAGCGGCTGCTGCGCGTTCCACGGTCCGTTGAGCGGACGGCGGGGGTCGGTCGCGTTCAGGTTGGCGAAGACGTAGTCCTTGATGTCCTTGCCGACGATGAGGTCGGAGAGCGAGAGTTCGCCCGAGACCACGTCGATGACCTGCTGCGAGCTGCCCGCCCAGGTGTCGAGACCGGGGCCGTACACGTTGGCCGCGGCGTGCACCACCATGCCCGTCTCGGGATCCACCGCCGAGGGGCCGAGGCCGAGGAGGCCGCCGGCGTTCTGCTCGACGTACGGAATGGTGTGGTAGCGGAGGTCGCCGATGCGAGCGTAGGTGCCCGGGGCGCCGCAGGCGGCCGGCGAGCCCTCACGCACGGGCGACTCACACACGTAGAACATCTGCGGGATGTCGCTGACCTCGAGGCCACGCGGCACGGCGACGGCGCGACGATAGGCGCGGTCCCATGAGGCTTCGATGGTCTGGGTGGGGTCCATTCCCTGGGCGATCGCGAGGTGCTGCGAGCCCGCGCCCTCGAGGAACGACGGCGTGTTCTGGGTCATGTAGTAGACGATCGGGCGCAGGGCGCGATCGACCACGGGAATGGTGTTGCCGTTCGCGTCGTGCGCGCGCTGCCAGATGTTGTGGCGCATCGCGAAGAACTGCTGGCCCGTGTACGTGTAGTAGTAGTCCTTCGAGTAGCTGTACGACTCCTGGCGGAAGAAGCCGAACTTCACCATCAGCTTGTCGTTGTAGATCAGGGGCTCGTAGTCGTTCGACACCGCCTCATCGACGCGCGCCACGGAGGTGCGAATGCGCACGTCCGAGCTCTCGCAGTCGTAGGTCGGGTTGAACATGCAGTACGGCAGAGAGCCGTACCCTTCGTAATAGATGCTCGGCGGGTCGACGATCGCCTGGGTGCTCCAGTCGAAGTAGACCAGCTTGCCGCTCGAATCGCGCGTGAACTCGAGCGCCTGATCAGTGGCGTTCTGGTCCTGCTGGGTGACGTAGCGCATGTAGAGCCCACCGCCGTGGATGCAGGTGTTGGCGAGGCCGTTCGGATCCTTCGTGCCGTTGTTGCAGTTTTCGAAGTTCTGGAGCTGGGTGTTGGTCCAGTTCACGCGGATGAACTCGCGCTCGTACCAGGGGCGGTCCGACGAATCTTCGACGAGCACGTTGCTCTGCTCACCGGTCGCGGCGTTGTACTGACGCTGGCGATCGAAGTGGCTCTCGATCTTGTAGGCCACCACGGGGTTGCCCTTGTAGGCGCGGCCGTCCTTGAAGACGACCTTGCCCAGCTTGGACTTCTCGCGATCGACGCGAGGGTCGGCCCCGGGAACGATCTCGTACGAGCGGTAGCCGACGAGGAGATCTTCCTGCACCTCCCAGCGGATCTTCTCCATCTTGCCGCCGTCGCCGACGGTGGCCACACCACTCGGCGTCTTGGGCGCATCGATGACGGTCTCCTTGATGTACCAGGTGCCATCGAGGAGGTCCGACTTCTTCACGTAGTTCGGGCTCGTGCGGTCGATGAGCTCGGGCTGGCCACAGCCGGCCAACGCGAGGAGCGCGGTGGAGGCGAGGAGTGCTGCGCGGAACAGGCGGTTCATGTTCGATCCCTTTGAGGACTCAATAGTTCGGAGTTCCATGGTCAGAACGCCTTCCCGTAGATGCTGTACATGCCGCGCTGCAGACCGAGGTCGCGGATGGAATCCTGGAAGACCTCCGTCCAGTACTTGCGGCGATCCTCGAGGAGCGCCGGGTTGTTGGCCTGGTCAGCGGGCAAGCAGGTGTAGCCCTGGAAGAAGACGTAGTCAGGCAGCGGGCAGGTCGCCGGGTCGCGCACCATCACCAGGTACTGATTGGCGATGTCGATCATGCGGATGGCGCCGGTGCTGTTGTAGGGCGCGCCGTCCTTCTCGATCGCCGCGTAGCGGTGACCGGTGATGACGTCGGGCACTTCGACCGTGTGGTAGCCGGGGGCGACGGTGAACGACTCGCCCGAGCCCAGCTTGTAGATCTGGTTGGCCTTCGCGTAGTCGAGGTCGTAGTTCACGCGGAACAGCGCCATGCCGAGGTAGAGGCCGTAGATGCGGCTGGTCCACGTGAGCTGGATGTTCGCCGGCGCGGGACGCTGATCAGGAACCCAGCAGTCATCCTTGTACGGCTGCTGGCCACCGGTGCAGTTCGCGCGCTCGCGGGGGTAGTTGAAGCCCGTGAAGAAGTCCGTGCCGCGCACATAGGTGCGCCAGTCGATCTGCGCGTTGTCCTCCACCACGTTCGCCGCGTTGACCGTCTTGTACGCGATGGGACGAATCTTCTCTTCGTCGTTCGCCCACAGCGAGCTGAAGGTGCTCTGGAACTCGTCGCGGAACGTCAGGTAGTACGGAATCGCGTAGCGATCCTGGTCGGCCGTGATGTCCACGCCCTGAATGTCGATGTCAGGGATGACGGCGGCGAACATCGCGCCGAGCTGATCGTTGTAGTGACCCGCCTCGAGCATGCGGTTCCAGAAGCCGAAGCCCGACTTGAAGTCGTAGCGGCTGTACATGCGGCGGCCCAGACCACGCGGAATGACCACGAAGTCCTGCGCGCCGTAGCGGCTCTCGTAGAGCTGCTGGAGCGCCGCGCGGCCGACCGGGTTCAAGTAGTCGAAGTCGTCACCCTGGCTGATGAGGTCCCAACGCGGGCCGCCACGGAGGTTGCGGTACATGAAGAGACCATCCGGCGGGACGGACATCACGTTGAGGTGCTGGTTGACGCCGTCGAGCACGGCCATCGTCCAGTAATCCTGCATGAGCGGGTCGAGCTTGTAGCGAGACACCTGCTCCTGGTTGCGGTCGCTCTTCTTGTACACCTCGTAGACCCAGTGCTTGTACGAGTTGGCCACCGTGTAGAAGGTGCTGAAGGTGCGGTTGAGCGCGCCGTTGCCTGAGAAGAAGGCGCTGTCGCGGCGGAAGTGGCTGTCGAGGTAGTAGTTCCAGTAGTCCTCGAGCTTGGTGCGCGTGATCTCGTAGTAGTCCGGGCCGCGGTCGAAGCGGTTGCACGACAGCACGGGGCCGTCTGCCGACTCGTCGGTGCAGAACATGTACGGCACGCGGAGCTGCGGGTTGCCGATGACGCCGGCAGCGCGATCGGGGTCGTCGATCAGCGTGGGGTCAGCGAGGAGCGCATCGCGGACGCGCTGCTCGTCGGCCATCACGTCGGTCCACTTCGCCAGACGGCGCGAACGGAGCTTGAGCAGACCGTCGTTCATGATCGAGATGACGTCGGCGCCTTCGCCGAAGTGCAGCGGCACCGTCGAGTAGTGGAAGCGCTCGGTGTAGTTGCGGACGTTCGGGTTGGTGTGCGTGACGTTGACCATCGGGAGGTCGGCGCCCGCGCCCGAGATGGTCACGTTCGTGCCGTCGGAGCCGGGGATGACCTTCGAGGTCTTGCGCGCGCCGTCGAACACTTCGACGTAGCCCGGCGTGGTGTCGCCCGAGTACGCGAAGATGATCGCCGCCTCGTCGTACTTACCGATGCCGGCCCAGTCTCCGAAGATCTTCCCGGAGTAGTCCATGATCGACGAGTACTCGTGGTTGTGGAGGCCCTGGATGAGCTGGCTCTCGGTGCCCTCGGCCGCCTTCTTCAGGTCAGCAGGGGTGCGGGGCAGCTTGGGCTGGTTGTTCTGCTGAACGGTGATGGTGTCCTTGCGGAGGTCCCAGTAGTCGTCGGCGTAGTTGATCGAGTCGAACGAGCCCTGGAAGTTGTGGCGCAGGTTCAAGGTGTGGCCGGTCTCGTGGAGCGCGGTCGCGAGCCAGACCTGCTGGCGAATCTGGCGAGCGATCTCGTCGTCGGCGATGGCCTTCGCCTCGTCGTCGAGCATGCCGGCGCCGCCGTTGACCAGCTGGGCCACGCGCGCGTTGCGGTAGTTGAGCTTCTCGTTCGCCAGCGAGATCAGCGTGCGATCGTAGAAGTCGAAGGTGGTGACGCTGTTCTTGTTGAGCCACTCGAGGCGGGCCTTCTGCCAGCCCTGCGAGAGCTTGATGTTGGTGAGCACCGAGCGGGAGGCCGTGCGGATGAACGAGGGATCACGCTCCGCCGCCGCGCGCGCGACCGGGGAAAGCAGGTTCATGAGGTCGGCCTGCACATCGGGGTTGTCCAGCACCGCGGCCTCGAGGCTGGGGTTCTTCGCCAGCTCGTCGGCGGCCTTCTTCAGCTGGTCGCCCTGACCCGCGATGGTGGAGCGGTCGGAGACCATGGTGTTGATCACCGACGCCATGCGCGCCGTGGGGCGATCGAACGCACCGAGGGTCTCCTGGTTGCGCGTGGGGATGCCCTGCAGCTCGGACTGGATGAGGCCGTTCCGCGGCAGACCCTTGATGTTGTACGCCGGGTTGTTCTTGATGAACGAAGCGACGTCCACGCCGCTCACGTAGTCCTTGGTCGACTTCTCTCCGGTGAGGAGGAGGATCCAGTTGAGGACGTCGCGGCCGTAGAGGTCGACGCCCCAGGTGTACGTGTTCGACATGCCCGAGATGATCTGACCGGTCTCAGGGTCGTTCGAGTGCGGGCCGTACCCGAGCAGGCCGTTCGCGACGGGCTCAGCGACGGTGTTCACGAAGCTGTAACGGAGGTCGCCGATCTTCGGAGAGAAGCCGGGGTTACCGCACTCCGCAGGGTCACCCGACTTCACCGGGTTGTTGCAGAGGTAGTACATCTGGCGAATGTCGCTCGGGTTCTTCTGCTGAGCGGCGGCGATCGCGCGACGGAAGGCGCGGTCGTAGTCAGCCTCGATGCGGCGGCCGGGCTCCCAGAACTCGGCGTAGCGCTCTTCGCCGCCCATGCGGTTCGCGGGCGTGAAGTAGTACTTCACGGGCTCCGGGGTGCGAGCGGCCATCGGGATGGCCGTGTCGGTCACTTCACCGTTGCTCTTCTGGTAGTACTCCTTCCAGACGCGGTGACGGTTCGCGAGGAGGATGCGGGCCGACTCGTTGTAGCCAAACTTGCGGTCGTAGTTCAGGCGCTCGGTGCGGAAGAAGCCGAAGTACGACATCAGCTCGTTGCCGAACTGAAGCGGCTCGTAGTCACGCGACCAGGTGGTGTCGACCTTGGCGATCGAGGTGCGGATGTGGATTTCGGCCGCGCTGCAGTCGTAGATGCCCGACGCGAACCAGCACAGCGGGATGTTGCCGTAGCCCTCGTAGTACTGGGTGTCGGGCATCGCCATGTAGCGGCCGGTGATGTCGAAGTAGGTCAGCTGCTCCTTCGCCGGGCCATCGCCGTCCGGATCCTTGTACTCGAAGGTGGGCCACTCGTAGGGATCGCTGCCCGGCTCGTTGGGCTGAATCCAGTTCGAGCTGGTCACGCCCGACTGCGGGTTCTGCACGGTGCCCCAGTTGAGGCCCGACGCCTTGTTGAGCACGTTCTGCGACCAGTCCACGCGCATGTACTCGCGCTGGTTCCAGAAGCGATCCGACGTGTTCTCGCTGATGACGTTGGTCTGCTCGCCAGTCGCCGGGTTGTACCCGCGCTGGATGTCGAAGTGGCTCTTCACGGGGAAGGCCACCACGGGCGCGCCGTAGTACTTCTGGCCGCCCGTGCACTTGCCCGCGGCATCGCAGTACTTCGCGGTGGTGCCCGAGACCTTGGAGTTCGCGTCGACGTTCGACTCGGCGCCGACCGTGTACGGATACGAGCGGTAGCCGACCAGGTTGCCTTCCTGGATCTCCCAGACCAGCTTCTCCATATTGCCGGTCTGACCGGGGTAGGTGAACTGGGTGTTGAACGGCGTCCAGGTCACCGTGTTGCGGAAGAACCACTGACCGTCGAGGAGGTCAGACTTGCGCACGACGTTCGGCTGAACGCGGACGACGTCGCCGTTGCTCTGCGCGCAGCTCGCCGCGAACAACAGAGTCGCAGCGACGGCGCCGATTTTCATCGAACGCCAGGTGGAGTGACGGTTCATGTTTCCTCCAGGGGAGTGCTTCAGGTTTCGCGATGAGCTCAAAGGCATGATCAGTAGTACGCGGAGAAGGTGAAGTAGATGGACGTGGCGTTGTCAGCCCAGGTGCCGAACGAGAGGAAGGGGAACCGCACGCTCTTCACGCCGGTGTCCTTGTTGATCATCAGCGGCGACACCGGGCCGGTGTAGACGCCGAGGTCGATGCTGTAGTGCTCGTTGAGCTGGTAGCTGCCGCCGAAGACGGTGGCGACGCTGTCACGCTGGCCAGTGCCCACGTCCGCGACCGAGTTACCGTTCGAGTCCAGCGCCTTGGGCGTGTACTCGTCGACCACGTCGGTGATGCCGCGGCGCCAGCTGTGGATGAACTGGTACTGGGCATAGATGAGGAGGTTGCCGCCGACGCGCCACTGCACCTGACCGAAGGCCGAGAAGGACGCGAAGGGATTCGCGCCAGCCGAGGCGCAGTAGAGCTCGGTGGGACGGCAGGTGACGACCGCGACGCCATGCGAGTCGGTGGGCACCGGGCCGCCGTTGAGGGTCGGGTTGCGATAGCCGGAGAACGAGTTCGGGTAGGCGGCGATCGAACCGTTGATGCCGGCGCGGAAGTCGAACATCTCGATCGAGCGGCTCATCGTCACGCCGCCGCTGGCCGCGAAGATCAAGCCCGCGTTCCAGCTCTCGAGCGAGGTGGGGAGCGTGAGGCCGATGTTCGGGGTGAACGAAATGCCGGTGACCTTCTCGCGGAAGAGCGCGGGAGCGGCGAGGCCGAAGCGAATGTCGCCCGTGCCCCAGCGACGGCCGGTCTCGGTGTCAGGCAACGTGTACTCGTAGAAGCCGCGCAGGTTGACGCTGGCCGCGAAGCGCTGCTTGCCGATGCCGAACTGGTACTGACCAAACAGGGTCAGGTACGCCATCAGGCTCGAGTACAGCTCCGGGTTCACGAAGGTGCCGGTGCCGAGATAGTGATCGAGGCTGACACCAACCTGGAAGCCGGACTGCTTGGCCTGCTCTTCAGGGGTGCGGGCCTGAACGGCGTTCGCGAGCGCATTCTTCGGCTTGGCCGCGGCGGCTGCCGGATCAGCGGTGCCCGTCGTGGTCGCAGCAGGAGGCGTGGAAGAACCATCGGCCGGCGGCGTTGTAGGAGCGTCGGCAGGCGGCGTGGGCGCAGGAGTGGTCTGGGCCAGTGCCAGGGCGGGCACCAATGCACAGATCAAAAGGACGTTCTTCACGCGGACCTCCGGGACAGGGCGGGGCGCAGGGGCAACTTGCGTGCCGCCGTAGCGCGACCTGCAGAAAGCACCAAGAGCTTTGATTTGACTGACGAAACCCGGTTCCCTGCGCTGAGGCGCAGAGCCAAGGGTCTGGCGGTTGCCGCGCTGAGCGTTAGCGAAGCGACAGCGTCGGT
>CBIHPJ010000215.1:0-12167 GCA_966211295.1 uncultured Myxococcales bacterium | reverse complement strand
TCGCGGCGCCGCGAGACGGCTCGCGCTCCCCGCTGGCGCAGGGAGAGGGAGACACTTATGGTCCGCCCGGATCGAGGCGCGTTCGGCCGAACGTCGCCAAAAGGAAGCACACCTCGTCATGGCAACCCCGAAGTGGCTGGGCCTGCTGGCGCTCATCGCCCTCTCAGCCTGTCTCAACCCCGCGCGCGAGCCCGACTGCCTTCTCGACGGCACCTGTGAGTGCAAGCTCAAGGCAGACTGCCGCGCCGGTTTCGAATGTGTGAACGGCCAGTGCTTCGAGATCATCGACGCGGGCATTCCCGGCGAGCTCGGCTGGCCCTGCACCCAGGACACCGAGTGTCTCTTCGGTCCCTGCCTCCCCACCGGTCCCGGTAACGGACGCGTCTGCAGCGCGGTCTGCGCGATCGACGGCGGCGTGGGCTGCGACAAGGGCTGGGAGTGCAAGCAGTCGCCCACGGGCCAGGGCTTCCTCTGCGCGCCTCCGATTCGCGTGCAGTGCCTCGCGTGCGACGAAGATTCCGACTGCAACACCATCGGCGATCGCTGCACGCGGGTGGGCAACGGCACCTTCTGCACCACCGACTGCTCGCTCACCGGCATGTGCCCCTCGGGTTCGGTGTGCCGCAACGTCGCGAGTGACGCGGGGCAGCTCCGTCAGTGCATTCCCCAGAGCAACACCTGCGAGTGCAGCGCGCTGTCTGCTGGCATCACCCGCGCGTGCAAACGCACCAACCCGCGCGCCACGTGCTTCGGCGTGGAGACCTGCAGGGCGGACGGCACCTGGACCGGCTGCGATGCGCTCGAGGCGAGCGCCGAGCTCTGCGACGGCATCGACAACGACTGCGATGGGCTCACCGATCAGAGCGATCCCGATCTCGTCACCGCGGGGCTTCCTTCGTACCCGAGCTGCCGCAAGGGCCTCACCTGCACGGGCCTCTACAGCTGCGGGCCCCTCGGCGACGGAGGCTTCGCGTTCACCTGCTCCGCACCGGATCCGAAGGCGGAGATCTGCAATGGCGCTGACGACGACTGCAACGGGCAGGTCGATGACGGGCTGATCGACTCCACGGGGGCGTACTCGAGCCCGCGCGCGTGCGGCACCTGCGCGACCGATTGCTTCAAGGTCCTCGACAACCTCGCTGAAGACGGCGGCGTGGTGATCGCGGGAGCGGCCACCTGCGACCTGCGCAACGGCCAGCGCGAGTGCGTGCCCAGGATCTGCGCGAAGGGCTCGTACCTCACGCCTCCCGGAGCGAGCCCGCAGATCTGTGAGCGCGCGGTGACCTCCCAGTGCCGCCCGTGCACCACCTCGGGCGACTGCCGTGTGCCTGGTGACGAGTGCGTGAACGTCGGCACCGATCCCGATCCGTTCTGCGCTCAGAGCTGCGACGTCACCTCGGTGATGGAAGGCTGCACCGGCGTGGTTGGCCAGCAGGGCTGCTGCCCCGCGGGGAACACCTGCCAATTGGTGAACGCGCGGAAGCTCTGCGTGCCCAACGGCAACAGCTGCCAGTGCAACACCGATCACGTGGGCTTCACGCGCTCGTGCTTCGTCACCGCGGGCACCGCCACCTGCATCGGCAACCAGACCTGCACCGCGGCGGGCACGTACGGCACCTGCGACACCTCGATGACCTCGCTCGAGTTCTGCGACGGGCGCGACAACGACTGCGATTCCGCGATCGACGAGGGCTTCATCAACACGCGCGGCTCGGGCACGTACGACACCGACGCGCACTGCGGCTCCTGCAACAACAACTGTCCCGCGAAGTGGAGCCCGACCATTCAGCACGCGATCGGTGGATGCAGCGTCGCTGGCGCGCCTCCTCCGAAGTGCGTGATCGCCAGCTGCACCACGGAGCGCGTGGGCGGCGGCAACGTGTGCCGTACCGACTCCGAGTGCACCGGCGGAGCGATCTGCCACCCGACCTACCGCCAGTGCGTGCGCGCGTGCACCAACGCCTCGCAGTGCCGCGGGGGAGAGCAGTGCACCAACTCCTTCTGCACGCGCAGCTGCTCGACGGACAACGATTGTACGTCGTCGTTTGGCCCGAACGCGCTGTGCACCATGGGCAGTTGCGGCATCACCTACCAATTCGTGAACGCCGATACGGACGAGACCAACGGCTGCGAGTGCGCCTCGAACCCCGCGGTGGCTGATGAGCCCGAGCGCTTCGATACGTACCCGACCGCCGGTCTGCCCTATGTCGATCGCGACTGTGATCAGGTCGACGGCATCGCGGCGCGCTCGCTCTTCGTGTGGGCGCAGTCACCGAGCAGCCTGGGCACCCGGGCCAATCCGTTCCGCACCATCACCGAGGCGATCAACGCGTTCAACGCCAACACCCACGTGTCGATCCTGGTGGCGCAGGGCACGTATGCCGAGCAGGTCGTGCTGCGGAACGGCGTGCAGGTCTACGGCGGCTACTCCGCTGACTTCACCCGACGCGACATCATCCTCTTCCCCACGTTCATCGAGGCGAGTGAGCCGAACTCACTGCGCGGCACGGTGAACGCCGAAGGCCTCTCGATGCGCACGGTGATCAGTGGCTTCACGGTGCGCGGCTACGACGTGAACACGCGCACGGCCGCGGGCGTGCCGGCGAAGAACAGCTACGCGATCTACGTGCGCGACTCCGCGGGCCTGGTGATTCAAAACAATCACGTGGTCGGCGGGCGCGGTGGCGACGGCTCTCCCGCGATGCCCGGATCGGCGGGACAGAACGGCGGCGCGGGACAGAACGGGGTGCCTGCGCGCGAGTGCAACACGCCCGACTGCATCGGTGAGACGCAGATCGGAGGCAGCGCGGGCGTCAACGCTGCATGCGCCGCGCAAGGACAACCGGGCGCCGGCACCGATCTCAACCTCGATCCCCAGGCGTACGGCGGCGGCGGCCTCAACGGAGCGGGTGGATCGAACGCGACCTACCAGCACTCGGATCCTTCGCAGACGAGCTTCTGTAAGTACGACTGCACGATCATGGGAAATGGCCTCGCGGGAGGAGCGGCGCAGAACGGCGCTGACGGCACGGCCTTCAACGCGGGCGTGGGCTGTTTTTCCTCGGGCGGCTCCATCGTCGGCACCGACTGGGCGAGCTCGGTCGGCACCATGGGCAGCAACGGCGCACCGGGTCGCGGAGGTGGCGGAGGTGGTGGTGGTGGCTGCGTGCGCAACCGCAACCCCAGTACCTGCACCATCGGGCGCCTCGTCGGCGATCTCGGCGGCACGGGCGGCGGTGGCGGCGCCGGTGGCTGCGGCGGCAACGGCGGGAGCATGGCCGCGGGAGGTGGCGGCTCGTTCGGCATCTTCATCATCGGCACCGCGCCGACCATCGTCGGCAACTTGATCGACTTCGGCTTCGGCGGCTTCGGCGGAGCGGGCGGCGCTGGTGGCTACGGCGGCCTCGGAGGCCAGGGCGGACGCGGCGGCTTGAACACCTCGGTCGCGTGGTGCGCGGGGCAGGGCGGACCGGGCGGACGCGGAGGCAACGGCGGCGCTGGTACCGGCGGCGGAGGTGGATGTGGAGGCAGCGTGTACGGCATCGGCGGTCAGAACGTGCCCATCGCGACCTACGTGATGCGCAACACCTTCCCGCTCCCCGCGGTGAGTGGCGCGGGCGCTGGCGGCGCGGGCGGCGCTTCGCCCGCGGGTCCTGGTTTCAAAGGCGGCGACGGTGCTCCCGGCGTCCTCGTGAACGTGGAGAGCTTCTGATGAAGACCAGCTCTCTGGGTCGCTCCGCCTCGGCGCATCCTCCGCTGCGCTCCCCCTGCTTGGCCCAGCGTGCCGCTGGGACGGCTTCGCTCCGGGCTCTTCTCATCGTTCTCGGGCTGGCCTCGCTGACCTCGGCGTTCTCGGCCTGTGGTCGCACGCTGTTCTATCCACGCGCGGAGAAGTGCGTCTTCGACTCGGACTGCGACGCGGGCCTGCGGTGTGTGAACCAGGTCTGCACCACGTTCGAGATCCCCGACGGCGGCCTGCGCAAGAAGCGCTTCGGCCAACCGTGTGACGCGGGCTCGGAGTGCAACTCGGAGCTCTGCGTGCCGGGTCCCGCGGGCGCGTTCTGCACGGAGCGCTGCGGCGATGCGGACGCAGGCACCTGCCCTGATTCCTATCTGTGCAAGCGCGTGCCTGAGCAGGCGAATGACGGCGGACTCACCGGCGTGGTGACGAACCTGTGCACCGTGCCGCAGCCGCTGCTCTGCGAGTCGTGCACCAGTGACTTCGAGTGTGGATCCACCGGCGCCGACAAGTGCGTCGACACCGACGGCGGAACCTTCTGCGGCCGCGACTGCACGTTCGATGGCTGCCCGGCGCTCTACGCGTGCACCACGCTGCGCGATGGATCGAAGCAGTGCATTCCCGAGGGGCGCACCTGTGACTGCGTGCCCGAGACGGTGGGTTTGCAGAAGTCGTGCTTCGGTCAGGCGAACTCGTTCGGCCGCTGCCTGGGAAATCAGATCTGCCAGTTCGACGGTGGCTTCACGGCGTGCGTCGCTCCGGCGGCACTGCAGGAGACCTGCAACGGCGCCGACGACGACTGCAACGGCGCGATCGACGACTTCACCGCGCCTGACTGCACGCGCACCGTGGGCGGCGTGACCTGCACCGGTCCGCAGGTGTGCTTCGCCTCGGCTGGTCTGGTGTGCACCGCGCGCGATCCCGCCGCGGAGAAGTGCAACTACGAAGACGACGACTGTGATGGGCAGATCGACGAGGACTTCCGCCCGACGCGCGGCCTGTACTCGACGTCTGCTCACTGCGGCGCGTGCAACAACGACTGCTCGAAGATCATCGCGCACGCGGTGACCACGAATTGCGACCTCGCGAACGACTCGCCCACGTGCCGGGTGACGCAATGTGAGCCGGGCTACTTCCCGTACGCGAACAACACGATGTGCCTGCAGCTGCCCGACACGCTCTGCTCTCCCTGCCAGACCGATACGGACTGCGTGGGCCCGGGCAGCCGCTGCCTCACCGTGGACAACGTGAAGGTGTGCGGACGCGACTGCAGTCCCTCGAGCGCGTTCCCGCCGGGTTGTCCGACGGGCTATTCGTGCCAGCCGAGCCCAGGTGGAGCGGCCCAGTGCGTGCCCACCACGGGGACCTGCAGCTGCACCAACGCGACGATCAACTCGACGCGTGCGTGCACGATCATGAGCTCGATGAACACCTGCTCGGGCTTCTCCACCTGCACCGCGGCTCCTGGCGGCGCGGCGTGGAGCAGCTGCGACGTCAACACGTTCAACCCTGAGATCTGCGACGCGCGCGACAACAACTGCGACTCGCGCGTGGACGAGGGCTTCTTGAACCAGGCGACGGGCCGCTACGAAGCGGCTCAGCACTGCGGGTTCTGCAACAACGACTGCACCAAGTACTTCTCCCCGACGATTCAGCACACCACCGGCGTGTGCGATCTCGCTCCCACCATGCCTCGGTGCGCGATGGGTCCGTGCCTCACCGAGACGGTGGGCGGCACCACCTTCGAGTGGGTGAACGTGAATGCGCTTCCGGCCGATGGCTGCGAGTGCCGGCGCGTGCAGGGCAACCTGACGATCGATCTTCCCGATCGCGCGCCTGCTTCGGGCGCGGGCGCGTCGTGGGTCGACGAGAACTGCGACGGCATCGACGGCGTGGTGGGAGATGCGATCTTCGTCTCCGGCGCTGCGATGGCCGGAGGCAACGGCACGCGCACGCAGCCGCTGCAGACGATCGCCGCCGGCGTGGCCGCGCAGCAGGCGCAGAACAAGCGGTACGTACTGGTGGCGCAGGGGCTCTATCGCGAGAACGTGCGACTCAACGAGGGCACGCAGGTGTTCGGCGGTTACTCGCAGGACTTCCTGAAGCGCGATCCTCGGCTCTACACGACGACGTGGCAGGGCGTGGCGCCCACGGGCGTGGCGATCGCTCCGGTGCACGCGGAGGGATTGGGTGCTCCGGGCGTGGCGGTGGAGACCGTGGTGTCGGGCTTCGTGATCGCGGGTTGGGACGCGACGGTGATGGCGGCTCCGAGCGCGAACGGCGAGGCGTCGATCGGCGTGTTCCTGCGCAACGTGGGACCGCGCTTCGTGTTGCAGAGCAACGACATCAACGCGGGCCGCGGAGGCACGGGTGGTCGCGGCGCGACCGGCACGCAGGGCTTCGGTCGCCAGGCGGGCACCACGCTCAACGGTCAGCGCGGCACCAACAGCAACTTCTTCGCGAATGGCCTGTGCTCTGCGGCGAATCACCGCAACGGCGGCGTCGCGGGAACGAACGCAGTTTGCGTGGGCGCGAACGGCACCCCGGGCGGCAATGTGATCTGCCCCGTGTACACGTTCGCCGGGAACCAGGGTCAGCAGCAGATGTATCAGGCGCCGCTCCCCAGCAGCCGCGATGGCGCGGGTGGCTTCGACTGGAGCTTCGACAACCTCTCGGGTGGTAGCTGCAGCCACGTCACCGAGTCGGGCTTCCCCACCAGCATTCAGCAGCACGACGGTGAAGACGGGAAGCAGGGCCTCGACGGCACGGGCGGTGTGGGTGGTGCCGGTGCGGCGACGCGCGCTCGCTACGGGAGCTTCGTGATGGGCCGCTGGGTCGCGGCCACGGCGACTGCGTTGCCGGGCGCCGCGGGGCTCACTGCGCAGGGTGGTGGCGGCGGTGGCGCGGGTGGCGGCGTGGGGCGCTTCACTCCGGGCGGGTGCCAGGGCTGGGAGATCGGCGCGACGGGCGGAGGCGCGGGCGCGGGTGGATGCGGAGGCACGGGCGGAAGCTCGGGTGGTGCGGGTGGCGCGTCGCTGGCGATCCTGATCACTGCGAATGCTCCGACCACGGTGCTGCCGACGATCTTGAACAACCGCATCTCGCGTGGAGCGGGTGGCTCGGGTGGTGATGGTGGCTTCGGTGGCGCGGGTGGCCTCGGAGGCGCAGGTGGCTTCGGCGGCAACGCGGCACGCTGGAGCAGCTCGGTGGGCGGGAAGGGCGGGGAAGGCGGCAACGGTGGACCGGGCGGCGGCGGCGGTGGCGGCGCGGGTGGTCCTTCGTTCGGGTTGATGACGCTCAACGTGCAGATCGGCGCTCTGTCGCCGACGAATACGTTCCTCACGCCCGGCTTCCAGGACACCGCGGGTCCGGGCGGTGCGGGTGGCAGCTCGCCGGGCTCGAGTGCGAGCACGGGCACTCCGGGTACGCGTGGTTCGTCGGCGAACGCGACGGTGCTGCAGACGTGCGCCGCGCCGTGTGTGGGTGGCACGTGCGACGCGAACGGGATCTGCATCCCGAACTAGTTCGCCCGCCCCCGGGGGCGCGGGGAGAGGGTCGGGGCGAGGGGCTCTGGCTGCGAAGTGAGGCCCCTCACCCGGCCTGCGGCCGACCTCTCCCCGCTGGCGCAGGGAGAGGTTTCGTCAGTTGATCTCGACCGGCGCGCACGTCGACACGCCAGCGCCGACGATCGTCCTGCCGGTATCTGCGAGCACCGCGGTCAGCGCGCCCGTGGTGCCATCGACCTTCCACACCCGCGTCGAGCTGTCCGTCGCGCGCTCGAGGAACACGAAGAAATCTCCGCCCCAGAACGCGAAGGCCCACGCGCGAGGATCGCCCGAGAGTCCCTGCACCTGGAACACCGACTCCATCGCCCCCGTGGTCTTTGACAGCCGCGCCACCTTCGGCGGCGACACATTCGGCAAAAACGCCCACAGCTCGGCCTTGCCATTGCCCGTGAGCTCCGGCGCGCCGCTGAGCGTGCCCCGCAGAGAGATCGAGTACGGCGGCATCGTGCTCAGCGTGCCGAACTTCGTGGTGGTGAGTGACGACCCGTAGTCGCTGCCCGAAATGAAGAGGGTCTCTTCATTCCCACCCGCGATGTCGGCCACGAAGCCCATGCCGAACTTCGCCACGTTCAGCTGCGGCGCGAACGAGGTCTTCACGCAGTTGAGCGGCAGGCTCTTCACGTCGACCGTGAACAGCTCGCCGCTGTCGTAGATGATCCACGCCGTGGCGTTCCGGTCGACCGCCATCGAGAACGGCTCGGCCCCGGGCTCCGACGCGCACGCGATCTGGCCCAGGTCGACGAACGGGCCGTTCGGCTGGCCCACCGCGCGCGGGTTGAACGACGAGAGCGTGCGATTCTGATCGACGACGTAGATGAGCTTCGCTTCCTCGGAACAGTCCTCGAGGCCGCCATCTGAAAGGATGTTGAAGCCCCCTCCACCTCCGCTGCCGCCGCCAGCACCTCCTCCGGCGTTCGGGTCGGCCACGCAGCCGCCCTGCACGCACTGCTGTGCAGCCGCGCACTGGACACAGGCAACGCCCTGAAGTCCGCACGCCGTAGGTTCGTTACCGACGAGGCACAGTCCTTCGGGATCGACACACCCCGAACAGGTCCGTTGTTTCACCCGTGTGTCGCTCGGCCCGCAGGACAACACGAGGGCGGCGAGGAGAAAGGTGGAAAATTTCATGAGGCGCTCATCTCGATGCGCTCGCTGTGAATCCGGCCGGCGCCCCATGAGTTAGCCCGTTCTCCTCGGGAGCGGAAGAGGCACGCCCGATGCTCCGTGGACCTCGCGGAGTCTTCTCCGAAGGAGGCAGCACATGAAACGGTTGTTGTTGGTAGCGCTGATGACGTTGGCGGGATGCGCCACGAAATACGCGCAAGTGTCCAATTCCGCAGTCGTCGGTCCGATGAAGGCAGCGCAGGCGCTCCAGGGCAACTACCGCTCTCCTCAGGCCGACCTGCATTTGCAGTACGCGCAGGACAACCTCGATGTGGCGAACGCGCTCGAATCCGAGGGCAAGTCGAAGCGCGCCAACATGATGCGCATGCGCGCGAAGGCTGACGCCGAGCTCGCCCAGTCGCTCGCTCGCGGCGCGACCTTGCGGGGCGAGAACGAGAAGGCCCTCAGGAGTCAGCCATGAAGACGAAACTCACCATCCTCTCTGCTGCGCTCGCGCTGGGCATGGGCTGCATGCACGCTCCGCCGATGCCTGAAGAACTCGTGCAAGCGCGCGAGCTCTACGAGAACCAACGGACTGGGACGACCGGGCAGGTCGCTCCGGCCGCCCTCGCCGAAGCACGCAAGTCCATCGAGGTCGCGACGGCATCCTGGGAAAAGAATCCCAAGGCCGCCGAGACGAAGGACTTCTCGTACGTCGCGCTTCGCAAGACGCAGCTGGCGGCGGCGAAGGCGAACATCGATCTCGCGATCATTCAGAAGGAACAGATTCAGCGAGACCGGCTCGCGTTGTCTCAGCTCGAGCTCCAGAGGACGAAGGACGAGCTCGCGAGGAGCAAGGACGCCCTCTCCCAGGCGGGCATCGAGCTCGAGAGCGAGAAGTCCCGGTCGGCGATGAGCGCGAAGGAGCTCGAGTCTGAGCGCGCCTCGCGCATGGAGGCCGAGAAGCGGGCCAACCAGGCAGCCGACGAGCTGTCGAAGATCTCGCAGGTGAAGCGCGACGCGCGAGGCGTGGTGCTGACGCTCTCGGGCAGCGTGACCTTCGAGTCGGGCAAGTCGGACATCCTCGAGGGCGCGCAGGGCAAGCTCGACGAGGTGGCGCAGGCGTTGATCAAGGCGAAGCCGAAGGGCGTGGTCGTCGAGGGCCACACCGACTCGCAGGGCCCGGCCTCGTTCAACAAGGTGCTCTCGCAGCAGCGCGCCGATGCCGTGCGGAGTTACCTCATCGGCCAGGGCGTCCCCGCGGACAGCATCAAGGCGGAGGGCAAGGGTGAGTCGAAGTCCATCGCGGACAACGACACGGCCGAGGGCCGCGCGATGAACCGCCGGGTCGAGATCGTGCTCCTCAAGGATGACGCGGTCAGCTCGCGCTGAAGGAAGTGAAGTCACAGGGTGGTGACGCGGCGCTCTCTTGGCGTCGTGTCGCCACTCGAGCTGTGGCCTACTGCGGCCACATGAGATGGCTTCTGTTGCTGCTGTGGAGCGTGCCCGCGTGGGCGGCGCCGCTGGTGCTCGAAGGTGATCTGCCGGACGGTGGTGGATCTGACTTCGTGATGATCCCCTTCGAGGTGCCCGCGGGCACCGAGGAGATCGAGATCGCGCACCCGAAGCAACAACCCGAGAACATCCTCGACTACGGCGTGTTCGATTCGAACGGCGCGTTCCGCGGCTACGGCGGAGGGAATGACGAGCCAGCGGTGATTGGCCGGCTCGCTTCGTCGCGCAGCTACCTCATCGGTCCACTTCCGGCGGGGCAGTGGGGCGTGATGATCGGGAAGGCGAAGATCGTGGTGTCGCCTGCGCGGTACCGGCTGGAGCTCGAAATTCGCACCACGGCGACGTTGCCGCCGCAGCCGATGAGAGCGCCGTACGTCGCTTCGGCTCCCTTGAGTACGGAGGCGCGCTGGTACGCCGGTGATTTTCACCAACACTCACGAGAGAGCGGTGACGCGAGCCCCACCATGGATGCGGTGGCCACCTTCGCGCGCGGGCGCGGGCTCGATTTCGTGGAGTACTCCGAGCACAACACCATCTCGCAGTTGGACTTCTTCAATGACGTGCAGTCGCGGCATCCGCAGTTGCTGTTACTGCCTGGCGTGGAGTTCACCACGTACGCGGGCCACGCGAATGGCATCGGCTCGACGACGTACATCGATCATCGGCTCGGTCTGAATGGAGTGACCATCGACAGCGCGCTCGAAGCGCTCACCGCGCAGCCGAACGTGGTGCTGTCGATCAATCACCCGCTGCTCGATCTCGGGATGACGTGCATCGGGTGTGCGTGGAAGCACAAGATTCCGCGAGAGCTGCTGGGCGCGGTGGAGATCGGTACCGGTGGCTTCGACAAGACGGGCCTCATCTTCGGCAAGCAGACGATTGCGTGGTGGGAACGGCTCTCGGTGCAGGGCCTTCACCTCGCGCCGGTGGGTGGGAGTGACGATCACTCGGGCGGCACGGGTATGGGCATGTTCGACAGTCCGATCGGGAGTCCGACCACGATGGTGTTCGCGATGCAGCTCGACGCGGCCTCGATCGTCGAGGGCGTGCGCAAGGGGCACACGGTGGTGAAGCTGCAGGGGCCCGCGGATCCGATGGTCGATCTGCGGATCGGCGAGGGCATGGTGGGTGATTCGGTGGCCGCGAAGTCGCCTCCGCTCAAGGTCACGGTGACGGGCGGGGTGGGCTCGAAGCTCGTGGTGTTCAAGGACGGGATGGAGGCGCTGTCGGCTGAGGTGACCGCGGATCCGTTCGAGTTCACGGATACGGCGAGTGCGGGGCGCTATCGCGCCGAGGTGCAGATCAGCGGTCAGCCGCGCACGGTGACTGCGAATCTGTGGGTGAGTGATCCGATCGATCCGCCGATGCCGATGGGGTGCAGCTGCGCGAGCGCTCCGGAGCTTCTCGCGATCGCGCTGGGGCTGATGCTGGTACGACGCCGCCGGTGAAACTTCGCGCACTGCCCGCGGATGTCGAGGCGCACCTCACGAAGATCGGTGCGCCGAAGCGGCTGTGGATTCATCTGCAGCTCGTGCATGACGTCGCGGTGCAGCTCTCAGAGCGCCTCGAGTCGATCCCGTTCGATCGCGCCGCTGTCGCCTTCGGAGCGGCGACGCACGACATCGGGAAGGCGCTGCATCCTCACGAGCTGACGGGGAGCGGTAGCGCACACGAGCTCGCCGGTTACGAGTGGCTCATCACGCAGGGTGAGCCTGAGTCACGGGCGCGCTTCGCTCGTACTCATGCGAAGTGGGCTGATGCGGACGCGACAATTGAGGATCTGCTCGTCTCGCTCGCGGACAAGGTGTGGAAGGGCAGGCGCGAGGAGGAGCTTGAGCAGAAGATCGTCGCTCGCATCGCGAAGGCGACGGGTCAGCAGCCCTGGGACGTGTTCATGAAGCTGGACGAGCTGCTCGGTGATCTCGCTGCTGATGCAGATGAGCGATTGGCGCTTCAGCAACAGCCTTGAGGTGAGTGGTCGCGTGGGGTCTTGCGAGGTGCTCGACGCGAGCGGGCCTCTCGATTTCGGCGTTCTTTGACTCGTTGAGCGTGACTTCGTGACGGTGACGTCGACCTGAGGGCCCAGAATACAGCCGGCTGTCTCCTGAGCCCGTGGGTCGTCGACTTCGTCACGTCGGGCCCAAAATCGGCGCGATTCGCACGAAACAGGACCAGTGTCCTGTTTCTTGTGTCAGCACCACGAGAGACGAGTCACCTCGTCAAAGAAGGCACGAAGAGAGAGG
>CBIHPJ010000214.1:0-12173 GCA_966211295.1 uncultured Myxococcales bacterium | reverse complement strand
TCAGTCGATGGTCTCGAGCCAGTTGTACTTGTCCGGCTTCACGCCGCGCTGAATCGCGCCGATCTCTTCGTAGAGCTTCTCGGCCATCGGGCCCGGCTTCCCGCCGTTGATGCTCAACTTCTCACCGACGAACGCGAGCTCACCGACCGGGCTGATCACCGCGGCGGTCCCCGTACCGAAGACCTCCTTCAGGTTGCCGCTCTGGTGCGCCGCCTTGATCTCCTTGATCGAGATCGGCCGCTCTTCCACCGTGAGCCCGAGATCCTTCGCCAGCGTGAGCACGGAGTCGCGCGTGACGCCCGCAAGGATCGAGTCGGTCAGCGGCGGAGTGACGAGCGAGTTCCCGATCAGGAAGCACACGTTCATCGTGCCGACCTCCTCGACGAACTCGTGGTCCTTGCCGTCGAGCCAGAGCACCTGGTCGTAGCCTTCCTTCTTCGCCTTCATCGCGGAGTTCAGCGACGCCGCGTAGTTCGCGCCGGCCTTCGTCGCGCCCAGACCACCGCGGGGCGCGCGCACGTCGTGGGTCTCGACCCAGATGCGCACGGCCTTGAGGCCCTTGCCGCCGAAGTAGTTCCCGGCGGGAGAAGCGATCACGTAATAGAGGTACTTCGTCGCCGGACGCACCCCGAGGAAGCCCTCGGTCGCGATCAGCGTGGGACGCAAATAGAGCGACGTGCCCTCGGACTTCGGCACCCAGTCAGAATCGATCTTCACCAGCGCGCGCACGGCCTCGGCCATCTGCGCCTCGCTCGGAGTCGGCATGCACAACCGCGGCGCACCGATCGCCATGCGCTTGGCGTGCATCTCGGGCCGGAACAGGCGAATGCGCCCGTCGTTGCCGCGGAACGCCTTGCTGCCCTCGAACATCGCCTGGCCGTAGTGGAACACGCCCGCCGCGGGGTCGAGCTGGAACGGCGCGTAGGGAACGATGCGCGCGTCGAACCACCCCTTCTCAGCGGAGTAGTCCATCGCGAAGAGGTGATCAGAGAAGTATTTCCCAAAGCCGAGATCGGCTTCCGGAGGCTTCACTTTCGGCGACGTCGTCTTCGTGATCCGAATGTCCATGGCAGTACTCCTGTCACGGGCAGCTACTACGCGGTGCAGGACAGACCAAGGGCCCATTACACCGGTACAGGCGGGTGACCGGGCAGGTGCTCTGATCTGCGCTCAGCACTCCACGATGTTCACGGCGAGGCCGCCGCGCGCGGTCTCCTTGTACTTCACCGACATATCGGCACCTGTGCTCACCATGGTGGCGATCACCTTGTCGAGCGAGACCTTGTGCTTCCCGTCTCCGGAGAGCGCGAGCCGCGCAGCGTTGATCGCCTTCACCGAGCCCATCGCGTTGCGCTCGATGCAGGGCACCTGCACGAGCCCGCCGATCGGGTCGCAGGTGAGGCCGAGGTTGTGCTCCATGCCGATCTCCGCGGCGTTCTCGACCTGCTCCGGAGTGCCGCCCATGACCTCGGTCAAGGCGCCCGCGGCCATCGAGCACGCCACTCCCACTTCGCCCTGGCAGCCGACCTCGGCGCCCGAGATGGAGGCGTTCTTCTTGTAGAGCGCGCCGATCGCTCCGGCGGTGAGGAGGAAGCGCTGAATGCCCTCGTCATCCGCGTTGGGCACGAAGCGCCGGTAATACTGGAGTACCGCGGGAATGATCCCTGCCGCACCGTTCGTGGGAGCGGTCACCACGCGGCCACCCGCGGCGTTCTCTTCGTTCACCGCGAGCGCCCACAGGTTGACCCAGTCGATGATCACGAGCGGATCGGCATTGCTGCGTGGATCGGAACGGAGTCTCCGCGTGAGGGCAGCGGCACGGCGCTTCACCTTGAGTCCGCCCGGAAGAATTCCTTCGCGCTCGCAGCCGCGCTTCACACACGAGTCCATCGCGCCCGCGATCTCGAGCAAACGCGCGCGCACTTCGGATTCAGGCAGATGAGACTTCTCGTTCTCCAGCATCAGGGTGGAGATCGAGAGCCCGTGCGCGTTGCACTGCTGCAGGAGCGTGTCGCCGCTCGAGAACGGATACGGCACAGGCGATTCACCCTGCGCGGTGGTGTCGCTCTCGGGAGCGCCCTTGTCGTTCACCACGAAGCCGCCCCCCACGGAGTAATAGATGCGCTGAGCGACCTGCTCCTCGCCGGCGAACGCGGTGAAGCGCATTCCGTTGCTGTGCAGCGGGAGCTTCTCTCGTCGATGAAAGATCAGCGCCTCGGCGGGCTTGAAAGAGATCTCCCTCTCACCCAGCAGCAAGAGTTTTCCCGAGGTGATGATCTTCTCCACGCGCTTCGGAGCGGCGTCGATGTCCACGGTGCGCGGCTCGTTGCCTTCGAGGCCGAGCATCACCGCGAGGTCGCTCCCGTGACCCTTGCCGGTGAAACCGAGGGAGCCGAAGAGCTCGGCCTTCACGCTCGTCACTCGCGAGAGCACGCCGCTGTCACGCAGACCACGAGCGAAACGCCGGGCGGCGTTCATCGGACCGACGGTGTGTGAGCTCGAGGGACCGATGCCGATCTTGAAGAGGTCGAAGACGCTGATTTGCATGACGCGATCGGCTTCTTAACCCCACCGGCCGCACACCGCGCTCCCCCCAATTTGAGGAGTGCTTTGACGCATCCGGTCGTGGCTCAGGCGCTGAGGTGCAGCAGCACTTCGCCCTGCGCGCGGGTCATCTTCACTCCGCGCGAGGCGGGGAACTTCGCCAGGCCTTCAGCGCGCAACGCGGGCGCATGATCCTTCTCGTAGCGAGCGAACGCGGCAGCATCCGCGAAGAGGTAGCGCGCCTCGAACTCGAGCGGCCCCGTCTGCACCAACCACGCGTGCTGCGCCCCGCCCTTGATCACGTCGGCGAGGTGACCATCCGTGAGCCACGCCGCGTACTCCTTCGCCACTGATGCATCGTCGAACACTGATTTCACCGAGTACGCGAAGGTCATCTGCCACTCATAGACCAGCTCTGCGCCAGGGCTTCCATCGAGACGTACTCTTCCCAGGGAGCTGCTTCGCCCTGCACTCCCGCCGCTCGACGCGTCGCCGCGATGAAGGACTGCCACGCGACTGGCACCGGCTTCCCGGGGAAGAGCGAAGGCACCACGGCGTCAGTGCCGCTCAACCGCAGCGCCATCCGCTGACCCGCTTCGTTCTGAAGGACCACGTCGACCCAGAGCCGACGCTCGACGATCCCCCCGTGCACGGCGACCACGCGCTGGAAGGGCACCACCTTCTCAACCCCGTTGACCGAGAGCTTCAGCCCTTCGCGACTCGCAGCGATGAGCGTGACGGAGATCACCTTCGGTCCCTCGACGACGCGCTCTTCGACTGGAGGCGCCATCAACGCCCTGGCCTTGATCGCGAGCGCACCGGTGCCCTCCGCGACAGCCTTGATCAACGCGTCGATCATCTCGGGTGCGACCGCGGGCCGCGATAGTTGGAGCCGCTCCACCAGCTGCCACGCGAACGCCTGGGAGAACGCCTTCGGATCGACGGAGCTCCACAAGCGAGTGAGCGTGACTTCGATCGTGCGATCGCCCCGATTCGCCAGCAACGGACGGAAGACCCGCTCGAGCCGAGCCACGCCCCTCCCACTGAGCACATCGGCCTGCGCCATCAACATCGCCGCGCCCGGGTAATCGGGAGCTTCTTGCTGGAGCGCGATCAGCCGCTCGCGCGCGAGCTCTGCGTCGCCGCTCGCGAGAGAGGAAGTCGCATCAGCGAAGAGGCCTTCTCGTCGCGTGCGAACCTCGTCTGACTCCGCGACAGTGAGCAAGGTGCGATCGGAGCCCAGCGCCTTCATGCCCAGCGCCACCAGTCCACCGAGTACGAAACCACCGACGTGCGCGCCCGTGGCCACGCCACTCGCGCCACCACCCTTCAGATCCATCAGCTCGCGCCCAAACCAGAGCAAACCGCAGATCCACGCGGGCACGTGGACGTAGCCAACGAAGATCCGGATGAACCAGAGGAAATAGTGAAAGCGGATCTTCGTGAGCGCGAACCGAAACGTGAACGCGCCCATGCAGCCGGCGATCGCACCCGACGCGCCACCGATGCTCGACATGCTGGCTCGGCTCATCGCGAACTGAACGAGCGACGCGAACAACCCCGCAGCCAAATAGAACGCGAGGAAGCGTCGCCGTCCCCACGCCTCCTCGAGGAGCGGCCCCACCAGCCAGAGAAACAGCATGTTCCCCAGCAGGTGAAAGATGTCGAAGTGCACGAAGAGCCCGGTGATCCACCCCACCTGCGCGAAGCCCTTTGCCGGCACGAGGCACAGCTTGCGTTCGACTCCACCCGAGCGATCGAGCGCGCGCCCGAGCAGCATCTCGAACTGCTTCTTGTCCGCGGCCAGTTCGTCGGGCGCGGGACGCTCGCCCTCGTAGTCTTCATCGACGAGCCAGGGCCGTTCATCTGCGAAATCCTGCGCCTCACTGAAGGCCAACGGCGAGGGCCGATCGACCAGCGCGGTCCAGAGGAAGACCGCCACGCAGAGCGACGCGAGGACGATGGTGATGACCGGCCGGCGCGAGGTCTGCGCATTCGAACCAGTCGGCAGGAAGAAGAACACCGCGACACCTTACCTCTCTGAAAAATGAACTGAGCCAGGCTCCGCGTGAGATGTTCTTCCTCATGCGATTCGCCCTGATGGCCGTGTTGTGTGGCGCCGCCGTGCAAGCTGCTCCGAAGACGCCGGTGGTCGCGTTTCTCCCGCCCTCTTCTTCCGACGCACAGCTGCAACAGCTCGCGTTGTTGATGGAGGCGCGCGCCTCCGAGCTCATCGAAGAGACCAACAAGGCGAACGAAGTTCACTTGAAGCAGACGCTGCGCGTGATGGCGGAAGAGGGCCTGAGCGGAGATCCCTCGAACGCCGACGCGCTCCGTCAGGCGATGGGCGCTGATCGTGCCGTGTCCTTCGCGCTCGAAGCGGGTGGAGACAAGCTGGTGCTCTCCGGCGTGGCGGTGGACGGCAAGAAGCCGAAGACCTTTTCCGCGAAGCTCCCCACCGGTTGGAGCGCCGCGCTCGAGGCGGGTGCGACTGAGCTCGCGAAGGCGCTGCTCCCCGGAGTCGCGCTCCCCAAGAAGTCGAACGCGCAGCCTGCCTCCGCGAGTGACGACGCGTTGAAGGCACTCGGCGCCTGCTACCCGGTGGTGATGCGCCAGCCGCTCAGCGTCGACACTCCGGCCATCGTCGATGCGAGCGAGCTCGAGCGCGCCGCGGCGTCTTGCCAGAAGGCCTTCGAGCTCGATCCCAAGCTCCGCTTCGCGCAGGCCGCTGGAGCGCTCGCGCTCGCGATCTCCGGAGGCGATGCCGAGGCCGCGAAGTCCCTCGCCGCGCTGGGAGATCCCGACGACATGCTCGAGATCTTCACGCTCGCGCGCTTCTGGCTGCTCACCCGCTACCAGTCGAACGAGGCCGGCATCGCGTTCCTCTCTGACGTGGTGAAGAAGCACCCCGGCGAGTTGGTCGCGCGCAGCTACCTCGGCGAGACCCAGTTCGCGATCGGCGCGTGGAAGGACGCGGAGAAGACCTTCAACGAGTACCTCACCATCGCTCCGAACTCGGCGTGGGCGTGGGGGCGATTGAGCAAGTCGCTCGCGCGCCAGGGACGTCACGACGAAGCAGTGGTCGCGGCGAAGAAGGGCTTCGCGGTTTCACCGACCAGTCCCGAAGCGCGCCTCGAGCTCGGCAGCCGACTCATCGATGCAGGCAAGACCAGGGAGGCGGTGGAGATTCTCGAGCCGCTCTCGCTCCTCAACCCCGCACGTGGTGAGCACCTGCTGCGGCTCGGTTGGGCGCACTGGCTGCAGTCGGAGATCGATCCCGCACTGGCGTACTTCCAGCGCGCGCTCGACGTGTCCAAGGCGCCCGGAGACTGGCGCACCCGCGGCCGCGCCAACTACGACATCGCGCTCGTCGAGGCGAAGAAGGGCCGCAAGGACGCCGCGAAGGTCGCGCTGAGGGCGTCGATGGCGACGGGCTACAAGATCAAGGATCTCGATCCGTCACTCGCTCCACTCGCGCGTGAGCTCGAGCGCGCGGACATGATCGCGGACGCAGGCACGGGCAAGCAGTTGCCGCCCAGCTTGCTTCCTCGTGAGGCGAGTCTCTTCCCCGTCGACACGTACGGCGAGGTCGACACCAAGTCGAAGAAACCGCCTCCGCCGAACGGGCTCGTGCTCTATCGGTTCTGATCGCGAAGCATCCCCTTGGGGGACTACGCGCCTCGGGCCATGCGGATGAAGCCGCGGATGATCCTCCCGAGGCCCACGCCGATCGCGCCCGTCGCCACGATGTAGCGGCCACCGTTCGATGCGGCCTGCATCGAGACCACGGTCACTCCGATTCCCACCATCAGGAGGATCCCGCCGACCAGAAAGTCAGAGGCGGGAGAGATGGGCTCCGGATCCGCGGGACGCAGACCTACCGCCGCCACGAGCGCCGGAGTGCCAATTCCCGGCCCCGTGGGAACCGCAGCCTTCAGCGCGAGCCCACCGACGAGCAGCGCACCGGCGTTGAACAACGCCACCGCGGGCATCGCGAACCGAAAGAGCGGATTTCCGTAGAGCTCGGGGTCCACCAGCTGATGCTGCATCGCCATGCTCAGCGCGGAGCGCATCACGGTGAGCAACGCCACCATCCCGAGCAGCGGAAGCACCCACGCGTGCGTCTTCATCGTCAGCTGGACGATCGCGACGATCAGCAACCCTCGCGCGACCATCGAGAGCAGCAGTGAGGCGTCGTTCACGAACACCCCAAAGAAGCCCACGCCCAGCCCACGCATCCCCAAGGTGAGCACCAGATCCACGAAGGCGTTCACGATCATCGCGATCGCGGCGAATCGCAGCATCGAGCCGTCGCTCACCGCGCCCGCGAGCTGAAACATGCCGACGACCAACACGCCCACGGCGCCGAGCCAGAGCAATTCCTCGGCGATCGGCCAGAAGCCCTCGTAGCTGTGCGGGACCACCCAGTTGATCAGATACGAGAGAACCGTGAGGCCGACGTTGGCCGCCAGTCCCGCGACGATGAGCGTGCTCGGGGAAGCGGCCCGCTGGGAATCAGTGACGTTCATGCACCGGGAAAGACACCACGCCCCGGTTCGGGCGTGCAGCACTTTGCTTCGGCGACCTATACAACCCGCCCATGCAGGCCTTTCTCGACGCCCTCGCCCGCGAATTCCCGGCGGACTTCGCCTCCAAGGACCCCGCTGAGCTGGCCACGTGGGGCAAAGACTGGACGAAGGTTTACGCGCCGGCTCCGTCGCTGCTGGTGCGCCCTCGAAGCACCGACGAAGTGTGCCGTTTCCTGAAGCTCGCCTCCGCGCACGGACTCCCCGTGGTGCCCTCGGGCGGGCGCACCGGACTCGCAGGAGGAGCCGTCGCAGCGAAGGGAGAGATCGTGCTCTCACTCGATCGCATGCGCGCGATTCACCCGGTCGATCCACTCGCGCTCACCGTGCGCGTCGAGGCCGGAGCGGTCACCGAAGCGGTTCATCACGCGTGCGCGGAACATGGACTCTTCTGGCCGGTGGATTTCGCCTCGAAGGGCTCGAGCCAGGTCGGAGGAAACATCGCCACCAACGCGGGCGGCGTGCGCGTGATCCGCTATGGACTCACTCGGCAGTGGGTGCTCGGGCTCACCGTGGTCACCATGTCGGGCGAGCGCCTCGAGCTCAACGGCGCGCTCGAGAAGAACAACACCGGCGTCGATCTCCGCCAGCTCTTCATCGGCAGCGAAGGAATCCTCGGAGTGATCACCGAGGCCACGCTCAAGCTCACTCGGCTCCCCAGCAAGGTCGACGTGTTCTTGTTCGCGCTCGATTCGCTGCAGGGCGTGCTCAAGCTCTTCGAAGAAGCGCGCAAGGGCCCCTTCACCGTGATGGCCTACGAGTTCTTCACCGAGGCCTGCAGCAAGCGCCTCGAGAAGCACCGCGGCTTGCGTCCGCCGTTCGAGAAGATGCCCTCGCACTGCGTGCTGCTCGAGGTGGAGGACGCGAAGGAAGGCGCGCTCGACGGCTGGCTCGGTTCACTCTTCGAGCGAGGGCTGGTGCTCGACGGCACGCTCGCCGCCGACGTCTCGCAGCAGCGCGCGCTGTGGACGCTGCGTGAAGGCATCAGCGAGTCGCTCTCCGCCACGGGCCTTCCGCACAAGAACGACATCGCGCTGCCGATCTCGAAGCTCTCGGCGTTCTGCGGCGAGCTCGAGAAGTTGCTCGCGTCCCGTTACCCCGACTGGGAGCTCTGCCTCTTCGGTCACATCGGCGACGGCAATCTGCACGTGAACATCATGAAGCCCGACGCGCTCGCGAAGGACGAGTTCTTGAGGCGCACGCACGAGGTCGATCGCGACATGTTCGAGCTGGTGAAGAGTCACTCCGGGAGCATCAGCGCCGAGCACGGCATCGGTCTGCTCAAGCGCGATTGGCTCTCGTATTCACGCACGCCGCTCGAGATCGAGCTGATGCGGCAGATGAAGCAGGCCCTGGATCCGAAGGGGCTCCTCAACCCCGGGAAGGTGATCTGAAACTCTGATCGCTCCGCTGTTGTCCGAGACGGCGTGAAGCTGATCGCCGCCCTCGTGTGTGCCGCCCTCACCTGCGGAGTCGTCTTCGCAGCCACCACTCGCAAACCGCAGTCACCGCCCCCGCTGACCGCTCTCGAGCTGTGCCGGGCCGGTGGAGTCGAGCTCATCGACGAACGGTGCAACGCGGAGGGCTGCGCCAGGCAGTCTGTGCGCCTGACGTGGGATCGAGGAGAAGGCGCGCTCTACGAGGGCGACATCGCCGGTGAGAAGGAGCAGCGACGAATCCGCGCCGGCGAGCTCGACCGACTGCTCGAGAGCCTCGCCGCACTCACGCCCACCAGCAGCGACTCCGACCTGGTGTGTGGGAGCTTTGGCTGCCCTCCGACCGATCGCGCCCTGACCATCACCACGGACTGCGGCAGTGGCCGAGGGACCTTCACCTTCATGCGCGCGAGGCCGGCCTGGGAGCGCGTGCGCTCCGACTGCGTTCGATACGAAGGCGCCGAGCTCGCGAAGTGCACCGCGGAACGAACGTGGCACGCGGCGTTCGCCACGAGTCTCGCTCCTCGCTTCGGTGCCGTGTTCGAACGGCTCCGCGAAAGTGCCCGAGGCGGGTGATTGAGTGAGCCCCCCAGGGAGTTAGCCGAGTGAAATGCGGTCGCGCTTCTTCTTCGGCGGCTCGGGAATCGCGGGAGCGTGAAAGCGATTGCCGCCCGCTTCCTGCGCCTTCTTGAGCGCTTCAGTTGCCTGGCGCACCAACCCACCGAAGCTGACCACTTCCTTCGGATTCACCGTGGGATCGAAGCTCGCCACGCCCACGCTCACGGTGCCGTTCTGGAACGAATCGAGCTTGCTCAGGCGCTCCACCACGCGCCCCGCCACCACGGTGCAGCCCTTCAGCGGCGTGTGCGGGAGGAACAGCAGGTACTTGTCTTCAGCGAACGGCATCGCCACGTCGATGTCGCGCAGCAGCACCGAGAGTCCCTCGAGCGCTTCCGAACGAATCGCCGCGCGCTGGAACTCTGGAGCCGCCTCACCGAGCGCCTCGCCGAGCCGATCGAGGGCCACGAGCAGCACCGCCACCGGGTACTGGTAGCGCTTGCTCCGCTTCACCTCGAGCAGCATGTACTTCTTGAAGAAGGCCTCGTCGGGAGCATTCACCCCCACCGGAGACAACTTCACCTTCATGCTCTGCTTCGCGGGCACCGCGCTCTTGAGCTCGGCGAATTTCGCCTGCAGTCCGCGCAGCTGGGCCGCGAGCCCGTTGAGCCGAGTCACCGCCTGCACCATCGCGAGCACGTGGTGCGCCTTGAGCGGCCCCACCATGAAGCCCTCGACGCCCGCCGCCTTCGCGCGATCCGCCGCGCGCTCCACTTCGGACGGAGGGTACGTGAGGATGATCGCCGTCTCCGGCGCCTGCTTGCGCACCTGCGGAGCGAGGATCTCGCCATCGAACGTGTGCGAGACCGCCGCGATCAGCACGTCAGGCGCGCGCGCCCGCACCATCGACACCGCCTCGTCGACGTAGCTCACCACCTGCACCTCAGCCCGCCCCTCGAGGAACTTCCTCAAGGCGTTGGCGATGGGCGCGGACGGCTCGGCGACGAGGATGCGGGGGAGAGTCATCTCGAACGCGGAAAGGAACTCAGACCTCGAGGACTTCCTTCTCCTTCTTCGCGACCACGTCGTCGACCTGCGCGATGCCAGCGTCGGTCTCCTTCTGGACCTTCTCCTGGGCGCGCTTGTTGTCGTCCTCGGTGATCACCTTGTCCTTGAGGAGCGTCTTCAGCTTCTCGTTCGCTTCGCGGCGATCGTTGCGGATGGTGACCTTGTGGTCTTCGCCGGTCGACTTCACCTGCTTGGCGATCTCCTTGCGGCGCTGCTCGGTGAGCGGCGGAATCGGCAGGCGGATGATCTCGCCGTCGTTCTGCGGCGTGAGGCCGAGGTTCGCCTCGAGGAGCGCCTTCTCGATGTCCTTCAAGATGCCCTTGTCCCAGGGCTTCACGGTGATCAGGCGGGGCTCGGGAACCGCGACCGCCGCGCACTGCGCCAGCGGTGTCGGGGTGCCGTAGTAGCTCACGCGCACGCCATCGAGCATCGCGGCGTTCGCGCGCCCCGTGCGGATCTTCGTCATCGCCAGCTTGAGCGCCTCGACCGAGCTCTTGATTCGATCCGTCAGGCCCTTCACCGCATCGTCATGCGCCGCCATGTGAGTTCTCCTTGTGCAGTTGCAACAGCCTTGAGCCGCGTCTTTAAGCCAGCACCGTTTCGTTCGCGCCGACCACCGTCCCGATGTCGCCGGGAGAGAGCACCGCGCGCCCGATGTTGCCCCGCGCCGTCATGTCGAACACGACGATCGGGAGCTTGTTGTCCATGCAGAGCGAGATGGCGGTGGAGTCCATCACGTTGAGCTGCTTCTTCAGCACGTCCATGTACGTGACCGTGCGGTAGCGGCGCGCGTCCTTGTTCTTCTTGGGATCGGAGTCGTACACGCCGTCGACCTTGGTGGCCTTGAGGATGACCTCGGCGTTGATCTCCATCGCGCGCAGCGAGGCCGCGGTGTCCGTCGTGAAGTAGGGATTACCCGTGCCCGCCGCGAAGATCACGATGCGGCCCTTCTCGAGGTGACGCACCGCGCGCCGGCGAATGTAGGGCTCGGCGATCTGCTCCATCTTGATCGCGCTCAACACCCGCGTGCTCCCGCCCAGCTTCTCCAGCGAATCCTGGAGCGCGAGGGAGTTCATGCAGGTGGCGAGCATGCCCATGTAGTCAGCGCTCGCGCGATCCATGCCGCTGGTCGCGCCCTGCACTCCGCGGAAGATGTTGCCGCCGCCGATGACGATCGCGACTTCGACGCCCGCGGCCTTCAGCTCCATCACCTCTTCGGCGATGCGGGAGATCGTGCCGGGGTGAATGCCGTACGTCGCGTCCCCCATCAGCGCCTCGCCCGACAGCTTCAGGAGGATCCGCTTATAGCCGCCCTGCTTCTCTGGGGTGCCCATGACGGAGGCGAGGCTTAGGCCAAAACCGCGCGCGACGGGTCTGAAAATCTCAGTTCGTGCAGAGGACCAAGGATTCCGTCACGCTTCGCCGCTCACCGGAGGGGCACCATGGCGAAGCGGTACTTCGAATTCTCTGAGGGCACGTCGAACAAATTCTGGGAGGTCTGGGTCGAGGGAACCAAGGTTCTCACGCGCTACGGGAAGATCGGTGCGAGCGGCCAGACGACCGTCAAGGATGAGGGTTCGCCCGCGGGCGCGCAGAAGCTCCACGACAAGCTGGTCGGTGAGAAGACGAAGAAGGGCTACGCGGAGAAAGGTGGCGGTGGTGCCGCTCCTGCTCCTGCCGCGGCTGCGCCTGCGAAGGTCGCCGTGAAGAAGGAGGCCGCGCCGGCTGCTGCTGCGCCTGCTGTGAAGGCCGCGCCCGCTCCGAGCGTGGTGGAGCCCGGCTTCCGCCGCTTCGAGTTCGCCGAGGGCAGCTCGAACAAGTTCTGGGAAGTGAAGGTCGAAGACTCCGAGCAGACGATTCGTTTCGGAAAGATCGGCACCGCCGGCCAGGAGAAGGTGAAGGACTTCGACAGCCCCGGCGAAGCGAAGGCCGACACCAAGAAGCTGATCGCCGAGAAGACGGGCAAGGGCTACGTCGAGGT
>CBIHPJ010000213.1:0-12175 GCA_966211295.1 uncultured Myxococcales bacterium | reverse complement strand
CGTCGGCGAGCTTCTGCGCCTCTTCGGCCTTCTTCCCTTCGGCCAGTTTCTTCTCCTCAGCCTTCTTCTCTGCCTCGGCCCTCTTCGCGTCCGCGAGCGCCTGTGCTTCTGCGGCCTTCTTCGTCTCTTCGGCCTTCTTCGCGTCAGCGAGCTTCTGCGCTTCTTCGGCCTGTTTCGCTTCTTCGGCCTTCTTCGCTTCAGCGAGCTTCTGCGCCTCATCGGCCTTCTTCGCCTCGGCGAGCCTCTTCTCTTCCTCGAGCTTCTTCGCCTCTTCGAGTTTGGCGGCGGCCGGATCGAGCTTCTTCGGCTCTTCGGCTTTCACCTCAGCCAGCGGCGAGAGCGTCTGGAGGACGTCGAGCTTTCCTCCGCCTCCGATCAGACGGACCTGGCTGGGCGCGAAGCCGTCCTTCTCCAGCTTGAGATCGAGCGACGCGCGGTTGCCCTGGCCGAGCACCTGCTCGAGATCGATCGGCGTCACACCGAGCTTCTTTCCGTCGACGATCACGTTCGCGCCCGAAGGAGCGGACTCGACGTGGAACACCAACTTCGTCGGCGCAGCCGGCTTCACCACCCACCACGTGCCGAGGACACCGGCGACGGCAGCCAGGAAGAAGCCACCGATCAACAGCACCGAGGGCCCGCGTCGCTGCGGCGGGAGAATGGTCACCGGCTCCGAGGTGATCTGCTCCGGCTCTGGCGGCACGTACGCGGGCACCGCGGATTCGGTCTTCGCCTGCGGCTCCGGCTCGGGCGCGCGCACCTGCGGCGTGACGTCCTGCAGCGCGAGCAGCAGCTCGTCCATGGACTGGAAACGATCCATGGGCGACTTGGCGAGGCAGCGCATCACGATCGCCTGCAGCGCCTCGGGCACCGACTCGTACTTCGACGGAGCGACGATCGGCGGCACGGGCTCGTGCACGTGCTTGAGAATGACCTCGAGCCCACCACCACCACCGAACGGCGGCTTCCCGGTGAGCATCTCGAACAGCATCGTGCCCAGCGAGTAGATGTCGCTGCGCGGATCGGCGCGGTTCTTCTCACCCTGCTCGGGCGCCATGTACGGCGGGCTGCCCATCAGCATGCCCTGCTGGGTGATCGCGCGGCCCTCGAGCTCGTGGCCCTCGACGAACGACTTCACCAGGCCGAAGTCGAGCACCTTCACGAAGTCAGCGTCGTCATCCGCGTGGAGGAGCACCACGTTGCCGGGCTTGAGATCGCGGTGCACCACTCCGAGCTCGTGCGCTTCACGGAGCGCGCGCGCCATCTGCTGCCCGATGCTCAGCACGCGGAACCACGGCAGCGGGCCCCTGGTGAGGAGCTTCTCGAGGGTCTCACCGTCGAGGTACTCCATGGCGAGGAAGAAGAGCCCGTCGCGGGTGCCGTAATCGAGCACGCGCACGGTGTTCGGGTGATTCAGCTTCGCGGTGAGCGCGGCCTCGACGAGGAAGCGCTGCTTGAAGCTCTCGTCGCGACCGGCGCCGTAACGCGAGTCGAGCACCTTGAGCGCGACAGCGCGGTTGAGCGGCAACTGCACCGCCCGGTACACCTTGCCCATCGCTCCCTTGCCGATCACGTCGACGATGCGGAAGCGGCCATCGATGGTCTGACCAATGAGCGGATCGAGCGCGTCGGCGGCCACCTCGGCCGTCGTGGAGTCTTCGTGCTCGCCTGAGTTGGTCACCTCAGTGGTCATGACGCGGCTGGGATCCTACTCACGGGGCGTCACCACCGGATACTGGAGGAGCTGGCACTCGATGGGGCCGTTCCACAAGTCCGTGCGCTTGCTGGGGCGACGGCCGAAGGCGCTCTCGAACGCGGGGTTGCCGGCGAGGATCGCCATGCGCCACCCGTTCCACCGGCCCAGAGATTTTCCGAGCGTGTGGAAGAAGGACTTCATGCCCTTCTGGCCGCCTTCTCCGATGCGCTCACCGTACGGCGGGTTGGTGATCAGCAGGCCCGGAGGACCCTGGGGAGGATCGCTGCGAAGCACATCCGCCTCTTCGATCTTCACGGCGGTGGAGAGACCAGCGGCGACCACGTTGCGCTTCACCGCGGTGAGCGCGTCTTCGTTGTAATCGCGGGCGATCATCTGAAAGGGCAGGGTGCGCTGCTGCGCCTGCGCTTCCTTTTTCAACTCTTCGAGGAGCGGCTTCGCCTTCGCGGCGAACTCGGGCCAGTTCTCCAGCGCGAAGTGACGCTTGAGTCCCGGAGCGCGCTTCATCGCCATCCACGCGCCTTCGATCACCAGGGTGCCTGAGCCGCACATGGGATCGGCGAGCGGCTCTTCGCCGGTGTAGCCGGCGGCCATCAGGAGCGCGGCGGCGAGGGTCTCCTTCAACGGAGCGATGGTGGTCTTGATGCGGTAGCCGCGCTTGAAGAGAGGCTCGCCGCACAGATCGAGAGAGAGGGAGAGCGTCTGCTTGTGAATGTGCGCGACCACACTCACCGTGGGGTCGTGGCTGTCGACGTCGGGCCGCGAGCCCAGCTTTTCCCGGAGGCGATCGGCGATGGCGTCTTTGATCTTCAGCGCCACGAAGCCGGTGTGCGTGTGCTCGGAGTCCTTGAGCGTGGCCTCGACCGCGAAGGTCATCCTCGTGCTGATCCAGTCTTCCCAGGGGACCGTGCACGAAGCTTCGTAGAGGCCCTCGGCGCCGATCACCTCGAACTCGCCGAGGGGGTAGAGCACGCGCATCGCGATGCGCGAGTGCAGACACGTGCGCAGGATCTCGTCGAGCGCGGCCATGAAGCGCACGCCTCCGCGATCCTGGCGGATGCGCTTGCAGCCGAAGGTCTCGAGCTCCTGCGCGAGGAAGGCCTCGGTGCCGCGGGTGCAGGTGGCGAAGATGGGGAGGCGGACGGCCATGGGGCAGGGGCTATGTCAGAGGGCGGAGGTGAGGGCAAACCGTGCATCGCGGGGAGAAGGCGTGCTGGAACCTGATCGCGCCGCTACGATGAATCCATGAAGCGGGTGATGCGCGTTTTTCAAACGAAGGCCGCCGCCGAACATGCGGACGTCGACTACTGGCTCAGCCGTCCTGTGCCCGAGCGCATCGCCGCAGTTGAGACCCTGAGAGCGTTCAGACATGGAACTTCCGCGAGATTGGCAAGAGTTCTTGTCGTCACTCAACGAGAGCAAAGTCAGGTACCTCGTGATCGGAGCGCACGCGCTCGCAGCGCACGGCGCACCGCGGTACACGGGAGATCTCGACGTTTGGGTTGACGCCAAGCCGCTCAACGCGAAACGCGTTCTGGCAGCGCTCAAAGCGTTCGGATTCGGCTCGGTGAAGGGCATCGCGATCGAGGACTTTCAGAACCCCGACCTGGTCGTGATGCTTGGGAATCCTCCGGTGCGGATCGACCTGCTGACTTCGATCTCTGGGTGTTCCTTCGACCGCGCGTGGAAACGGCGCCTCAAAACCACGCTCGGTGGTCAATCAGTATCCGTGCTGAGCCGCGAGGACCTGCGCGCGAACAAGCTCGCTGCGGGCCGCCCCAAGGACCTCGTCGACGTTGAGACGCTCAAGCAATTGGCGAAGACGAAGAAGCGTCGCTGAGATACGTGCGGTCGCGTGCTGGGCCTTCTGTACGTCCTCGTCATCTACGCCGTCGTCCTCGCGCTTCACCTCGTGGTGCCCGGCCGCTGGGTCGACGGGTACGTGATCGATCCGAAGACGAACAAGCCGCACCGGTACCACTTGAACGGCCTGCGCGTGTTCTTCCTCAGCGTCGCCGCGTGGGCCGGCCTGTGCTGGGCGGGCGTGCTCCCGTGGGACGCGTTCTACGTGCACCGGTGGGAGATGCTCGCCACCGCTTGCACGCTCGGCCTCATCTTCTCGGCGGCGATCGTGTTCGGTCAGCCCAAGGTGAAGAACGTCGTCGCCGACTTCTACTTGGGCCGCCTCGACAACCCGCAGGCGCTCGGTGGACGCCTCGACGCGAAGATGTGGCTGTACCTCATCGGCGCGATCATGCTCGCGCTCAACCTGTACTCGTACGCGGCGGCGCACGTGCTGCTGCACCGCGAGGATCCATCAATTGGCGTCTTCGTCTCGGTCGCGCTCTTCAGCTTCTTCCTGATCGAGTACCTGAACTTCGAAGAGGTCCACCTCTACACGTACGACTTCATGGCGGAGAAGGTCGGCTTCAAGCTCGGCTGGGGCTGCCTGACCTTCTATCCATTCTTCTACGGCATCGGATTGTGGAACACGGCGGACAAGCCGACCCCGCACAGTTCGACAGCGTGGCTGATCTTCAGCGCCGCGATGTTCTTCACCGGGTGGATGTTCGCGCGCGGGGCGAACCTGCAGAAGTTCCACTTCAAGCGGGACCCGAAGCGGAAGTTCCTCGGCATCGTTCCCGAGGCGCTCGAGGGGCGCGTGCTGGTGAACGGCTTCTGGGGGCTCTCGCGCCACATCAACTACCTGGGCGAGCTCTTGATGGCCTCGGGCATCACGCTCGCGCTCGGCTACCCCGGCTCGTGGGAGCCGTGGCTCTACCCTCTTTATTACGTGGTGCTGCTCTTCCCGCGGCAGCACTTCGATGATCTGCGCTGCGCCTCGAAGTACGGCCCGCTGTGGGACGCGTACGTGAAGCGCGTGCGGTGGAAGATCATTCCGTTCGTGTACTGACGCCCTTCTTCGGTGCGAACACGAGCACCTGGCGACGTGCGCGCCTGAACGCCTCGATCGCGTCGCGCAGCCTCGTGTAGTCCTCCTTCGCGATCGCCGTGACGTCGTTCTTCAGGGTACGCACGGCGAGCACGCCGTCGGGCGTCTTCTCGAACTTCACCTCGACCCAGAGCCCGTTCAGCCTGAGCGACACGGGCTTGGGCACCTCGGCCAACTCGAGATCGCCAGGGACCTTGAGCTCGTAGCGCTCCTCCACCTGCTCAGGCTCACGGAAGTGCACGTCGAGCATGCGCGTGGGGCTCTCGAAGCCTCGCTCCCACAGCGGCCGGAACACCGTGGTGGGAACGAGCAAGCGCGGCCCGTCGACGCGCGCTTCGCTCGAGAGCGAGGCGGTGACGTCCCAGCCGCAGCGCCAACGGGTGCACTCTCCCCACCTGACGCTCTCGACCCTCGCCTCGGGGCTCACCTGCTCGAGCAACTCCTCTTCGAAGTCGTGGACCCTCGTCGTGTTCCAGTTTCGTTTGCGCTGACGGAACTCCTCGGCGCCGTTTCCCGAGGCGCGCACGGAGACCTCGTCGTTGATGGTTCCGTTGCGGAGCAAGCGCGCCTGATGCGTCACGTCGTACCGCGAGGAGATCGGCGCCTCCTGTGACGCGCTCACCCACCGGCCCTCGGTGTTGACCTCGTCGAGGAAGGGCTTCGTCTTGAACACGTAGATCTGCGTGCCCCGGAACGACTCGGGGAGTTGGCCGAACTCGCAGTAGTCGCAGGAAGCGTCGATCGTCACCGCCTGGCCGAGCCCTTCTTGCGCAGGCAGGTGCACGAACAAGTGGTTGAACTGCGCGAGCCGCGGGAACGTGGAGATCGGTTGAGAGAACAGCTCGGTTCCGTAGCCGAGCCACACCTCGACGCCCGCTCGCTCCAGCATCGTCTTCAACAGGAGCGCGCGCTCCACCACGCTCGTCTGGCCGCTCTCGAGCGCGGCGGACAACTTCGCTTCGCGGTTCCACTTCACTCCGCTCGTGGTGGTGTTTTCTGCCAGCAGGCCCATCGCGCGATCGACGGCACACCTCACGTCGGGGCAGTCCTTCAGCACCAGCGGCACCACGAGGTCTTGCTCGAGCTTGCCGTCGACGAAGAACGCGCGGGCGCGACCCTCGATGACGTCGCTCCAGTTCGCGAGCAGGTTTCTGCGCTCGTAGCGGCCCTGGAAGGCCTTCACTCGCCAGGCCCAGCGCGGCTCCGTGAAGGTCCAGTGCGGCGCGTAGTCAGCTTCACGACGCTGGGGCAGATTCTCGAGCTCGAAGTGGAACTGGTTGCGCGAGTTGTCGAGGTCCCACAGATGGATGGGAGCGCCGCCGTTGAACTCGATGGTCTCCATCTTCAGCGACTTGGTGGCGACGAGATCGAACTCGTAGTGCCGAACCGGAAACGGGCCGAGAGGCTCCTGCTCGTCGGCGAACGCGATCCATTCGCCACGAACGCTCCAGCTGTACTCGAGGACACTGCCGACGCGAACGTCGGGGAAGCGGAAGAAGCGCATGTTGATGTCGCGCTCTCCCTTTGCGCTCGATTCGCCCAGCAGCCTGGCGCCGTCCCAGGTCTGCTCGGTGCCGTCGGGTTGCACCACGCGTGCATGGAACTGGCGCAGCTCGGATTTTGGCCAGACGGGCACGCGCACCTCGGCGAGCTCGAAGGCGGCTTCGGTGAGCACCGCGATCGCCTCGTGTCGCTCGTACTCGGTCCACGGATCGGTGGCGCTCGCGTAGAGCTCGGTGCGATCCGAGCGGAAGAGCACCACCGCCGGGTCGTCGGGGTACTGGCTGGCGTCGAACTGGAGCTTCGCCGCCGAGAGAAGCTCGATGGTCCTGCCCGTAGCGCAGCCCGAGGCCAGAGCGGCCACGGTGACGAGGGCGAGCGTTCTCATCGCGAGGCCTCGTTGACCGGGAACCGCAGGACGGCGGTGCCGTGCTCAGCGACGCGCACCTGGCGCGAAAACCCATTCGCGTCCGCGACCTGCGCCGCGGGGATCACCCGTCGCTTCTCGATGAGCCTGCGTCTCACCTCGAGTCCCGTCTCCGTCTTCTTCCAGCGCAGCTGGTAGACGGCGTCGTCCGACTCGAAGTCTTCGTCTTTCGGGAGCGAGAGGACCTGGGTGCCCGCGGGCAGCTGGAGCGTGAGCAGCGACTCGCGCGTCTCTGCGAAGAACGAGACGACGTCGGTCTTCCGCTGCCGCCCCAGCGGTTGTGCCCAGGAGGCGAACACGTCGGAGACGCGGAAGAGCGCATCGCCCTGCGCTGCGCGCAGCAGCACGTGCGGCACCGCGACCTCGCCTTCCACCGAGGCGATGTCGGCGAAATCTCCCGAGGGCAGGGGCCGTGCACTGTCCACGTGCGTGGAGCGCATCCACAGCCGATCACGGAGCCAATCGCTGAGCTTGCCCTTGCCGCCGAGCAACCGATGCTTCACTTCGAGCGCGCTCGCGCCGCGCGTGTCGAGTCTCACCGTGCCGCTGCCATCGCCCCGGGAGTCGACGCTCAGCTTCAGGGTCTGCCGCTCGGCGTTGACCGTCGATTCGCTCGCCGGCGTGGTCTTCAGCGGTGCGCCTGAACCCGGGCGGAGCTCGAGCACCGTCGCTTCCTGGTCGGAGGGCGGGAGCTGACCGAACGGCACCGCACGCGAGGTCGGGTCGGCGTACACCGTGCGGCCGCCGGGGAGGTCGACGCTCAGGATGACGTGATTGAAGTTCGCGCCGAGCGAGGGGAGCTGAAAGGGCATCGGCGTGCCCTCGTGCGCAAAGATCAGCGTCGGCGCGGAAGACACGCCGGCGATCTTCAGCAAGGTGTGCAGGTAGATCGCCTTGTCCTTGCAGTCGCCGTAGCGGCCGGCCTGCACCGCCGAGGCGGCGTGCGGAATCCACCCGCCGTAGCCGACTTGAATCGCGCAGTACTGGATGCTGCGGCAGGCGTGCTCATACAGCGCGCGCGCCTTCGCCTCGGGCTCGTCGGGCACGTTCGCGAGCACCTCCTTCACCTCGCGCTCGAGCTCCGGAGTGACCTGCGCGCGCTCTGCGTACTGAGCGGCGAGCCAGGCTGAGAGTGCCTCGGGCGTCGCGAAGGCCTGCTGTTTCTGGCCTTTCTCGAGCCACTCCTCGAGTCGAATGGCGACGCTCGGAATGACCGCCCACGACGAGGGGCCCTTTGGCTCGCGGCGAATGGGGTCGAGGTTGTTCTTCTCGAAGGTCCACCGCTTCGAGTCGCCTTCGGTGACCTCGGCCGGGGTGAGGGTTTCTCCGTCGAACGCCAGCACCTGCCAGCGGATCGTCCAATCCTTCGGAGCGGTGACGATCACCCGGGCGCTCACGACTGGCGCGTCGCCACCGAACTGGCGACGGATCACGAACGGCTTCACGTCGAGGTACCGGGTCACGATCTCCGACTCGAAGATGGCGCCGATCGGCAGCGGCGGCACCGGGAGCTCGATCACCCGGTTCTCCGTGAAGAAGAAATTGCGGACCATGGGGTGGTCCGACTTCATCGATTCATCGAGCGGCTCTTCGGTGCCGTCGGGCTTCACGATGCGGCCGCGCATCGACTCCACGCGAGTGAACGAGCGCTCGTACCAGGCGAACAGGGGAGGCGGCGTGGTTGGCTTCAGGATCAACACGCGGCGCCGTTCGGTGACGACGAGCTGCGGTGCGCCCGCGGGCCCCTCGGGCACATAGCGGGCGTCGGTCTCGTCGAGCAGCACCACGAACTTCGAGTTGGGGTGATCGTCGGCGCTCGGAAGAGTCTTCAGATCGATCGGCGGAAAGGTCCTGCAACCCGCAACCAGGGCGACCACCACCACCCACCCGTTTCGCATGGGCGCGGACGGTAGCTCAAACGATCACTCTGTTCGTCTGCTGAGCGCCGATTCACGAGCGCGCCAGAGCTGCACGACGAAGAGCGCGAGCATGGCGAACGGCACGACGAGCGTCATCGCCATCATCGGTGCCGTGAGGCCCTCGAGACCGGCAACGTCCTCGTAGTATTTCCTCGAGCTGATCAGCCGCGGTGGTGTCGAGCGCAGCCACAGCACCTCGTAGATGGCGTGGTGATCGTTCGAGACCTCTCCGCCTACGAACGAGGCAAACGCGGTGGCACGACCCTGGTTGTCGGTTCCCAGTGCGACTGCTCCAGAGATGCGCTTTGCGAAGTCGTAGCCCGGGGCGCCCGTTTCCAACTCCACGAGCGACAGCGCTTCCGCTTCGAGGCCGCTGATCTCCGGCTGCGTGAGCTCGACGAACTTGGAGCTGTCCGCGACTGTGACGAGGCGTGCGACCGGGCAGAACTCAGCGTCGGACGCGTGTTCTGAGCTTCGGTGCACGTCGCTCGCGTCCCACGTCCATTCAGCTCCGGTCGGAGCCGAGCGGAACCCTGAGAGCGCACTCCATCGGACGTCGCGAGCACGTGCGTCAGGGGCGGGGAGGGACCACGGGTAGCCCCAGTTCAGCAGCGAGAAGATCGCTCCCGTCGCGACCGAGAGCGCTGTCACCACCCCGAGGAATCCGAGCACCGAACGCATGAGCTCCGACTCTATGCGGAGCCGGAGTTGCTCACTCGACGTCGACATCCACATCGACGTCGATGTCAGGTCGGTCCTTGAGGCTCTTCTTCAGCTCCTTCATCGCGGAGTTGAGCTCGATCGCCTCGTTCTTCAGCTGCTCCGCGCGCTTCTTGAGGCGCTCCTTCTCGCGCTTGAGCTGCTCGAGCTGCCTCGCGTAGTCGGCTTGCTCACGCTGACCATCCGCGTCGCGACGGGCTGCATCGGCCTGACGGAGTGCTTCGTCACGCGCCTGCTCCGCCTGCTCGCGGGCCTCGCGGGCTGCTTCCTGGGCCTTCTCGCGGGCTTCCTGCGCGGCCTCCTGGGCCTTCTCGCGCGCCTCCTGGGCTGCCTCGAGCGCCTGCTCACGCGCCTCGCGCGCCACCTCACGAGCTGCCTCGCGCGCTTCACGCGCCGCTTCCTGCATCGCGCGCTGGTACTCACGCTGCTCCACGCGCTTGCCGTTGAACGCGAAGCGCTTGAAGAGGCCCTTGTTGTTCTCGATCGCGTCGTTGTACCGCTCGACCGCGTCCGTCATCAGCCGGCCATCGAGCTTCTTCGCGAGCGCGCCGTAGAGCGCGGGGATGTTGCCGCCGATCTCCTGGTGATCGGTCACCTCGATCAGCACGGGCGCGAGCAGATCACCATCGAGCGACGACGCCATGCCGAGCGCACGCTCGACGGAGGCCTGATCGATCGGCTGCGGATGCAGCAGCTCACGCAGCGCATCACTGAGCGCCTCCTGCGACTGCAGCTTCGCGGCGAGGTCGAGGTACTCCTTGGTGAACGGCCCGCGGACCAGCTCATCCTCACGAATGGTGTGCATGCGGTGGAGGAAGGCCTTCCGCTCTGCATCACGCGAGAAGCGGCTCGCCTCTTTCATCACGCCGGCACCGGTCTGCTCGCTGATGGGCGCACCGACGAGCAGCGCTTCGATCGCGACCCAGCGGGCGAGATCATCGTTCAGCCGCGCAGTCGCCTTGAGGAACGCCTGGCGAGTGGCTTCTTCATCGAGGTGCTCATCGTGAGCGATGCGCTTGAGCGCGGTGGCGAGCGAGGCGTCGTCTTTCGAGGTGCGCACCGCCATGTCGATCTTCGCGCGCACCGACGCCTCGTCATCCGAGAGATCGACGTCACAAGCGTCCGGTGCATCAGGCGCATCAGGCGCATCCGGCGCGTCGGGAGCATCTGGTGCAATAGGAGTCGCCAACCGGGGCAGCGGCGCCGGAGCGGGAGCCGGGGCCGGGGCGGGCGTCGGAGCACTCACCGCCTCAGGAGGCGCATTCACCTGACGCTTCGCAGACTGCCGGGGCGTGAGTCGCGGCAGCGTCGCCGGAGGCGGTTCGGCGGCCGCGGGCTGCACCACCACCAACGAAGCCGTGAAGGCCAACGCGAGCACCGCCATGGACCACGCGCGCTTCTTGCCCAAGCGCGTGCGACGAACGTTGGGGTTCAGCATCGCGAACAGGCGCTCCTTGAAGTGCGAGCGGCGCGCCATGCCGAGCGTCGCGCCCGACAACGAATCACGACGGCGCACGTTCTCCACCAGCTGCAGCAGCTCCTCGGCGTACGAGCTCGGCTTCACGCCCTGGTTGAGCACCTCGTCATCGCACGCGTACTCGCGGAGCACGCGCAGCTGCCGCGAGGCGAACCACACCATCGGGTGGAACCAGTACGCCGCGCACGCGAGCTGGGCGAGGAACTGGGTGAAGGTGTCGCGACGGCGCACGTGCGCGAGCTCGTGGAGCAACACCGCCTCGAGCCGCTCGTCCGGCCACTCACGCGAGGCGATCGGCACCGCGACGGTCGCGTCGATCACGCCCCAGGTCATCGGGAGCTCGATGTCGGCCTCCACGAAACGCACCCGTCCGTCGATTCCGAGCCGGAGCAGCTGCTGCATGAAGATCTCGCGACGGCCATCGATCACGTCGCGCGTGCGCTGAGCGAGGAAGAAGACGCGCACGCGATCGACCAGCATCCACTCCAGCATCACGAGCGCGCCCGCGAGCCACACCAGCAAGAGCCACTGATCGAGCCGCAGCTTCGGCAACGAGAAGCCGTTGACCGTCTCGGTCTTCTGCGACGGATCATCCGCGAAGGGCGCGCGCGTCCAGCCGGCGGGGACGTCGGGCATCGCGTTCACGTCAGACCAGGCCGCCCACTGCGAGCGCTTGGGAAACGACGCGCGCGACGGCAGATCCATCGCAGGCGGTGCGCGCCGCTCGAGCACGGGCTCCCGCGCGGGCAGTACTTTCCACTCGAGCCGCGGCAGGATCACGGTGGCGAGCGGCACGAGCAGACAGCTGACGATCGCGAGGTGCCACACGAAGTGGCGCACGTTGGCCGCGGCCCGCTGAAGCACGAGCGCGATCGCGCCCGCGGTGAACAGCAACAGCGTCACGCGCGTGGCCGCATCGACCAGCCCAAGCAACCACGCAGGCGCATCCAGGAACGACGACGCGTCGGGGATCATCAGCGACCGTCCTTTCGGGACTTCTCAATGAGCTTCGAGAGCGTCTCCAGATCGCTCTTGGACAACTTCGTTTCCGGCAGCTCGGCCAGCGCGGCGATCGCGGCGCGGGGCTCTCCGCCGAAGAAGGTCTCGACCACGCGCTCCAGCGCGTTCTTGCTCGCCTTCGAGCGTGTCGAGGTGGGGAGGTAGACGTACGCGGCGCCTTCCTGCTCGATGCGCACCACGCCCTTTGCTTTGAGAATCCCCAGGAGGGCGCGAATCGACGAATAGCTCGGCGGGTCTTCGATGTGCTCGAGCACTTCAGCCACGGTCGCCTTACCGAGCTTCCAGATCACGTCCATGATCTGGCGCTCGCGGCGTGAGAGGTCCGTCTCGTCCATATGCTGAATTTCTAGCAGCCTGCTAAATCCTTAGCAAGGCCGTCTGCTAAAAATTCAGCAGGTCATCGGAACTGCGAGGGGTCGACCGCTTGCCACTGCGGGCTGATGGT
>CBIHPJ010000212.1:0-12208 GCA_966211295.1 uncultured Myxococcales bacterium | reverse complement strand
ACGGAGAAGCCGCTCTTCGTCACGAGCATCGGCATCACGCCTGAGCAAGCGCTGCAGCACCTGCAGCGACTTCATGGGCCGTATCGGATCCCCACGATGCTCAAGCTCGTCGATCAGCTGTCGCGCGGAGGTTGAAAGCTCGCTCGTCGGGAAGCGGGCTGAGTGAAAGTCGCACGCTGACTGCACGTCACGTGCGGGCCTCCCCTTCGAGCTTCTTGTGACGTGGTGAACGAAGCGATGAGCAGGTCAACACGGTTGACGGTCCACCTCTGGTCCCCCTGCCACCGAGTGCGTCACCGATGCTGACGAATTCGTCAGCTTGGTTGACCCTCCCGCAACGCGCTCCCCGGGGCCCTACCGTCAACGGCGCTGACGCACACCTCGTCGAAGACACAATCAGCGAGTCAACAAACGCGAGAAACCGAGAGGCCAGCCCGATTCATCGCCCGCAGGTCACACCCAACACACCCACGCCCTCATGGCGCTGATCTCAGTCGCCCACGCCTCGGCCATCGAGGATCACGTCGCACTCGGGGCGAAGGCGTTTGAGTTCCTCCGCTCCGGCGCGACTCGGCAGACGGGAGAAGACCACTCGCTCGAGGTGATTCAGCTCGGCCAGCCGCACGATCGCTGAATCACTCAGCGGAATGCTCTTCACGTTCAGCGTCTCGAGCAACGGCAGGGCGAGCAGCACCGGTACCAGCGCGTCCGTGAGCGAGTTCTCCTTGATGCGCAGATGCTTCAGCGACCTGAGCCCACGCAGATGAACGAGCCCCGCATCGGTGATCTCCGTGAGGCTCACGTCGAGATCTTCGAGCTGCCTGATCCGCCCGATGATCGCCAGCATCTCATCCGTGGTCTGCGAGGTGTTCAGGTTGAGCCACGTGAGTCGCGGGAGCTCCCTGAGGCGCTCCACCTCGAGCACCGTCAGATCCACTCCGAGCGAGGACACCCGCGTCGCGTCGAGCGGGATCTGCTGCCCCATGAACTCGATGAACTTCACGGCCCACGGATACACCATCTCGGGCAGGCCGTTCGCGATGGCGCACCCGCGCGGTGGCATGCAATATCGCCCCGTGCCTACCGCCCTGCAGATCCCCGTCTCCCGCCTGCTCGCGGACGAGCAGTACGACTTGAAGCTCGAGCTCGTGGCCGGACACGAAGGGCTTCAGCACTTCGTCAGCTCGAGCCGAATTCAGAAGCCCGGCCTCGCGCTCACCGGCTTCACCGAGCATCTCCACCCCGAGCGCGTGCAGGTCTTCGGCAACACCGAGATCAGCTACCTGCGCACCCTCACCGAAGAGCAGCAGACCGCGGTCCTCTCCAAGCTCTTCGAGAGCCGCCTCGCGTGCGTGGTGGTGACCAAGGGCCTCGAAGTACCGAAGCCGCTGCAGGACGGCTGCGAGCGCGCGTCCCTCGCGTTGATGCGCACGCCGCTGGTGAGCTCGGCCTTCATCAGCCAGGTGCAAGCGTTCCTCGAAGAAGCGCTCACCGCCACCGGCAGCCTGCACGGCGTGCTGATCGACGTGTTCGGCGTGGGCGTGCTGATGCTCGGAAAATCCGGCATCGGCAAGTCCGAGATCGCGCTCGATCTCGTGATGCGCGGTCACCGCCTGGTGGCCGACGACATCGTGAACCTCACGCGCCGCGCGGGCGACGTGTACGGCCACGGCAACGATCTCATCCAGCACCACATGGAGATCCGCGGCCTCGGGATCCTCAACATCAAAGATCTCTTCGGCGTCGCCGCGGTGCGCGATCGCAAGAAGATCGAATTGATCATCGAGTTCGTCGAGTGGACCAGCTCCGCCGAGTACGACCGCCTCGGGCTCGACGACAAGTTGATGCCGCTCGTCGGAGTGGAAGCGCCGCTCTCCGTGGTCCCGGTGCGCCCCGGCCGCAACATGACCACCATCGTCGAGGTCGCCGCGCGCAATCACCTCTTGAAGCTCCGCGGTCACCACTCCGCGCAGGAGTTCGCCGAGAAGGTCACCCAAGCGATCTCCGGAGCGAACAACCGCATGGGCTCTCCTCAGAGCAGCAGCTCGGTGGTTCGCCGTCACCACGACGAGGAAGAGGTGGAGTGACGTGAAGAGCATTCTCGTCATCACCGGCATGTCCGGCTCCGGCAAGTCGACCGCGATCCGCGCGCTCGAGGACGCCGGCTGGTTCTGCATCGACAACTTGCCCGCGCCGCTCCTGATGAAGGTGACCGAGCTGGGCGAGTCGCGCGATCAGCTCGCCTTCGTCATCGACGTGCGCGAAGGCCAGTTCCTCAAGGACGCTCCCAGGGCGATCGAAGAAGCGCGCCGCGCAGGTCACAAGGTCGAGGTGCTCTTCCTCGATTCTTCCGACGACGCGCTCACCCGGCGCTACTCCGAGACGCGCCGCCGCCATCCGCTCTCGGCGGCAGGCAGCGTCGCCGAGGGAATCGCGCGTGAACGTGAAGCGCTCCGCGAGCTGCGCGAGCAGGCAGAGCACGTGGTCGACACTTCGTCGATCAACGTGCACGAGCTCCGCCGCCAGGTGACTGCGCGCTTCGGCACCACCTCGCACGGACTCTCGGTGAGCGTGATGTCGTTCGGCTTCAAGTACGGCGTGCCGAGCAACGCAGACATCGTGCTCGACGTGCGCTTCCTCCCGAATCCGTTCTTCGTGCCCGAGCTCAAGGCCTTCACCGGTCGCGATCCCAACGTCGCCGCCTTCGTGCTCGATCGCCCCGACTCGTGGGTGTTCCTCGACAAGGCGTACGACATGCTCGAGTTCCTGATTCCCCGCTTCCAGCGCGAGGGAAAGAGCTACCTCACCGTGGCGATCGGCTGCACGGGAGGCAAGCACCGCTCAGTCGCCATCGCCCACGCGCTCACGCAGCGCCTCAAGCTCGCTCCGTTCGGCGAGAACGCCCAGGTCTTCGACCGAGACATCGAGAAGGAGTGACTCGTGGATCTCGTCTCAAGGAGAACGCCATGACCGAACTCACCCTGTACGTCGACGCGAACTACGACAGCCCGTGGGCGATGAGCGCCTTCGTCGCGCTCGAAGAGAAACAGCTCCCGTACACGCTGAAGACCAAGTCGCTCTCGAAGAAGGAGACCTTCGCGGCCGACTTCCCCTCACGCACCAAGAAGATCCCAGCGCTCCAGCGCGGCGACTTCTGGCTCGCGGAGTCGATGGCGATCACCGAGTTCCTCGCGGAGTCGTATCCGTTTCCGAAGCACCCGCGGCTCTACCCGGAGAATCTCGAAGAGCGCGCCACGTGCCGCGAAGTACAGCTCTTCCTGCGCACGGACTTCGTGGCGCTGCGCCAGGAGCGCCCCACCACCACCATCTGGTTCGCGCGCGCGACCACTCCGCTGAGCGCTGCCGCGCAAGAAGCGGCGACGAAATTGGTGTCTGCGATTGAGCCGCTGCTCGCGCACGCACGGCCCACGCTCTTCGCCAGCTGGTGCATCGCCGACGCCGATCTCACGGTGATGCTGCAGCGGCTCAACCTGAACGGGCACACCTTGCCGCCAACGCTGAAAAATTACGCTGACGTGAACTGGCAGCGGGCTTCGATGGCGAAGTGGAACGCGCTCCCACGTGCCGCGACACCGAGCTAGCGATCCATGATTCAGTGCCTCCGCAATGACAGGTGTGAGTGAGCGCGCTGCGAAGGTCAGTGACGGTGTTTGGCTGGTGCGCTTCCCGACCGTGGCGGATGTGACCGCGGAGTACAGCCAACCGATGGTCGCGACTCTCATCGAGGCGTGCCGCGCTGGACCCATCGTGCTGTTGGCGCACCTCCCGGCTGAGCTCCGGCTGGTCCCCGCAGGCATGGCGCCGTTCTGGCTCAACGCGTTTCTGCTGAAGGGCGTTCGGGTGAAGGCCATCGGCATCACCAGCACCAGCCGCGCGGTGAAGGTGGTGCTCAAGGGCGTCGAGGGCGCGATGAAGCTCCGCGGGCAGCCAATTCCCGCGGAGACCTTCGCCTCGCTCGAAGAGCTCGTTGCCTGGGGCAAGAAGCAGGCTTAGAGCGCGTCGAACTTCTCGAAGGGCACCTCGAAGAGATCGATCATCGAGATGCCGAGCAACTCTGAGACGAGCTCGATGATCCGATCGTGCGGGTGCTTCTGATTCGCTTCGGCGGGGAGCGGCTCGCCCTCGTCGTCGCTGAGTCCGGGGCCGCTGCTGAAGAAGCGCACCCGCTTGCCCTCCTTGAAGACGGAGAACATGTACGAGCCTGAGGCATCGTTGATCCAGAAGATGAGGGTCGTGCCTCGCTTCTGGGAGAGCGCGCTGCCTTCTTCGACGAGCTCCTCCTGGCACATGCCGATGTTGCGGCCGAGGACCACCGTCTTGTTGCCGACCGGCGCGTACGCGTAGTCGTCGAAGTCGCGGCTCGAGGCTGACTCGAAGTGAATCGGCGCGTCCGCGGGGTTCACGCTCCAGGGGAAGTGCGAGAGCGCGATGGAGCCGGCGTCGATGCGGTTCTTCTGCTCCACCTCTTCGGGCGTCTCTGCGCCGTGGCGCATCACGCCCTGATCTTCACTCAACTCTTTGAGCACCGTGCGGAAGTCGAAATCGATGACCGCTCCGCCGAAGTTGGAGCCCACTTACGGCAGCTTCCAATCGACCGTGCCGCGGCCGCCCTGCTCGAGGATCTCGTTCACGTGCGTGAAGAGGTGATCCTTCTTCGCCGCGTTCTCGAACGCCTTGCCGTTGAGCGGCGAAGGATGCGGCGCCGCGAGGATGGTGTGCTTCGAGGTGTCGACCATGCTCTTCGCCATGTCCTCCGCCTGCTTGCCGAAGCAGAGGAACACCACCGGCCCGTCGGTCTCGTCGACCTTCTTGAGCATCGCCTTGGTCAAATCCTCCCAGCCCTTTTCGCGATGCGAGTTGGGCTCGCCCTCGCGCACGGTGAGCACGGTGTTGAGCAGGAGCACGCCCTGCTTCGCCCACGGAGTGAGATCGCCCGTGGTCGGCGGCGGAATGCCCACGTCGGCCTGCAGCCCCGCGTAGATGTTCTTGAGCGAGCCGGGCACCTTCATTCCCGGTGAGACGGAGAACGCGAGACCGTTCGCGTTGCCCGCGGTGGGATACGGATCCTGTCCGATCACCACCACGCGCACCTTCTTGAGCGGCGTGGAAGAGAGCGCCGCGAAGATCTGATCCTTCGGCGGGAAGACGTTCTTGCCGCTGGTCTGCTCGTTGCCGAGGAAGGTCTCGAGCTGCGCGAACGACGGCGTCTTCAGCTCCGACGAGAGCGCCTTGCGCCAATCACCGGGGATGAGCGACTCGAGTGAGCCTGCGCCGAGCACGGTGTTGAGCTCCACTTTCGCGGCAGCGGTCATCGCCGCGGTGTCGAAGAGATCCTGGATCGCCTTCTTTTCGCCAGCACTCACTCCGCTCTTCTTCGCCTCGGCGGTGATCGCGCGTGCTTCGTCGACGCTGATCTTCGCGCCGGACTTCGAGGTCGCTGCCTTCGCCGCAGAGATCTGATCTTTGACGGAGCGGATGGACATGGGCGCGGACGCTACAGCCACGCCCTGCCCCGGTCACGCGCGCCTGCTACGGGAGAGTCTGCGCGGTTTCGCCCGGCGTCGCCTGCACGCGAACGGTCATGCCCGTCTGCGAGAGCCTGGCGAGCGCCTGCGAATCGGTGGGGTCGAGGTACACGGAGCGCGACACCGAAATTCGCCCCGGGCCCGAGTGCACGTTGCCCACGTTGAGCGGACCGTTCGGCAGGCCCCACTCGCGCGCGGCGACCGCGGCCTGCACCTCGCGGAAGAGCACGAGCGTGGGAACGTTGTCGGAAGCGAGCTTCTTGAAATCGACGCTCTTCACCGGAGCGAGCACCAGCTCGACGTCCGAGGGAATCGCGAGTCCGTAAGCAGCGGCCGCGAGCGGATCACCCGCGGCTTGATCATCAGCGACGACGACGCGAGTCACCCCGAGGTGCGGCAGCCAGGCTTCGATCACCTGGCCGTGGATGAGACGGCTATCGATACGGCTGAGAACGATCACTGACGCACTCCTACTTCCACGGCGGCTTACTGTGACACCTCTACCCAAGGTTGGGGTCCATGGGCATGCGAAATCCCATCCGCCTGCCCAAATGCGCTCGCTGTAACCCCCCTGAGCCGCCTTCGGCGTCCGGGGACGCTCGCTGGTCTATGAGGGCCACCATGTCCGACACCAACGCGCTGACCGACATCACGCACACCATCCAGCTCGCCATCGCGCCGGTGTTCCTGCTGACCGCGCTCGGAACCACGCTCACCGTGCTGACGAACCGCCTCTCGCGAATCATCGATCGCGCGCGGGCGCTGGAAGCGAGGCTGCCCTCAGGAGACGAGCCACCTCCGACCGAGGTGCACGTCGAGTTGGAGGCGCTCTTCACCCGCGCCCAGATGATCCACCGCGCGCTGAATTCGGGCGTGGCCGCGGCGCTCACGGTGTGCCTGCTGATCATCACCGCGTTCGTTGGCTACATGGCCCAGTTCAACTTTGGGCTGGTGGTCGCCGCGCTCTTCATCGTCGCGATGGCGCTCTTCGCGTATGCGCTGGTGAATTTCCTCCGCGAGGCGCAGATGTCGCTCAGGTCACTGCGCTTCGGACATCGCCGTTAGTCAGACCTGCGGCAGACGCACCGAACGAAGCTTCTGCAGGAGATCTTCGGAGAGCTCTTCGCGCTCCTCTTCGATGCGCTTGGCGAGCGCGCGCGCGCGCGGGAGATCGTTGAGCACCACGAGGCGATTGAAGAGCCTCTCCTGGTGCGGCCACACGGAGGGGAACGGGAAGTTGAGCGCAGTGCCGCGGCCCTCGGCGAGATTCCACAACGACTTGAACTCTTCGCCGGTGGCGTGTTCGAGGAGCGCGGTCTCCACTGCCTCGAGCGCGAGCCGCTCGTTCTTGAGCGGCCCCTTCGTCCAATCTTTCTTCAGCACCTCTTCGAGCTCGGGCTTCGCGTGTTCGAACGCACCGCTGCGCGCGATGGCGAGAGCGGCCCGTGCGTGGGCGGCGACGGCCGTCGGACCATCTCTCTTCGCGAGCGCGGTGAAGAGCTTGGCCGCGCGCACTGGATTGGAGCGTTCCACGAGGAAGGCCACGTTCTCCAACTCGTCATGGGTGAGCGCTTGCGGATCGTCTCCAGGCCCGAGCTTCGAGAGCAGGGACTCTTCGTGGCGAGAGAGTTCGTCGAGCGCGCGCTCCACCGCTTCCATGAAAGGAGCGATCTGATCGTGCGGCGCGCCCTGCTCCATCGCGCGATTGAGGAGCTGGAGCGCCTCACGCGAGGCCTCGACCAGCTCGTCCTGCATCACGTCAGCGGCGTCGCGGAAGCGGACGTACGCCAGCAGCACGAGCTGCTTCCAGGCGGTGGTCTGGGGAGTGACCACGTCGCGCAGGAGCGTGATGGCCGGGGCCCAGTCGTCGTCCTCGAGGTACTTCACGAGGCGGTCGTCTCTCCCTCCGGGCAGGTCGAACGGCGGTGCGAGGAAATGGGGCGTCACGAGTTCAAAGGTACACATTGCTGGGCCCCGCGCCACCCGAGTTACTGGTCCTCGGGTCCACAGCCCGGTGTGAGGTAGAGATCACCCCGTGACTGCCTCTTCCGACCGCAGCGTGCTGCTCGCGGTGTGCCCCACCTGCGGTGAGCCCACGGCTCCGAACGCGGTGGTGTGCGGTGAAGACGGCACGGTGCTGGTGCCCGCGGAGCACGATCCACTCGTGGGCACGATGGTCGGCAGCTACCGGGTGCAGCGACGGCTCGGCATCGGCGGCATGGGCGCGGTGTACGAGGGCCTCGAGGCGAACATCGACAAGCGCGCGGCGCTGAAGATCGTGCACCCGCACCTGAGCGCGGATCCGCAACTGCCCACGCTGCTCGCCGAAGCGAAGGCGGTGAACGCGATCGGCGACGAAGGCATCGTCGACATCTATGGCTTCGGCTCGCTGCCGGATGGCCGCTCGTATCTGGTGATGGAGCTGCTCGAGGGCGAAGGGCTCGACGCGCTCCTCAAGCGAAAGAAGAAGCTCGAGGTGCTCGAAGCGATCGAGCTGCTGTTGCCATTGCTGCACGCGCTCGAAGCCGCGCACGCCTCGGGCTTCGTGCACCGAGATCTCAAGTCGGCGAACGTGTTCGTCACGTTGCGCGCTCGCAGAGCGCCGTTCCCCAAGCTGCTCGACTTCGGCATCGCGAAGCAGATCAAGGTGCCCGCGAAGGAAGCGCTCGGCACGGCCGACTACAGCGCGCCGGAGCAGGTGGCGAATCGCAACGTCGGTGCGAAGGCGGATCTCTACGCGCTGGGCTGCTTGATGTTCGAGATGTTGAGCGGGGAGCTCCCGTTTCGCGATCGCGATCCCCACGAGGTGGTGCGGCTGCATCGCGAAGCGCCGCGCCCCAGCCTGAAGGGAGTTCCTGCCGCGCTCGACGAGCTGGTGCGCAAGTTGATGAGCGTCGATCCCGCGCAGCGGCCCGCGTCGGCTGCTTCGGTGCACAGCGCGTTGCTGGCGATTCGTGAAGCGCTGAAGCCGCGCCCTCGGCGTTGGACGTGGATCGCCGCGGGAGCGGCCGCGGTGGCGGGCGCGATCTTGTTCCTCGGAGCGTTGCGTCCCACCGCGCCGAACCTCGCGCCTGCTGATCCGGTGCAGGAAGCGGCGGCAGCGACCGTGAAGGAGCTCGAGGTGCAGCTCGGTCGTGCGCCCGCGAGCGCGGTCGACGGTCTGCTCGCCGCCGAGAAGTCGTTCCCCGGACGCGCGGAGTGGACTGCGCTCCGTGGACGCGTCAGCGCGGCGTTGAGAGTCGAGGCGCAGGTCGCGCTGGAACGTGATGAAGAAGCGGCGCTCAAGAAGTCACTGAATGCCCTCGAGCGTCTCGGTCCGATCGACGATCAGCTCTCGAAGCAGGCGAAGCGGCTCGAGTTCGCGCTCCACAACGGCATGGTGCACGTCGGTGAGGTCTTCATCGATCGCTACGAGTACCCGAATCGTGCGGGCGTGCTGCCGGCCACGAAGGTCGATTGGGCCGAGGCGGTCGGGCTGTGCGAGGGCGCGGGGAAACATCTCTGCAGCGAGGCGGAGTGGGAGACCGCGTGCCGAGGAAAAGCAGGGCTCGCGTTTCCGTGGGGCGGGGAGTTCGAAGCCGGGCGCTGTCTGACGAAGGACGGCAAGGTGAAAGCGCCCGCGGCTTCCGGTTCTTTCGCGAAGTGCGCGGGCGAAGCCGGAGTGTTCGATCTGATCGGCAACGTCGCTGAGTGGACCGCGAGTCCGGTGCGCGAAGGTGCTCCGCAACGCGTGATTCGTGGGGGCTCGTTCATGCAGAGCGACGCGAAACTTCCCTGCGACGCGCGCGATTACCTGCTGCCGGGCCAGGGCGGAGCCGCGCACCTCGGACTTCGCTGCTGTTTGTGACCTGTGTTCCCTGTCCCTGCGCAGCGGGGAGAGGGTCGGGGTGAGGGGCGCACTTCGTTCAAAACTGCGTGCGGAGATACGCCTCGAGCACCTGCATGTCGTGATCAGTGATCCCTGATCCGGTCCTCATGCGCATGCGCTTCAACGTCAGTAACGAGCGCTCCAACGTGTCGAGACGTCCGTACACCCGACCCAGCGTGTGACACTTCGAGCACCTCTTCTGCAACAACTCGAAGCCTTCCTTCTCCAGCGCGATCGCATCGGGAGAAAGTTCCTCGGGTGCAGGCGGGACAGGCTCCAGCACCGCGGGAGCGGGCTTGAGCTCCGAGAGCGGAACCTCAGTCACCACCGGCGGCGCGGGCTCAGTCAGCTTCGCCACAGGCTTCGCCGCCACCGGCGGAGGCACCAACTTCAACGTGTGCGTCATGTACGCGGTAAGCGCATTCACATCACCACGCGTGATCAACAGCGGCGCCTTGGTGCGCATCTGCTCGATCACCCGCCGCCACTGCGACTCGGTGAAGCGCTTGCTCTCCGTCACTTCCTCCGAGTGGCAGTACAGACACTTCGCCTCGTACTGCAGGCGAGAAGCCGGAGGCGCGGCGACGGTGATGGCGATGATCAGGCCGAGCATCATCAGTACCCCACCACCAGCGCGAGGCGCGCCACATGCCGGGTCTCGAAGGGCGCTCCCGAGAAGGTCCACAGCTCGTAATCGAGCTTCACCGCGAAGTGCTCGTGCGTGCGCACCAACATCGCCGCGGTCTGCCGCAGCATTCCCGCGGACGGACTCAACTGACTGGCAGGCAGCGGCAACCCGATTCTCTGCAAGCCATCGCTCCGCAACACGAACGTGAGCTCCTCGCGCGGAGACCAATCGACCTGTGCGTACCAGCCCCACTTCGTGAACGAAGGATCGAGCGCGAACCGATACCCCTCTGCCGCGGGATCGAGCTCCGTTCTGCGCGCGAGCACTTCTGCGCGAAGGATGAACTGCCCGAGCCGCGCGTAGAACTCGAGCCCGCCCATGATGTTCCACAACGTGTCGTGTGGATCGTAGACGCCCGCGTTGATCGATCCGCCCACGGCCCAGTCGTCGCCGGTGAGCACCACGCGCCCGCCGAACGAAGGACTGCGATTGTTGTCGAGGTACGAGCGAGAGCGGGCGTAGTCGAAGTCGTTGTCTCCGGTGAGGCCCTTCACCACGTACGCGGTGTAATCGAGCTGGGTCTTCTGACTGAGCGAGACGCTGCCGAAGACCTCGGCGCCGTTGTCCACGTACGGGGCGGGCACGATCCCTAAGTTCCACCCCTCGTCGCCGTACCAGAGCATGTCGCCCATCGCGTACGGCAGGGGCTTGCTCGGCGTGGCGAAGTTCGCGGGATCGTGACGCACGGTGAACTCGCCGAACGGAACGTTGATGCGGCCCACGCGCAGGTTGAAGAACCTGTTGAAGCGCACTTCACCGAAGCCCTGGTCGACCTCGAGGCCGTGACATCCACCGCACGCCTTCACGGTGAAGCTCACGCCGTGGCCGACCTCAGCCACCACCTTCTGAGCGACCTCGAAGGTGAAGCCGTTGATGCCGAGCGGCGAAGGGTTCTGCGGCGGGTTCGGCCCGCTGACGAAGCGGTAATCGACGGAGGCCGAGCCCGAGAGAATGACGTCGAACGCCGCGGCCGGCGCGCTGATCAGCAGGAGGCAGAGCCACGCCGAACGCATCGGCGGGGCATAGCATCAAGGAACTACGGACACGCACTCCGTGAGACAGGAGAACGTCGCGGCCGCGCACGAGCGCTCCGAGATGCACGCCTCGCACATGTCAGCCTTGCGGCGGTAGTCCGGATCTTCCGCGGCGGCGCGACGGCAGCGCGACTTGCACGCGTCCTTGTCGTACTTGTCGTCGTAGCAAGACGCGTAGCGATCACACACCGCGCTGCAGTCGAAAGCAGACTCGACGCGCTGGGTGATGGCGCAACTGGTCGAGAACATCATCATCACGAGAAGGCCGATTCGTTTCACGCGGGGCCTCTTACTTCAGGAAGTCGAGCACCGCTGCGTTGAACGCCGCTGGCTGCTGGAACATCGCGAAGTGGCTGCTGTTGGGAAGAAGCACGAGCTTCGATCCAGCGATGAGACGCGCGAGCTCCTTCACGTGTTCCTGCCGGATGATCTCGTCGTGATCTCCGTCGAGCACGAGCGTGGGCACCTTGATGCTCGAGATCTGCGCGCTCGTGTAGTTCGGCTGCGTGCGCCACATCGGCCGCAGCGCGGCCTGCAGCCCCTTGTAGTCCTTCGGCGTGGGAGAGAGCTTCGCGTAGTCGGACGCGCACATCGCGAAGTAGGTGCTGAACGTCGCCGCGCTTCCGCCCTTCTGCGTGCCCTTCAGGTCGTAGTTGGTGGCGAAGGCGATCAGCTTCGTGAGGCGCTCGGGGCGACGAATCGCGAGGTCGAGGCCGATGGCGCCACCGTCGCTCCAGCCGAGCACCGCAGCTTTCTCGAGCTTCAACTCATCCATCAACGCGATGACGTCGTCCGCCATCTGCTCGTAGGTGATGGGCGTGCCGTCGCGCGTGCTGCGGCCGTGACCGCGGGCGTCGACCACGATCACCTGGAACTCCTTCGCGAACGCGGCGATCTGATTCGCCCAGTGATCTCCGTTCCCCGCGCCGCCGTGGAGCAGGATGAGCGGCGCACCCTGCCCGTAGATCGCGAAGTACAGCTTGATGCCGTTCACCTCGGCGAGCCCCTTGCGCGCCGGTTCGGGCATCGCAGGAGGAAGGGGCATCGTCTTCCACGCTTCAGCGGGAGCGGC
>CBIHPJ010000211.1:0-12283 GCA_966211295.1 uncultured Myxococcales bacterium | reverse complement strand
AGAAGGTCGCGCACCTCGAAGGCCGCGCGGAGATCGTGAAGGCAGATCTGTCGCAGCCCGAGACGCTCGTCTCCGGATTCGCGGGCGCGACGAAGGCGTTCATTCTCGTGGCGAACATTCACGAGATCCCGACTGCCGCTGGCGCGATCTTCCAGGCCGCGGAGCGCGCTGGCGTGAAGCACACGGTCTTCATCTCGAGCGGGACGATCGGCATCAGCCCGGCGACGGTGATCGGTGGTTGGCACCTCGAGGGTGAGCGGCTGCTCAAGGCCACGAAGATGTCGTGGACGATGCTGCGGCCGGGGAACTTCGCGTCGAACTCGCTGCGCTGGGCTGGGCAGATCAAGGGGCAGGGGTCCGTGTTCGCCGCGCACGCGAATCACCAGTCCGCGGTGATCGATCCGCGCGACATCGCGGCGGTGGCGGCGAAGGCACTCTCGTCACCCGGTCACGAGAACAAGACGTACACGCTCACCGGTCCCACGCCGATGACCGCGGCGGAGCAGGTGCAGTTGCTCGCGGCAGCGCTGAACAAGCCGATCAAGTTGGTCGAGGTGCCGGCGGCCGGCGCGCGGGCGGGAATGCTGAAGGGCGGTCTCACCGAGCAGCTCGCCGACGCGATCCTGGAGCTGACGGCGCCCGGTCACACGATCGATCAACTCGTCACGACGACGGTGACTGACGTAACCGGCAAGCCCGCGCGCACGTACGCAGAGTGGGCGCGCGATCACGCCACCGCCTTCGCCTAATTGCCTGCCTCGCCCTGCGAAGCGGGGAGAGGGGCGAGCGCTCCTCAGAGATCGATCAAGAACGGCCGCAACGTCTGGGCGATTGAATCGCCTTTTCGTAGCGACCGTTTGGCGACCGCCGAGTCTCGTGAGAGCGCCACGCGGTCTACTCAAGATGCGGCGGCGCAGAGCTGTCTGGCGCGTGCGATGGATGGGGGTCAGCGGGAGACGCGGACGGTTTCGGATCCGGCGAGAAGACCGACTCCAAGGCCTTCCGGAACAAGTTCGCGATCAGCGCCCTTCAGAACCTGCGCAAGCAGAAGCCCGCTCCGCTGATGACGGAGAAGGCGCGCTCGCTGATCGAGATCGGCAATTTCGACGACGACCTGAAGCTCGGCCCATCATTCCGGCGCCGAGGACGGCGTCCTTTCGGATGCGGAAGCAGAACGTCCGTGGCCTCGAGTCGAGCTGGCCCCTCGGGTCGAGGCTTCAGGAAATGAGGCGCCCTGACGCCCAGGTTCCTCGGAGGCGGTTCGCAAGCCCCGTTGCGCGGCCTCAGAAATCTCTTACGGGAGCGTCCTGACGCCCTCCACGTCCACCTGCAGAAACTGACCGTCGAATGCAGCGGGAGCGGGCGACACACCCGGCACCACGATCGCGCCACCATCAGCGTCGCGATTCAGAATCTCCGTGCGCTCGCCATCGACGGTCGACGCGAAGAGGGTGAACTGCGCTCCACCCCTCGCCTCCACGCTGAAGCGCTGATCGATCGCGCGGCAAAGATACAGCCCGGTCGGCCCCTGATTGAGATGCCACCGCTGACTCGGTGACGAAACATCGAGCCGATAGATGTTCCACGCATCGTCGATGGGCGTTCCACCGAGCACCACCGCGCCACCATCACCCATTCCGCCCACGTACTCCTTCGTCTCCACCACGCCGCGCACGCGCAGCCGCACCTCGTACCGAAGACTCGGAGATCCCTGCAGGGTCACTGAGTTCGTCGTGTCCGGCCCAGAAACGCAGACGTACTCCGGACCCGCGGGCCAGGGCTGCAGGCACGGCAACTCCCAGCGTTGCCCCATGAGCGACGCCGCGATGCTCACGCACGCCCCACCGTCCTTCACTTCGCCGTCGGTGCAGCCCCCATCAGGAAGTCCCGCATCGAGAATCACCGCGCCGTCGGCGGTGTACCGGTAGAGTTCGCTCCGTCCACACGCCGCGAACAGCATGAGGACGAGCGCGCGCTTCACGATTGTTGTTCTCGCTGCGGCACCAGCGACGGAGTGAGCGTCTGACCTCGCCGCAACCACCACCAGACCACTCCCGACGCGCAGAGCACGATCGACAGCGAGCCCATCAGCACGCGCGGAGCGATGTGGAACTGATCGAGCAAGCGCCCGCCGGCCCAGCTCGAGACCCCGAGCACGACCAGGAAGAACATGGCGTCCACCGCGAACACGCGGCCACGGAAACGATCCTCGACGCGCAGGTTGATGAGCGAGCTCGAGAACACCCACTGCGTCGCGATGCCCGTGTGCGCGAGCGAGAGACACACCGCAGCGATCGCCAGGTTGGGAGCGAACGAGAACAGCGCCCACGCCAGCGCGGTGGTCATGAAGGCCCAGCCTATGGCCCGCTCGAGAAAGTCAGGAGAGTCGCCGCCCATTCTTCTCGCGAGCAGCGGGCCGATGAATGCGCCGACGCCGCGCATGCCGAGGAGCACGCCGACACCGGCATCAGGTGAGCCGGGGATCCCGAACACGTGCCGGCCCATCACCGCGTACAGCATGATCGCCGCGCCGCCGGTGATGCCCCAGCCGGTCTTCACCCAGAGCAGCCGGCGGATGTGCGGCTCTCTGCGCACCAGCGCGACGCCTTCGAGGAGATCCGTGAAGCCCAGCTTTCCAGCGAGCGTCTGCGCGGGCGGTGGCTGCTCCACCTTCGGCAACACCGCGCGCGAGATGAAGAAGGCCGAGAGCAGGTAGCTGAGCCCATCGACGATGAAGCTCGCCTCGCGCCCCACGGTGGCGGTGAGAATTCCGCCCGCGACCGCTCCGACGCCGAGCATCGCGCTCCACGTCGCGCCCTGGAGCGTGTTGGCGGTGACGACCTCGTTCGGCTGCACCGTGCTGCCGATCGATGCCTGCTCCGCGGGGTCGAAGAACGCCGCGAGGCTCATCTGCATGAAGGTGAGGGCGTAGACCAGCCACACATCGTCCTTCGTGCGCACGAACAAGAAGCCGAGCACCACCAGCGCGCGCAAGATGTCGCAGAGCACCATCACGTGCTTGCGGGAAAATCGATCGGCGACCACGCCCGCCATCGGCGAGAAGAACGCGGGAGGAAGGAAGCGCGCCGCCAGCATCAGGCCGACCGACTCGCTGCTGCCGGTGTGCTCTTCGAGGAGCGAGTACAGCGCGATCAGCGTGAACCAGTCTCCCGCCAGGCTGACGACGGACCCGAGCCAGAGCGCTCGGTAGGCGGGGCGATTCTTGAGGAGCTGAAGGTATTCCACGGCGGCGAGGCTCTTGGCGCGAGCCTGACGCAAAAGCGAAGGGAAAACCGACGAGGAGCCTGCGCGAGCGGGGAGAAGACCGCCTCACGGGAACGTGGCTGGTGACGAATCTCGGCTGGCGCTCGTCGCCCGCGGGCCCTGGACCACGAGCGAGGACGTCATGCTCGTGCACGTGAGGACGCTCGTTGCGCACGCCTGGTCACGAGAACATGGTGAGCGCGAGGTCGCGAGGCCTGTTCGCGCTTGGCGGTAACAGATCGGCAAGATGCGCACTCGCACTTGAACGAGGACGGAGTCACGGGGAGCCCGGCGCTCATGCGGCCGGTTCACACCGTCACCCCGACAGTCTCCCGAAGGGAGAGGGAGAGAGTGGCGCCAGCAAAGAGCTACTTCGACACCCAGCCGCTCGCGGTGCACAGCCAGAGCAGGTTGGCGCTCGAGTCAGCCTTGATGCGGCCGCGCTCGGCGACGGCGTCACAGTCGGCCGCGGGAGGCGAGCCGGCCGTCGTGGACAGCTGCAGGTAGCTGTTCACCTTCACCTCCGAGTCGAACACCGAGCCCGGCGTCAGGCACGTGCAGACGAAGCTCGCCGCGCACGTGTCGCAGAAACCGCCGTTGCTCACCCTGGAGACGGTGCAGCTCGCGTAGTCCGAGATGTACATGCAGGTCGGGCTGCCGGGGCAACTCCTGTTTCCCTGCGCGCTCACGACGCCGGCAGCAAAGCCAGCGGTGGTGCAGTACGAATCACACGACGCCGCGCTCGGCGGGCTGTGCGTGTACTCGCTGCCGGCGAAGTTGCAGGTCTTGCTCGTGTTGGTGGCGACGCCGATTCCGAGATGAGCGACGGCGCCAACCGACAGCGCGCCCCTCGGGGTCGCAGTGCCGATGCCGATGCGGGTGCCCGTCTGGGTGATGGTGGTGTCGACGAGCGACGTGCCGTTCCAGCTCGGAACGGTGTTGTTCGCGAGGGTGCCAACCTTGGGATCAGTCTCCGTGCGCGCGGCGGCCGCGTTCCAGCTGCTGATGTTGGTCGCGGTGATTCCGCCCGCAGGCGTCGCCAGGAAGGCCGCGATGGTCTGATAGCCAGCGGTGGAGTGATCGCCCCAGGCAGACGCCGTGTCCCAGTTTCCGACCTGCGCAGCGGTGATGCCGCCAGCAGGCGTGGCCGTGAAGGCGGCGACGGTCTGGTACCCGGCGGCTGCGTGATCGCCCCAACCGAAGGCCATGTCCCAGTTGCCGACCTGCGCAGCAGTGATGCTGAAAGCGGGGAACGCCGTGAAGGCCGCAACCGTCAGGTATCCCGCGGTGGAGTGATCGCCCCAACCGTGAGCCATGTCCCAGTTGGCGACCTGCGCCTCGGTGATGCCCGAGGCCGGAGTCGCCGCGAAGGCAGCCACCGTGAGGTAGCCCGCGTCGCGGTAGTCGCCGAGGTTGGCGGCCTTGTCCCACGCGGCGATGCGCTCGGCGGAGACGTCAGCGGCGCTCGAAGCACCGAAGACAGGATCAGTTTCAGAGCCGGAATTGCAGGCGAAGAACACGAACGACGAAAGCAGCACAGAACGCAGAGACCGCATGGAACCTCGAGTGAAGGGGCGCGCCGTCTAACAGAACGCGGCCCTCCGTAGAGAGGCCCAAATGACCGCGTTCTTCAGGCGGCCGAGGCAGTCTTCTTCCGCTTCACCTCAACGCGCGGCGGCGAGTCGTGCTTCTCGTAGAACGCCACCAACTGCGGCCACAGCGTCTTCGCGGCGTGCTTGCTCACCACCGCGCCCACGTGTCCGCCTGGCAGATGCAAGTGCTGCTTGTCCTTCGCACCACACGCCTCGATCAACGCGCCTGCGCTCGGACCCGGCACGATGTTGTCGTGCTCGAACGTCACCGCGAGCGTGGGGCACACCAGGTTCTTCAGCTTCACCTTCTTCCCACGCAGCGCGAACTCACCCTTGAGCAGCGAGTTCCGCTGGTACAGCTCGCGGATGTACGTCCGGTAGAACTCGCCGGGGATCGAGACGTTGTCGTTGCCCCAGGTCTCGAGCGCGAGGAAGCCGTCGAGGAACTCGTCGTTCCACGCGCGGTCGATCAGCCCCACGGCCTTCATCAAGGGCAGGGTGGGGCGCAGCATCTGAAACGCGCCCTGCAGCAACTGCCACGGCACGTTCCCCGTGCCATCGACGATCGCATCGAGGTCGAAGCCCTTCAGGTTGGTCCAGGTGCTGAGCAGCGAGCCGTCGTCGAACTTCACCGGAGCGGCGAGTGCGACGAACGACTGAAGGTGCTCCGGGTGCACCGCGCCATGAATCGCGGTGAGCGTGCCGCCCATGCAGTAGCCGAGCACGTGCGTCTTGTGGTGCTCCACGGTGCCCGCGACACGGCGAATCGCGCGACCGAGCCACGCGTCGACGACGTCGTCGAAGGTGACGTAGCGATCCTCATCGCCCGGCGTGCCCCAATCGATGCAGAACACGTCGAAGCCCTGGGCGACGAGGTACTCCGCGAAGCTCTTCCCCGGCATCAGGTCGAGCACGTAGTGCCGGTTGATCAGCGATGGCACCAGGAGCACCGGAGTGGCGTGCGAGATTCCGCTCGGCCGCGCCCGGTAGCGCAGCAGCTTCCACTTGTTCTCCTGGAAGAAGACGTCGCACGGCGTGACGCCGACCTGCGGCTTCGGACGCGTCAACAATCCCAGCAGATTCGTGATCCGTTTCATTGGGTCGCTCATTCGTAGAGCGCCTCCAGCCGCGAGCCGAACGACTTGTAGACCTCCTTGCGGCGAACCTTGAGCGTGCTGGTCAAGAGCCCGCTCTCCACGGTCAGCGGCGTGTCGATGATCACGAACTTCTTGATCGACTCGTACGACGCGAGCTGCGTGTTCACCTGGTCGATGCGCGTCTGCACCAGCGCCTTGCGCGCCTCGGCCATCGCCGCGCCCGACACTCCGGCCTGCTCGAGGTGGGCCTTCACCGCGGGCTCATGCAGCCACACCGCGGCGACGAGGTAGCGGCGCGCGTCTCCGTACACCACCACCGCCGAGACGAACGGATCGTCGCGGAAGCGGATCTCGATGTTCGCGGGCGGCACGTTCTTCCCGCCGGCGGTGACGAGGATGTCCTTCTTGCGGTCGATGATCTGGAGGAACCCGTCATCGGTGAAGCGGCCCACGTCTCCGGTCTTGAGCCAGCCGTCCTCGGTGAACGCCTCGGCCGTGGCCGCGGGATCCTTGTGGTAACCGCTGAACACCGTCGGGCCCTTCGCCATGATCTCCCCATCCTCGGCGAGCTTCACCTGCACCGAGGGGAGCACCTTGCCCACGGTGTCGAAGCGGAACGCGTCGGGGCGGTTGAGGGTGAGGGTGGGTGAGGTCTCGGTCAGTCCGTAGCCCTCGATGATCAGCAGGCCGGCCTGGTGGAAGAACTCCTTCACCTCGCGCTTCAAGCCCGCCCCGCCCGAGAGGCAGAAGCGGAACTCACCGCCAGTGACCGCACGCAGGGCTGCCTGGCGCTTCACGGGATCCTTCTCGCCCATCGCGGAGAGCGCGAGCTTCTCCCAGACCGCGGGCACGCTCATGAAGACGCTGGGGCGCACCTGCGGGAGCAGCTCCATCACCTTGATCGGCTCGCACATGTACGTGGTCCAGCCGAGCGTGTTGCCGAGGCACGCCTCGCCGAAGCCGAAGATGTGGCTCATCGGGAGCCAGAGGAGATCGACGTCCTTCGTCTCCAGCAGCGGCGCGTTGCACTTGAGCCAGTCGGAGCCATTGACGCCGACGTTGCGGTGCGTGAGCGGAACGCCCTTGGGATTGCCCGAGGTGCCGCTCGTGTAGAGCATCTGCGCGACCTGATCGAGCGAGACGCTGTTGAGCAGCCGCTCGAATTCTCCCGGCGCCTCCTGATCGCGCGCGGCACCCATCGCCTGCACGCGGCTCCACGTGACGAGCTTGCGCTCCACTTCAGCGACCGGCGGAACGGGGAGCCCCTTGCTCCGCATCTTCTCGATGATCGGTCCCGCCTCGAGCGGCTGAGCGCTCAGGGTCACGATGTGCGTGACGTGCGAGTACTCGCTCCAAGCCTCGAACACGCGCTGCAGCAGCGGAGCGGTGTCGACGAAGAGCACCTTGGTGTCCGAGTGGTTCACCACGTACGCGGCCTGCGGCGCCGTGTTCGCGGGGTACACCGGCACCATCACGCCGCCGACCGACTCGATCGCCATCGCGGCACTGATCCACTCCACCGAGTTGGGCGCGAAGATCGCGGCGCGATCTCCCGAGCGCAGCCCGGCCGACGCGAGGAAGAGCGCCGCCTGGCGAATTCCCTTCGCGTACGAAGCCCAGGTCACCGCCTGCCAATCACCGTCCGGAGTGGGGAGCATCCATCGCGCGCGCGTCTTCCGCTCGGCGAGCGAGTCGAAGATGGCGCGAGGCGCGGGCTTGAGTTCGAGGAAGGGAGTGATGTCCATAATGGTCTCCCTCTCCCCTGGCGGGGAGAGGGTCGGGGTGAGGGGATACCGATCAGTTCTTCTTCAGCTCCGCCAGCTGCTCTTCGAGATCAATCAAGCGGCTGTTGATCTGATTGAGCGTGTGCAGGGTCTTCTCCTGCTCGACCTTGGTGGGCAGACCCAGCGAGCCCCACCACTGCGCGCGGCTCTTCTCCATCTGCGCCTTCAGCTTCATGGTCGCGCTGAGCATCGAGCCCATCGGCTGCAGCACCGCGGGCGACTTGAGGACCGACTCGAACATCTCGGCGGTCTTCTGCTCCCACACGTCAAAGCCCTTCTTCCACTGATCCCAGATCATGTTCATGTGCTGCTCCTGTCAAAGACCGAGCCGTCGAAGCTCGGAGGTGGTGGTGAAGTCGTCGTTCATCTCGCCATCGGGCGCGGTGGCGCGGGCCACTTCGCCGAAGCACTCGAACACCCAGCCGACCTGGCGGCGCACGATCGTGGGACCGATCGCGGGCTCGATGGTGGCGGTGGTGCGCACGCGCAGCGCCTGGGTGAAGGTCACGTCGGGGAGCTCGAGCTGGCCCGCCGCGTCGACGCGAACCTGGTAGGTGTCGCGGCCCGCGAACGGGAGGCCGCGCAGGGTGGCGTTGCTCACCTGGCCGACGCTGATCCACTGCTTCCCGACCTCGAGGGGAAAGCGGAAGATCGCGACGGGCGACGAGTAGACGACGAGGGTCTTGCCCGTCATCGGGTTCTCTTCCCTCGACGCGTAGCCGAGCAGGAGCAGATCCGTGCCGTCGTTCAGGTACACGCCGAGCGTGGTCTGCGCGAGATCGAGCGCCGAGACGAACTGGCCGGTGGGGAAGCTGGAGGCAAACCAGTGACCTGAGAGCGCGGAGGCCGAGAGCGTGGCCACGCGATCATCGGCGTAGTCGTTCGAGAGATCCCACATGCGCTGACCCGACGAATTCACCTCGCCGGGGATGGAGACGGTGCGCGAGGTCTCGGGAGGATTGGCGAGGTAGTGCACCGGAATCCCGAACGCGGCTCTCGCTTCGCTGGCGTCGATGCGGCCGTCGAGGTTGGGCACGCACTCCAGCGGCGCGACCGGGGCACCGACGTACGCGGCCTTCTCGGGGATGGTGCGGTTCTCGCCGCACGCGCTGAGGACGAGGATCAGTGCAACAGGAGCTGCAGTGGCTGAGCGACCAAGAGAAACGAAGCGCGTCATTTCTAGAATCTCCACGCGAGGCGAACGCGCGCGAGCTGCGCAGGTTGGGCCGAGAGGTTTTGAGCCGGGTTGTCGAAGCCGGCGAAGGGGAAGAGCACCGAGTACTCGGCGAGAACGTCGAAGCCGTCTTTGCTGGCCCAGGTGAGCGCGCCGTGAAACTCCATGCCGAGCGACGCGTCGTTGCCCGGAGTGGAGCTCTCATAGAACGCGCGGCTGAACGTCCCGTCGGCCTGGAGCTCGAGCACGTAGCTGCGGAACTCGAGCAGGCGGGCCTTCGCCCACGGACGCACGTACCAGGCGTCGGTCACGGTGCCGACGATCTCCGCGAAGAGGATGCGATCGACGCGGTAGTCGGGGTGGAAGCGGAAGTTGTCGATGCGGGTGTCGCGCGGAATGTCGAACTGCGGTCCGTCGAGCTCTCCGGCCTTCGGAGCAGTTCCAGGAGGAGGGAAGGCGCCGAACCCAGGAGCAGGATCTCCGCTCGCCGCGCCGAGGTTGAGTCCGCCGATGAACACGGAACCCGGGGCTCCGATGGTGGTCTCCACCGCGCCGCCGGCCTGCAGGGAGCGCACGCGATCACGTAGCAGCACTCCGGGGATCAGCGAGGCCTGCTCGACCTCGGCGAAGAGCACCGCGGCCTCGGCCTCGACCTTGAATCCCGGAGTCTGGAAGCGGAGCCATGCGTCGACGACTCCGGCCTTGTATCCACGGCGCATCACCGACGACGGGGTGAGTACGGTGTTCGCCGCACCCGGCAGATACGCCGCGGGGATGTCGTTGTTCTGCCAGCGGTACGAGCCGAAGACTCCGTACTCGAGGGTGAACTTGCCCGCGCGCCGGCGACGGTGGCGCGTGTAGTCGTCCTTGATGTTCATCACCGCGAAGGTGACCGACTGCACGTCGGTGCTCGGGTCGAGCACGAGCTGGCGCTGCTGATCCTTGCGGTACTGCACCGGGGTGACCGCGCTGAAGTCGTACGCGAGCGCCCAGAGATGCTGGCCCAGCGAGGTGACGAACGCGACGCGGTCGGCCTGGTCTCCGAGGTTGCAGTCGAGGCAGTCGCCGCCGTTCGACATCACCCCGAGGCCCCACATGTTGCCCATGCGGCCGGCGGCGAAGTAGCCGATGGGGGTGAGGATCTCTCCGTACGCGCGCTTGATGCGCAGCAGGGTGGCGGGGAACTGCCCCGGGCTCGCCGCGGGAGTGGGCGCGTTGCCGGTGCCGGGCGAGAGCACGGGAGTCGAGCCGAGCACGAGGTTGTCGATCAGATCGGCGCGCACCTTCACGGCAGCGGCGGCGAACGGCGCGTAGAGCGCGACGTCGGTGCGCAGGCGCATGTCGGCAGAGAAGAGCGACTGGCCCGTCGGATCGCCCAGCGGAACCGCGAAGAGCGGAAGTCCCGAAGGCGTGGTGCCGCGATCGAGATCGAGGTTGTTGAGCCAGTCACCGCGCACGCGGAAGAAGCCGTGCAGCGAGATCTCGAACTTCTCGCGCTGAAACAGGTCGGCCCCGTGGTCCGCAAGACCCGAAGCCTGCGCGGTGCTCGAAATCAGCAATGCGGTGAAGAGCGCAAAATGTCTCCCTCTCCCTGCGCAAGCGGGGAGAGGGGCAGGGGAGAGGGGCTTGCTCCGCGTCATCGCCCGCTCCCGAGAAACACGCCGAGATCCCGGGTCGACTCAGAGATCGCCTCGATCATCGGGAAGTGGCCGCAGCGCGGATACACGTTCAACTTCGCGTTGGGCAGCTGCCGCACCAACTTCTCCCCGATCGAGACCGGAGTGACCAAATCTTCCCGCCCCCAGAGCAGCAACGTGGGCGCCTTGATGGTCCGATACTTCTCTTCCATCTCCTCGAACCGCATCCCGCGCACTGCCTCGAGCGCCGCGGCACGAGTCCCCGGGCGATCGAACGCAATCTCCACTTCATCCACCAGCTGCTGCGTGACGACCTCGGGATCGTAGAAGCCGAGCGTGAGCCGCTCCTCGTAGCGCTCCGAATAGAAGAGCCCGAACAAGATCTCCCCCAGGCCCTTCGCGCGCGCCATGTGGAACATCGAAGGCAGCTGCGAGTCGTAGACCCACGCGTCGTAGAGCGCGATGCGATCGACCTGATCTGGATACTCGAGGGCGAACGCGAGCGCGACCGACGAGCCCCACGAGTGCGCGACGAGCGCGACCTTGCCGACCTTGCGCTCATCCAGCAGCGCCTTGAGCAGCTGCGCCTGGGCCTTCGGCGAGTAGTCAGCGACGGGCCGATCGGTCCACCCGAAGCCGCGGAGATCGATCGCGATCACCCGGTGGTCCTTCACCAGCTTCGGCATCACCGTGATCCAGTTCTCGATGCTGGAGGCGAAGCCGTGGAGCAGCACCACCGGCGGGCCCTCTCCCACGTCGACGTACCGCACGCGCGTGCCCTCGAGCTCGAGGTACGTCGCGTCCTTCGGCTCACCGGGCATGGGGCCGGTGTGGAAGTGCAGACAGCCGCTCGCTCCGAGCGCGATGAGGAGGGCCGCAAACCTCAAGGAGACAGCCTCCGCACTTCAGCCGTGTCGGTGAACTCGGTGCTGGTTTCGTTGTCGGTGGAAGTGACGGTAGCGACCGTGCCGAAGCACTCCGTGTTCCAGCTGAACGATCGCAGCGTGAGGATCTTGGTCCACGGGTTGAGCGTGTAGACGCGGGTCGACCGCTCCATCACGGTGCGGACACGCAACGAGTGGAAGTTCGAGAACGGCGTCACCGCATCGCCCGAGCGGTCGACGCTCGAGGTGTACGTCTCTTCCTGGAAGGGGAGGCCGGTGCCGAACGCGGCGTTGCCGATGATGAAGCCCTGGTACTTGCCGCTCACCGTGGTGGTGGTGGCCCATGAGGTGCCCGCCTGCATCGGGAACTGCAGCACCTTCACCCAGGGATCGTAGTGAACCTTGGTCTCCGAGGTGCCCATGGCCGGCGAGACCACGCCCTGCAGGTAGAGCCCTTCGTTGGTCGCCGCGAAGACGCCCAGGAGCGTGGAGCCCTGGCCCAGCTCGGTCACGTATCCCGCGTCGGGATAGTCGGACTCGTACCACTCGCCCGTGAGCGGCTTGGTCTCGACGAGGCGCGAGGTGTCGCCCGCGAGCTGGGTGGTGAAGTCCCAGCGGCGTCCACCATCCGGAGCGGCCGTGCCGGCAGTGTCCCACGTCGCTGCGCCGCTGATCTTGAAGGTGGCGCGCAGGCCGGCCTGGAAGAAGACCTCGTCGCGCTCGATCCGGCCGTCGTCGTTCGGGATGCAACCGACCTGGCCTCCTCCTCCGCCAGTGCCCCCACCGCTCGTGCCTCCACCGGTGCCTCCACCAACTCCGCGGCGAGGTCGACCACGTCGTAGGAGCGGCCT
>CBIHPJ010000210.1:0-12290 GCA_966211295.1 uncultured Myxococcales bacterium | reverse complement strand
TGGGCGCGAGGTTCAGCGCCGTCAGCGAATCGCGCTGATCAAGCTTCTGGTCGCTTCGCCTCCGCGACCTTCCGACGTTTCGGAGCCGGGCTCTGATCCGCCTCGAGACGTTCTTCACGCGGTGCGCGGGCGCTGCGACACCGGAGTGACGGCTGCGCGAAACGCGCTGATCACGTCACTGCTGCGTGGGCGCGAGGTTCAGCGCCGCCTTCACCTTCTCGTACACACCCTCGTCGAACTGCAGCCCCTTCTTCCCGTCGTGGCCGATTCCCTCGACCTCGACGTTCACCGCGCCGTAAAGCTGCGAGCTCTGCGCGGGAACGATCGCGTCGCCGCTGCTGAAGATCGACACCCACCTCGTCGGCCCCGGAGTCGCGGGCGCGGTATTGAGATCCGACAGGAAGAGGCTCGACATGCAGACCTCCTTCCACACGCAGACGTCGACCGGAGCAAGACACGCGGTCATCAACCCGTGATGCATGGTGCCGAGGGTGACGATGGTGTCGACTGACTCCGTGCCGGCGAGGCGCTGCAGGTAATAGCGAGAGCTCAGTCCACCCATGCTGTGCGCGACGATCGCGATGTGCTTCGCGCCGCGCGCCTTCAGCGTGTTCACCCAGTCCGACAGCTCGAGCGCGTTCGTCTCGTTGCAGCCCCACTCAGGATTTCGGTAGCTGCCGGCGAGAAGACGATCTTCGGGCCAGCCGTCAGCCTTGAAGCGCGCGACCATCGTGTCCCAGTTGGCGCCTTTCCCGTTGAGGCCGTGCACGAACACGATCCCGTCGATCGGAGCCGCGCTGGCGTCGAACGTGAGCTCGCCCGTGGAAAGGGTCGCGCCGCAGGCCGTCGCGACGATCATCAGCACAGCCACCGGCCAAAGACGCATGGGCGAACGACTTACTCGGGCGCGGCGCGGCGGGGCAGGGCCCCTCCCGGCTGATGAGCTAGCTCGTACGCTACCCGGGCGTGGTGATCAGCCAGCCATTCCTCCCGGTGTCTCCCGTCCTCGAAGTGCCAGAGGCGGAAGAGGCGATTGCTGCGGAAGACCGCGTCGTCGGTGCGCTCGAAGAGGTGGTCCTTCTCCACGAGCTCGCAGCGGTAGGGGAGCGGGCGCTCGGCGTTCAACGATCCGTGCAGGCCGCCGTCGTGAATCGAGAGTCGCAGCGTGAGGGGCACGCCGCTCGTGTTGCGGAAGCGGAGATCTTTCCGAGGGAAGAACACCGTCGCGCCGCAGCCGAAGGGAACGGTGCGCGAGTCGTCGGGGAAGAGATCGAGCGCGTGGCGGTGGCGTTCCACGAGCTCGAGGCCCGCGTGCACCGCGAGATAGAAGAGAAGGTTCGCGACCTGGCAGAGCCCTCCGCCTCCGCCTGCTTCGAGCCGATCGTCGTGCAGCTCAGGGCCCGGAGCGAACCCGCGCAGCCGCACCGGCGGACCGATGTGCCGATGCCAGGAGAAGAGGGCGCCCGGAGGGAGCGTGAGTCCGTCGAGGAGACTCGCTGCGCGCGCGACGTTCTGTTCTTTCGCGAGTTGGAGGTGCTCGTCGTATCCGACGCGCTCACGTCGGAGCGGAGTGGTGCGTGAGGTGACGACGTGCCTTCGCTCGAGACCGTCGTGCTGCATTCGTTCGAGTGAGAGGAGCGAGAGCATCGAGGGCCACTGCAGCAGCGCCACGCGGACAGGCACGGGGATCACGCGTCGGGCGATGCGGCGAAGCACGCGCGGACCCTACGTGTCTCCCTTTCCCTGCGGAAGCGGGGAGAGGGGCGATCGTGCGGCAGTGAGTCCTCATTGCTCGTTCGTTGAGCCAATTGAGCGTGCCCTCACCCCGGGGGGCAATTCGCGAATTCAATCCAGCGCGCGCTCGACGGCCTCGCGCAACCAGCGGCCGAGCGCTTCGTCACTCACTCCGAATTTCGCCTGAAACTCGGCGACGTCGAGCCCTTCGATCGTCAGCACGCGCAGCTCCCGATTGGCCCCGCCGCCCAGAAAGTGCACCCGCACCTCGGGCGGGGAGCCCTTCAGCCGCGCGGCCTCGTCACTGCGCACGACGATTCCCTGCGCCACCGTCGCCACCACGCGAGGAGCGCTCCCCTTTCGGCGGGCTACCAACTCTCCACGTTTCGAGACGCTGATGAAGTGGTTGTTCGAGCGCGCCATGTTTTCCTTGAGGAGGACACCATGATTCGTACAGCGACTGCACGTTGGATGGGCGACGTCAAAAGGGGCTCGGGGATCATCTCGACCCAGACTGGCGCCATCAAAGATCAGCCGTACTCACTCTCGGCGCGCGTGGAGAACGCACCCGGCACCAACCCCGAAGAGCTCGCTGGCGCGGCGCTCGCGGGCTGCTTCAGCATGAAGTTCTCAGGCGTGCTCACCGAGGCCGGCATGCCTCCCGATGAGATCCGCACCACCGCCAGGGTGCAGCTCGACAACAAGGCCGGAGATCTCAGCATCCCGAGGATCGAGCTCGAGTGCGTCGCGCGCGTGCAGAAGATCGAAGACGCGAAGCTTCAGGAGCTGGGCCAGTTCGCCAAGGCCAACTGCCCCATCGGCAAGTTGTTCAAGGGCGCCGACATCACGCTCACGCTCACGCGCGGCTGACGCTCCAGAGTAAGTGGGCGGCGTGCGGCTCTTCCTGCTCACGCTGCTCGCCTTCTCCGTCAGGCTGCAGCTCTTTCTCTCGAGCGACGAGCCCACGGGTTGGGATGGTTACTCGTACGTGGTGCAGGTGGAACGCCTCGTCACCGAGGGCCGGCTCCATTGGCCCGACGCGAGCTGGGTGACGTACTTCCTCGCGGCGCTCCACTTCGTCATTCCCTCCGCAGTGGTGGCCGTGAAGGTCGGAGCCGCGCTGCTCGGCGCGCTCGCCGTCCCCGCGGCGTGGAAGTTGGGCGAGCGACTCGTTCCTCCGAACGGCGCGTGGTGGCTCGCGGGGTGGACCGCTGCTTCTCCGACGCTCACGCATCTGGGTGGCGACTTCGCGAAGAACCTCGGCGTCGTCGCTCCGCTGTTGCTCGTGCTCGCGTGGCGGCGCGGAACGAACTTCGCCGTGCTCGGAGTCGGGGTGTTGACCGCCGCGCTCGCCCATCGTCTCGGTGCCGCGCTGCTGCTCTCGGTTGCGCTCGGAGCCGGACTCGGGGCGCTCTCGTCGAAGCTGAGCGATCGCCGCGTGCTCTGGGTCGGAGCGGGACTGGCGCTCGTCTTCACCGCGCTCAGCGCCACGCTGCCGAACCTCCTCCATCCCGCGGATCTCGATCGGATGCAGTCCCAGCTCACCTTCTCGCCGGGACTTCCTCCGCCGATTCCGTACTTCGCGCTGCGGGCGACGAGCTGGCCTCAGTGCATCGAGTTGCTGCTCGCGTGGCCGGCGCTGGTGCTCGGTGCGTGGCGGTTCATTCGCTTCAAGGAGCAGCGCGCGGTGCTCGGAGCGCTCCTGGTGCCGCTGGTGATCTGCGTGTTCCCTCTCTGGCGCACGGACACGCTCGATGTCGGCTATCGGCTCGCGCTGATGTCACCGTTGTTCTCGATTCCGCTCTTAGTGACCTGCCTCCCTCTCCCCTCGGGAGAGGGTCGGGGTGAGGGCATCCTCCTTGCGATCACCGTCGTCCTGCTCGCCCGCACCGGCTTCGATCCGAACGCCACTCCGCCGTACTCAGAGTGGCGCGCACTGATCGCGCGAATCCCCCGCCCACTTCCCACGCTGCTCATCGCGCCGCAGGGACTCAACTTCCTCTACGACCACGAGACCGGTCACGAGTCCCTCGCGTGGAGCCCCGAACCCGGAGTCGATCGCTCCACCACGTATCGCCTCGCGTGGAACATCAACGACGGTGAGTGGGCTGAGTTGGGTCAAGGATTGGATCCGCAACCCACGAGACTCGACTCGAAGGTGCTCTTCGTTCGCGAGGACGTCTGGGAGCAATTCGTTGAGCGCGCTCTTGCTGATGGTGACGAGGCGCTGCTCGAGCGGATTGCCGACCGGCGCAATCCGTCGAAGGTGAGACCTCAGTCTCTGAGTCGCAACCACTAACTCGGATGTTCTCGCCCCTCACCCCGACCCTCTCCCCGCTGGCGCAGGGAGAGGGAGATACGTCGCTAAACTCCGCTGGCGAGCTCTCGGAGTCCCAGCTGGCGTGACAAAGGTCCATCGAAGAACCCGTTCGGATTCAGCACCCGATACGCCGCGACGAACGCGGGCACCGCATTCCCATACACCTTCTGGAAACGCTGCCGCCCCATCGGGTTCTGCTGGCCCCAGTGCGGCCGCGCTCCCCACTTGTCCATCATGTACATCGCGTAGCGATCGAGCGTCTCCACTGCGTTCGGAGTGCCCTTCATGATCGGCACCTCGAGCATCACGGTGTCGCGCCCGTACTGCGGCGACATGAAGTCCTGCGAGGCCTTCACCCAGCGCATTCCGATCGGCGAGCTGATCCACTGATTCTGCGTGGTCCAGGAGTTGAGCTCCCCGAGCAGCTCCTTCAGCGTCTCATTCGCAGTCGACGCGTCGAAGCCCAGGCTCGCCGCGTGCACCGGCACCGTGTTGGGCGCCGCGAAGTCGAGCGCCTCGGCTGACGGCATCACCACGTTCGTCGCCACGCACATCTTCAGCGCTTCATCGATCAGCAGCGGAATCGCCGAGGGATTGAGCGCCGCGTAGAGCCGCACCAGTTCGGTGATGGGATTCATCCCGCCGAGCAACAACCCGGCCCCGCGCAGCCCCGAGCGCACCTTCGCGTTGGTCCGCGCGAGCTTCGTCACCAGCACCGTCGGATCATTCCGCGTGTTGGTGAAGTACGGGTTGATCCACACGTGCACGCTGTGCACCTCGGGATCGACGAGCATCTTCTGCACGAGGCCCCACGACTCATTCCACGTCGAGAGCACGCGGCTCTCTTCGAGGAAATACGCCGGCTGCGTGCGCGCCGTCACCGCGTACACGATGCCGAGATTTCCCTGCGCGCAGCGCGCCGCGTGGAACAGCCCGTCGTCCTGCACGATGTCGAAGGTCGGGGCCGGATACCGCGCCCGCCACTTCGCCGGATCCGTGAAGCCCTTGGTCCGCTCGATGCGCACCAGCCGCGCCTGGTTGCTCTCGTCGAGCGTGACCAGTTCCACCGCTTCGATCTGCGACGAGATGCCGCCGATCGACAGTCCGGAGCCGTGACCTCCCGCGGCCGCGCAGCCGACGAAGGTGAGATCCTGAAAGCCCGGCTGCTGCACCACCGCGCGATTCGACTGCGCGAGCGCCGCGCTCAACTTCGCGAAGGTCACTCCTGACTGAAAGCGCACCAGCGTGTCGGGCGCAGGAGCCGAAGGAAGAAAGGTGTCCTCCTCCAGCGGCAGCACGTCATCGAGGCCGATGCAGTGCACCAACCAGTCCGGCGTGAATGCCGCGTTCGCGAAGCCCCACCCATCACCCATCGCCTTCAACGTGCGGAACTGCGACGCGCCGTCCTGCACCGCGCGCATCAGCGTGTGCAGGTTGCTCGGGCTGCGAATCGCCCGCGGCATCGGCATGCGCACGTTGTGGTACTCGTAATCAGCCACGCCACCGTGCGCGCGATACGCCGGCGCGAAGAGCGGATCAGCCACCAACACCGGCCGCGCTTGCCGCCCGAGATCAGGCTCGGCCTTCAGCATGTTCAACAGCGTGGTGGTGCTGCGCTGGGTCGGCGTCTGCAGCATCTGCTTCAACTCAGTGAGGTACTCGTTGATCGGCATGACGAAGTCCTTTGATTGAAAGTTCAGCGAAGCGAATCGCAGCGACGAACATCCGCCGGAACCGCGACCGCGCGTGCACAGCTGAGAAACGCCGCATCTGCAGCACGGCACCTCGAGACACATCGTTCGCGAAAGGCCTGGGCCTCGAGCTCGCTTCCGCCGAGCACCTGGCCGTACCGCGCGCACTCAGGCACGCACGCGTCACTCGTTCCCGCGCAGTCCGCGGGGCCTGGCACCACGTGCATGGGATAGACGTCGACCTTCTTTGGCTCCATCGGAGTGCACCCGTAGGTGATCGGTCGCGCGCTGATGGTGACGCACTTTTCTCCATGCAGCTGCTGCTCGATGGTGACCGAGACGAAGCCGTGCGCGTCACCTCCGACGCGGTACAGATCTTCCATCGCGCCGGCGATCGCGTTGTCCCCGCACGCGACTCCTTTCACTGGCTTGTACACGTAGAACGGCCGGCTCGCGTCCACCGGCATGAGCGACGGCAGCACCTGCACCGAAGTTGTCGCGCAGCCACTCAGCAAGCTGCTCCAGGCAAGCGAGAAGACGACGAAAAATGACGCTGATCTGATCCATGTACTGATCCATGTGGTGCTCCCCCCATTCGTTCGCATGAAACGCAAGGTACCACCCGCCACTGACAAGTCCGGGATCACGCGGGCTTAGCTGACCGCTTGAAGTGTCATAGTGTCCTATGACAGTATCCATGGCATGCGTTGGCTCGTGGATTACCAGTCGGGCGTGCCGGTCTACCTGCAGCTGGTGCAGCAGGCGAAGGCCGCGGTCGCGAGCGGAACCCTGCGCGCGGGTGATCAGCTCCCCTCGGTGCGAGCGCTCGCCGAGGAGCTCAAGGTGAACCGCAACACCATCTCGCGCGCGTGGACCGAGCTCGAGACCGAGGGCGTGATCGAGAACCGCCAGGGCGCGGGGAGCTTCGTCACCACCACCGTCTCTCCGCTCAGGAAGACGGTGCGCACCGAGCGGCTCGCGCACGCGGTGGATCAGCTGATCGTTCAAGCGCACCACCTGCAGGTCGAAGACGAAGCGCTCAAAGCGCTGCTCGACGACCGGCTCCGCAACTTCCGCAAGACCACCCTCGTAGGAGGCAAGTGAATGAGCCCCGTCGCCGAGCTGAAGGATCTCGTCGTTCGATATTCCCGTGCGGAAGCGGTGCGAGGGCTGACGCTCGAAGTGCAGCCAGGCCGTTGTCACGCGCTCTTTGGACGGAACGGCGCGGGGAAGACCTCCACGCTGCGCGCGCTGATTGGCCTGTTGCGACCCGAACGAGGAACGCTCAGGATCTTCGGGCTCGATCCGCGCACGCACGAAGCCGAGGTGAAGTCCCGCTTCGCCTGGGTTCCCGACGCGCCCGCCTTTCATCCGTGGATGACGGTGCGTGAGACGCTCGCGTGGTACCGCACGCTGCGCACGCGCTGGAGCGAGGACGTGCAGGAACACCTCCTCACGCGCTTCGAGCTCGACGGTGCGGCGCCGACCTCCACGCTCTCCAAGGGGCAACGCACGCAGCTCGCCCTGGTGTGCGCGCTCGCGAGCGACCCGGAGTTGCTGGTGCTCGACGAGCCCACCAGCGGTCTCGATCCCCTCGTGCGCCGGCAATTTCTCGAAGCAGTGATCGGCGTCTTCCAGGACCGCGATCCCGAGAAGAAGACCATCCTCGTCTCCACGCATCTGATCCGTGAGTTCGAAGGCGTGGTCGACGACTTCACGGTGATGAGCCAGGGCAAGGCCGTGCTCACCGCTACCGCCGACGACGCGCGCGCGCGCTTCTGCCGCCTGCAGGCGTGGTTCGACGGCGACGCGCCGAGCTCGGTGCCCATGAAGACGGTGCGACCGCTCAAGCGCGAAGGTCGGATGCTCGAGTTGGTGCTCGACGATGCGCGCGACGAAGCCCAGCGCTGGCTCGCGGGGGCGGGAGCGGTGAAGGTCGACAGCTCCGCGCTCAGCCTCGAAGACATCTTTCTCCTCGCTGCCTGAGCTCCCCATGAAACTCGCGCGCTGGTTCGAAGGGTTGTGGCTGCTGGCGTTGGTGCCGGGCATCAGCACGGTGGTCCTCGATCTCCTCCACGGAGTGACGCGGCCGGCGATCTGGTTCGCCCGCCTGGTGCCCCTGCTCCTCTGGCTCGCGCTCGTCGCGTGGGCGCGCAGCTCACGCTCGACGTTGGCGCAGCAGGTGCGGGTCGAGCTCCGACTCGCGATGCTCGGTGGACTGCTGATCCTGATCAGCAGCAGCAGCGCGCTGGTGCAGGACGCGATGCCCGGGACGGCGATGGGCGCGCTCTTGAACATCCTGCCGTGGGTGCTGGCCGTCGTGCTCCCTGCCTCCGCGGTAGCCCTGCCGATGAGCGCCGAGCACGCGAGGGGCACCTTCGAGCAACTCATGGCGACGCCTTCGGGAACGCGCGTCTTCGCCATCAAGTTCGCGCTCTCAGCGACGCTCGTGTGTCTCTCGTGGCTGCTCCTTTCGTCGACGCCCACGCCTGACGAGTCCCGCTGGTTCGCGCTCAGCGGTCACCTCGTGGCCGTCGTCACCGTGCCGACGTGGTTTCTCCTCGCACGCAGCGAAGGGGCGACGCTCGGCCTCGCAGTCCTGGTTCCGTACTTCGTGTTGTTGCCCGTGGGCTACTTCGCGCCTGCGTTGCTCCCCGTCGGCGCAATGATCTACGGAGTCGCCGTCTTTGCGCTCCTGCCGTGGGTGGTGCGTCGTGGCAGCGCCGGAATTCCCAGCTGGCTGATGGGCTCCTCGGGCGGAGGACCGCGCCGTCTCCTCTTCCGCGAGCAGCGAGACGCGATGTGGATGACCGTGGCCGGCTTCATCGGGGGCGGCTTTCTCTATCTGCGCGATGACGCCAGCGCGGCGGGTCTGATCATCTTCGGCTTCTGCGCGGTCGCGGCAGTGTTGAGCGCGTCACTCGCCTTCGCTGAAGCACGCGCGCAGGGCACGCTCGAGGTCGAGCTCGCGACGTGGGCGAGGAGCAGGGTATTGCTGAAGCGCGCGGCCGGCTCACTCTTCGTCAGCGTCTTGCTCTCGATCGTCGCGCCGCTCAGTGCCATCGCGATCGTCGACACGCTCAAGCCCACCATGGTGTTCGCGTGGACGCTCCTGATGCTCGTCACCTGGTGCGTGGCGTTCGCCGCCTCCGTGCACGTCACCTCGACAGGAGCGAGCATGGTGGCCGGCATCGGCGCAGCCGTCGTCCTTCTCTCCGCTCACGTGTGGAGTTTCGGGATGGCGTTCCTCCAGGCCACGAAGCTGACCGGGTTCGGCACTGCGACCGAGCTCTGCCTCACCCTGAGCCTCGTCGTGCTGGGAGTGACCGCGCTCCTCGTGGCGATCCAGCGGTTTCTGCGAGCGGATCGACTGCAACCGGCCGTGCTCGTCCCTGCGACCCTGGGCAGTGTCGCCGCGGCGACCCTCTTCGGAGTGCTCGCCGCGGTCTGAGGGGGAGACAGAAGTCGCGGTTTGTTGCATGAGTGCCCCGTGCGCTTCCCCGGCCGCCGCAAGCACAAGCACTACTTCCCCGTTCAAACCCGCGATCCTCTCCTCACGCGCTCTGGCGCCGAGCAGACCACCCGCACGCACGTCGTCGGCGTTGATCAGACTTTGGTCGATATCGACGCGCGCGTTCCCGAAGAGCTGCTGTCGCGGCACGGATTGCCGAAGGGCGCCTCCACCGTCATCGCCGATGATCAGGCGGCGCGGCTCTATGACGAGTTGATGGAGCGGAAGCTGATCAGCTCCGAGTTCGCCGGAGGCACCATCGGCAACACGCTGCACAACTACTCCCTGCTCGCGGACGACTCGTCGATCCTCTTGGGCGTGATGAGCGAGTCCATTCGCCTCGGCACCTCGGGGTACCGCTATCTCTCGAACACCTCGAGCCGGGTGAACCTCGATTACCTGCAGCCGGTGGACGGACCCATCGGCCGCTGCTTCGCGCTCGTCACGCCCGACGGCGAGCGAACCTTCGCGATCAACGCGGGGCAGATGAACAGGCTCCACCCCGAGAGTGTCCCGCCGCACGTGTTCGACGACGCGTCGTGCCTGGTGATCTCCGCGTACCTGCTGCGCTGCAGGGAGAGCGATCCCATGCCGGCGGCCACCCAGCGCGCGATCTCGCTGGCGCGGGCGAAGGGCGTGCCGGTGGTGCTCACGCTCGGCACCCGCTTCGTCATCGCTGAGCGTCCCGAGTTCTGGCGCTCCTTCATCAAGGAGCACGTGGACATCGTGGCGATGAACGAGAGCGAAGGTGAAGCGCTCACCGGCTCCGCGGATCCGCTCGTGGCCTGCCAGCGCGCCCTCGAGTGGGCTGACATGGTGCTGTGCACCGCGGGGCCAGTCGGCCTCTACATGGCGGGCTACACCGACGACGCCGCCAAGCGCGAGACGCGCTATCCGCTGCTGCCGGGCGCGATCGCCGAGTTCAACCGCTACGAGTTCAGCCGGCCGATGGCGAAGGCGAAGTGTGTGAACCCGGTGCAGGTGTTCGCTCACATCGCGCCGTACCAGGGCGGACCGGAGCGCATCACCAGCACCAACGGCGCCGGAGATGCCGCGCTCGCCGCGGTCCTCCACGACATGGCGGCCAATCGCTACCACCGCGCGCGCGTGCCGAACTCCTCGAAGCACGTTCGCGAGTTCCTCACCTATTCATCGATGAGCCAGGTGTGCCGCTACGCGAATCGCGTGAGCTACCAGGTGCTGGTGCAAGCGGCGCCTCGGCTCACGCGCGGTCTGCCCGAGCGGGAAGAGGGTCTCGAAGACGAGAAGTACTGGGCGCAGTAGTCAGCGACGAGCGGCTTTTTCGAGGCGGGCGAAGGCCTTGTCGACGACGCCGTCGAGCTTCTTCGCGGCGAGACCGAGCTGCTTCTCGATCTGCGCGCGCGTCTTCGCCTTGTCGTCACTGACGATGACTTCGTTGCGATAGCCGCTCTTGCTCACGTCGAGGCGGAGTTCAACTTCGACACCCATTCCATTCCATTCGTGGTCGCGCACGACGACCGCGATCGATCGATCGCCCTTCGTGAAGAGCGCGGTGGTGACCGGCTCGGTGCTCCTCGCTGGCTTGAATCCAATCCTGCTCGCGAGGGCACCGAGATGTTTGCTCGCGAGATCCGCGACTTCCCAACCGCGCTCACGAACGAAGTTGCGGCCGACGAGCTCCTTCAGCTGTTCATCGAGTTTCTCGGGGGCACCTTCGACGAGGAATCCGTGACGCGTCTTCCGGACGAACGAAGAGATCTTCTCGAGGTCCGCCTCTGCCAGCAGCTTCGCTCGAGGCGCTCCGACGAAGACCAGCGAAGTTCCTTCGCCCCTGAGACTGCCTTCCTCGAGCGGCACGAGGTCGACCACGCGCGCGAGCCAGTCGTGAAGAGCGGCTCCGTCTTTGCTCACGCCCACGAGCTTGGCGTAGCTGCCAGCGCTGATGTCGCTCGTACGGTCGATCTTGAGCTTCGCCTCGGTCGTCTCTCCGAGGAGCTGGAGCTCGCGGCAGCGCGGGTTCGCCGCCCACTTCACCAGATCCTTGGTCGAGGTGAACTTGCGATGCGCGTTGCCGACGGAGAACGCCTCGTAGCGTTGACCCAGATCTTCGGCGAACAGCTTCCACACGGGACCGATCGTCTTCGCCGCGAGTAGTCCGACGGGGCCACTGAGCCTGAGCGTGTACGTCGTGCCCTTCGGGGCCACTTTCGCGGGCGCCTGCGTCCAGGGCACGCTGACCTCGGTGGCCGTGGTGAAGCGCGCGAGCAGCTCATCGAGCTCACGAATCTCGTCGGATGGGATCGTCACCTTCCCGCTCTTCGTCTCGAGAGCGATCGACGTCAGCCACTTCGGCGGGACCGCCTCGAGCGGCCAGTGGAGCGACGACGCGAAGAGCGTCTTTCCGCCCTTCTTCGGCGTTCGATAGCTCCCATTGATCCGAGTGAATTGCCCGGACGCGCGGTCGAGCTTGATCGTCCACGCTTCGGAGTTGCTGGGCAGCCCAGCCCCCCTCGCGATCACGACTTCTCGGAGTGGTCCCTTCATCTTCTCGAGTGCCGCCAACAGCGTGGCGAGATCTCCGTAGCCGCTCACCACGAGCCGCTCGATGCGTCGCAGCACCGGCGCATCGACCAGCCACTTCACCGTATCGTCACGAAGCTCGATCGCGAGTGTGCGGAGCTTGGGGAGCGCCTTGCAGCGAGCGATCGCGTCGTGGTTCGCGTAGCAGTCGACGACGCCCAGTTCGGTGAGGTCGCGCGGGGATCCGGAGGCCAGAGAGGCGGCCTCTCCTTCTTCGATTCCGTAGACCGAACGGAGCGAGACGAGCTCAGGTCTCTGCACGAGTGCGAGCACGTCGGGCTCGGTCGCGCGCCGAGTGCGGGGCGAGCTCAAGTCTGGCGCGAGCACGGTGACCAGTCGCCACGCTGGATCCGCGAGCGTCTTCTCGAGCTGCTTCATCGGGAGTCCGGCGAGCGTGCCTCCGGCGAAGAAGCCGTCTTCGAAAATGGGTTCGCGGAAGAACTTCCCGATCGCCCCGATCCATTTGTTCCCG
>CBIHPJ010000209.1:0-12291 GCA_966211295.1 uncultured Myxococcales bacterium | reverse complement strand
GCCAGATCCCCCAGTCACCATCGAACTGCGAAAGGTACGTGTCGAGCAGCCCGACGGCCGCGCGGACGTCCCCACCCGCGACCAGCGCCTGCGCTGTCTCCTGAATCGCGCCCTGGGTGCGCGTGGCTCGGACCACCGTCATGGGGAGTCCCCTTGTGCAAATGGGGAGCCCACCCGCAGAACCCCGTACTTGCTAGACCCGGAAAGAAAGCGACGCGCAGGTGGAGCATCGGTGTCCTTGCGCAGTTGACACTTCGAGGTGGCAGTTCAATCTCTGGAGCCGCTGTGTTCTTCGACCCCCGCATTCACCCAGCCGCGCTGACTGATCAGGATCTGGAGACCCTGCAGATCTTTGGCGTGCGCGGAGTGATCGCCGTCGCCGACGCCACGGCCCACCCGCCCACGCCCGAGGGACTCTTCGCGCACTTCGACGAGCTCCTCGGCAAACAGCTCCCGCGCCTCGAGCGCTCGGGCCTGCGCGCCTGGGCCGCCCTCGGAGTGCACCCGCGCGTGCTCCCCCATCGCGGCCTGGGCCAGGTGCTGGACGCGCTCCCCGGCTACTTCAAGGGCGGCAAGGTCGTGGCGCTCGGTCAACTCGGCCTCGCGAAGGGCGATGAGCGGGAAGAAGAGGCGCTCCTCGAGCAGCTCTCACTCGCGCAGCAGTTCAACCGCCCTGCCCTGGTCTCGGCGCCCGGCCTCGAGAAGGAGCGCCTCACGCGCCGCCTCCTCGCCGCGCTGAAGAAGTCGGAATACAGCCCCTCGAAGATCCTCGTCGACGGAGCAGTCGGCCGCACGGTGCGCGCGGTCCGAGAGCTGGGGTACGTGGCCGGCCTCACCCTCCACCCCGATCACCTCACCGTGGAGAAGGCAGTCGCCCTGGTGCGCTCGCTGGGTCCCGAACGGCTCGTCCTCGCCACGGCCGCGGGAGACGGAGCGAGCGACATCCTCGCGCTGGGACGCGCCGCCCACCGCCTCGGCCGGGCAGGCCTGAGCACCAAGGTGATCCGCAGGGTGACGCTCGACAATGCCGCTTCGCTGTTCGGCGTACGCCCAGTCGAATGAGCTGAATGGTAAGGTCGGCCCGCTTTGGCAGCCGACGCGCCCGAACACACAGTCGTCGTTCACGTCATGCCGGGCGAGATCCTCGACCAGCGATGGCGAATCGAGACGCGCATCGGCCAGGGCGCGATGGGCAGCGTCTTCAAGGGCCGCGATCTGCAGGCGAACAAGGTCGTCGCCATCAAGATCCTCGCGCCTGAGCACTGCCGCAAGCCGAAGGTCGTGGCGCGCTTCGAACGCGAAGCCGAGAAGATGACCAGCCTGCGCCACAACAACATCGTGTCCTTCCAGGGTCACGGGCGGCGCGGCGTGCTGCCGTACATCGTGATGGAGTTCCTCGAGGGCCTCACGCTCTCGGACATGCTCGAGAAGTTCGGCGGGAAGATCGGCATCAACGAGACCGTCGCCATCGTGAAGCAGATCGCGGGAGGCCTCACCTTCCTCCACGCGAATGGCCTCGTGCACCGCGACATCAAGCCGCAGAACGTTTTCCTCGGCGTCGGCGGCCGCGTGATCATTTTGGACCTCGGAGTGGTGCGCGATCAGGCGAACCCTGGCCTCACTCGCCCCGGCGCGATGGTGGGCACGCCCTATTACATGTCGCCCGAGCAGATCCTCGGAGTGGAAGACATCGATCAGCGCACCGACGTCTACGCGCTCGCGGCGGTGACCTTCGAACTCCTCACCGGGCGCCCGCCGTACCTCGGCAACAACAACTTCGAAGTGCTCTACGGGCACAAGAACACGCCGCCGCCTGACGCCAGCTCGCTGGTGAAGACGGTGAACAAGAACGTCTCCATGGTGCTCGTGTCGGGCCTCGCGAAGCGCCGCGACGATCGCTACGAGACCGTCGCTGAGTTCGTGGCGGATCTCGAGACGGCCGCGCGCGCGCAGAAGATCGATCTCGCGCGGGCGTTCAACGTCGGCTCCGCGCCGGAGATCACCGCGCAGAAGACGCGGCTGGTGCCGAAGATGAAGGACCCGCCCAAGGCGCCTCCGGTGATGACCAAGCCCTCGGACAGCAACGAGGTGCCCGAAGCATCGAACAGCGACGTGGTCTCGGTGCCCGGCGTGCCGCTCTCCGCCACGGGCCTCTCGGGCGAGCAGAAGACCGTCATTCACAGGTTCGACAAGAACGAGCGCACCTACGTCGGCCGCCCCGGAGAGCCGGAGGGTGAAGTCGAGACGCGCACCAGCGGGTCGATCGAGGGACTCTCGCCCGTCAGCGGCCAACTCCGCGTGGTGGTGACCGCGAAGGGTCGCGCCGCTGCAGCCAACGTCTTCGTGGCCGGAAAGAAGACGGCCGTGACGCCCTGCACGCTCACGCTGCCCGCGGGTCCGCAGCGCATTCGCGTCGAGCTCGAGGGATATCGCTCGGTGGAGCGCTGGTCAGACGTGGTCGCTGGTACCTCGACGAATCTGCGCGTGTTTCTGGAGAAGGCTTAGGCGCGCTCGCCCCTCCCCCCGACCCTCTCCCCGCTTCGCTGGTAGAGGTAGTAACTTGGGATCGCCGAAGCCGGCGTCGATCGACTCCTTCGAAGCGAAGCGGCCGTACAGCGTGCGGCCGAAGCCGACGTCGCCGCCCTCCTGCTCGAAGAGCATCGAGAAGTTGCCCTTGATGGGAGCGCCGATCTCTCCGCCTTCGGTGATGATCAGATCGCCGTTCTTGATGCGCGGCATGTTGCGAGTCGGCTCACCGCCGGGCGCCGTGGTCACCGCGCAGCGCTCCTGGCCCGTGGGCGAATCGCCCTGCAGCTCGATGCGCGTGCCCGGCTTGAGCGGAAGCGTGGGAATGCCTCCGTCTGCCGCCACCCCTTCGTCCTGCAGCGACACGGAGACGCGCACCACCACGTCGAGGAACACGCCGCGGTTCCGGTAGTACGTCACCTGCAGCGCCTCGTAGTTCTGATGCACCTCGACGCGCGAGAGATCGAGCGGAAACACCTCGCCCAGACTGCCGCCCAGGCTGTTGTCCACCAGGCACGAGCTGAGGCCGAGCAGCAGCGAGAGCGAGCACAGCAGCCTCGACGCGCTCGCTGTGAACCCCCTGAGCCGCCTTCGGCGTCCGGGGATGCTCGCTGGGTTCCTCATCGCTCCACCGCGATCTTGAGCGCGCCCACGCCGCTCACCGTCACGCCCTGAGAGTCGATCGCCGGGGGCGTGCGGTACACGATCACGCGCTTGGGCTCGGCGCCGTTCTTCGCAGAGAAGAACGCGACCTTCGGGTGATAGCCGCCGCCCTCATCGACGACCGTCTCACGCCAGGTGCCGATCACGCGCTGAGTGACCACCAGCTTGTCGTCGGTCGCGAGGCACTGCGACTCGGTCACCGAGCTGCGCGGGCTGCACACGTAGAACGCGATCGCCGGCTCGTGGTTCTTCGGATCCATCGCGATCGACGGGTACCAGCCACCCGTGCCCGCGCCGTAGACGGGGTCGGGCTCGAGCCAGTTGATGCCGTCCACCGACTTCACGTACTTGAGCTCGTTGCTCGCACGCTCGAGGTACGCGACGCCGTAGCCCTCCATCGAGTCGTACGCGAGTCCCGCGCCCGTCTGCGTGTTCGAGATGGTGAGCAACGCGCCGGGCGTGGTCCACATGCCGTTGGCGCTGCGCTTCTGGAAGAAGAGATTCTTTCCGTTGGTGTCCGAGGTGCCGAACATCTGGTCGTAGATCACGAGCGGCTGATCATCGCCGCCGATCACCATCTGAATGTGACCGCCGTACGCGTCCTTGTTGTTGCCGCCCTGCGCGAGGCAGTACGGCGTGGTGGGCGGCGGGCCGCCTTCCCAGAGCTCGACGTCGGAACCGGCCCAGTCCTGCAGGGGGAACTGGCCCTGGTGACCGTCGCGGTACGCGAAATAGAACTTGTTGGTCGAGTCGAACACCATCGACGGCCAGAGCCCGACGAGGAAGCCGCTGTCGCTCACCACGTTGCCGCACATCACGTTGTTGCTGCGCGTGGCGACGATCGTCTCGGTCCACGTGGTGCCGCCGGTGCGACGGTTGATCACCGCGTCGCTCTGGAACCAATAGATCGACATGCCCGGCACGAAGCCCGAGTCGCCGCCGAGGTACGAGATGATCGGCTCGCCCGTGGTGGGATCGAACACCAGCGCGATGCCCACGATGCGCTGCACCTGGCGCACGGTCTGAATCGGAGAGACCACGCCCTGCTTCCACTCGACGTATTTGATGTCGTAGTCGGGCACGCCCATCATCGTCATGGTGCCCGCGTTGCTGAAGTACACGACGCCCACGCGCTCCTGCACGGGGTCCACCGCGATCGCGAAGTACGTCGCGTCCACGGCGTTGGGGTCGAGGTCGCTGATGGCGAACGGAGTCAGGCCCCCGCCGCCACCGGTGCCGCCTCCCGCGCCACTGCCCGTTCCACCGTCAATTGGGGGAGGCGGAGGCGGACACGCGAGGACCATGACAGCCAGCGCCAGCAACATCGTTCCAAGTCGGAGCATTGAGGGCGGCATCGTAGCGAATCCCTCCGATCTTACGACTGTGGAGGACACCCCACCCCTTGAGGGGGACACACCACCTCTTGCCACCTTGAGTTGAGAGGGGAACACTCCGCGCCCCATGTCCCCCGAGCAGGACGCGTTGGATCACGACGCTGCTGAAAAAACTGAAGCTGCAGATGACGTCAGCCGCCGCGTCTTCGTGCAGCACCTGACTTTCTTCGGCGGTGGCGTGGTGCTGCTGGGCGGGTGCAAGGAAGACAAGCAGGCAGACAAGCCGGCCGAGAAGCCCGCCGCCGCACCGCCCGCGATCGCGCCGCCCACCACCTCGCACAAGACCTTCACCAACCAAGAGTGGGCCACGGTCGTCGCCGCGTGCGATCGCATTCTCCCCAAGGACGAAGATCCCGGCGCGCTCGATGCGAACGTGCCCGAGTACATCGATCGCATGCTGCAGAGCGAAGCGCTTCAGCAGATGAAGGCCAACTTCGTTCCCGGAGTGGCCGCGCTCGATCGCCGCGCACAGCGCATGTTCCAGGTGCCCTTCGCCAAGGCGAAGCCCGAGCAGCAAGACGAGCTGCTCGAGATCTTCAAGAACAGCGGAGAGAAGACCGGCGAAGCGAAGTGGTACGAGATGTTCGTGGTGCTGGTGCTCGAGGGCTTCCTCGGTGACCCGAGCTACGGCGGCAATCAAGGCGAGGTGGGCTGGAAGCTGGTCGGCTTCAACCTCGTCGGCCGCAACGTGAAGGGCGATCCGAAGAATGCCTACGACGGCACGGCGCGGCTGCACCAGCTCACCTGCGGCGGAGGAAAGGGCTGCTGATGGCGAAGGACTCCGTCGACGTTTGCATCATCGGGTCGGGCGCAGGTGGCGCGCCGCTCGCGCTCGAGCTGGGTAAGGCCGGCTTCAAGGTCGTCGTGCTCGAGAAGGGCTCCTGGTACCAACAGAGCGACTTCGTTCATGACGAGATCATGAACTCGCGGCGCAACTTCTTCATGCCGCTCCCGTGGGACGAGCCCCACCTCTGGCGCAAAGAGGGCCAGCCCTTCTCGCGCAGCAACGAAGCGTGGACGGCGAACTGCGTGGGCGGCGGCACCGTGCACATGAGCGGGTATTTCTACCGGCTCAAGCCCGTCGACTTCCGCATGAAGACGGAGCTGGGCGCGCCGAAGGACAGCAACGTCGTCGACTGGCCGATCACCTACAAGGATCTCGCGCCCTATTACGACAAGGCCGAGGCCGAGCTGGGCGTCTCGGGCAACGCGGTGCCCCACCCGTTCCTCGAGCCGCGCAGCGGCAATTACCCGCTGCCCCCGCTCACCGAGCATCCTGTCGCGGGAGCGATCGACACCGCCGCCAAGTCACTCGGCTGGCACGCCATTCCCACCGCGCGCGGCATCCTGAGCCGCCCGTACCGCGGACGTGACGCCTGCGTGTACTGCACGCTCTGCGGCAGCTACGGCTGCGAGCACGGCGCGAAGAGCAGCACCGCGGCCTCGTTGATCCCCGCGGCGATCGCCACCGGCAACGTCGAGCTCCGCCCCAAGTGCATGGCGAAGGAGATCACCGTCGACGCGAAGGGCCTCGCGAAGAGCGTGGTCTACATCGATCAAGACGGCGTCACCCAGGAGCAGCCCGCGCGCGTGATCGTCGCCAGCTGCACCGCGGTGGAGAGCGCCCGCCTGCTCCTCAACTCGAAGTCGACGCGCTTCCCCAACGGGCTGGGCAACGACAACGGGCTGGTCGGGAAGAACCTGCTCTTCTCGAGCTTCGGCCAATCGAAGGCGACGTTCTCGGTGGCCAAGCGCGGCAAAGAGCTCGACTGGCTCAACTCGCCCCTGCCCTTCGTGAACCGCAGCGTGCAGGACTTCTACGTGATGCCCGACGAGCGCTTCGGCTTCCGCAAGGGCGGCACGCTCGGCTTCATGTGGGCGCACCCGAACCCGATCTTCGCAGCGGTGGGCCTCGCCTCGAAGGGCGAGAAGGGCGTCTTCGGCAAGGCGCTCAAAGACAAGCTGCGCACGTACCGCGACAGCCGCATCCTCGAGTTCGAGATCTACGGCGAGTTCCTCTCCACCAACGGCACCTACGTGGGCGTCGATGCGAACGTGAAGGACAAGTTCGGCCTCCCCGTGGCGGCGATCACCATGAAGCGCCACGAGCGCGACTTCACGATGACCAAGTTCCTCGTCGATCGCGGCGAAGAGGTGCTCCAGGCGCTGCAGCCCGATCGCGTCGATCGCGTGGGCATCGCGGGAGAGACCACCATTCTCCAGGGTGGCACCTGCCGCTTCGGCAAGGATCCCGCGACCAGCGTGCTCAACGCCGATTGCCAGAGCCACGTGGTGAAGAACCTCTACGTGGTCGACGGCAGCTTCCTGCCCACCAGCGGCGGCGTGCCGCTCACCCTCACCATCGCGGCGAACTCGTTCCGCGTGGCCGACCGCATGGTGGCCACGTTGAAGAAGGGCTGAGCGTGATTGGGTTACTGGATGTCGCGCAGGCGCAGGGGCAGCACGTCGATCTTCATCAGGTAGCGCGTGCGCGCGTCCGACTCGACCTCGATCAGGTGATCGCCCGTGCCGGTGAGCTCGGCCTTGCGCGTGACCCAGCCGATCTTCTCGTTCTCGCCCAGCAGCGTCTTGCCGGTGACCTCGGTGCGAACGCGCGAGCTGCAGCTCTCTTCGAAGTAGTTGATCACCGTCATCTCGCCGGCGCCCGCCGACTCGAACAGCAAGAGTCCGACGGAGACCTCGGACGGCTCGAACAATCTGATGGCGAGCTTGTTCACGCCGGGAAACCGGCCTTCCACGTAGCTCCGATCACCCACGAAGCAGCCCACCGTGGTGGAGCACACGTTCCACGCACCGGAGCAGTCGTCTTCGATTCTGGTGCCGATGAACTGGTCCTGAATGCTCCCGCAGCCCGAGAGCGAGAGACCGGCAAGAAGCACGACGCCCCATACCCAATGAAGTAGTTTCAAACGGCCGTTCACCTGCGTTGACCTCGTGAGGATTTTCATGAAGCGCTTTTCCCTCAAGCAGCTGCTCGTCGGATCCCTGAGCTCGCTGGCGATTCTTTCGGTTTTTCCTTCATGTGGGAAGGAGCCAGTCGCCTGCATGGGTGATGACCTCACCACCTCGGCTCAAGCATGCGCCGATCGCGCCAGCCTCGGTTTCGCGCAGGAGTTCGGCAGCGGAACCAAGATCGGCACGGCGCCTCAAGAAACGCTCTCCATCAAGAACGGCGGCATCGCCGATCTCACCATCACCGCTGCCACCTTCAACGGAGATCCTGCGTTCTCCATGACCACCGAGCCGACGTCGCTCCCGGCCACCGTCAAGGGCAACCAGTACTTCTTCATGCGCGTGGTGTTCGCGCCCACCGAGGCCCGCGCGTACTCCGGGAAGATCACGCTGCAGAGCAACGGAGAGAAGTCGCCGTCGATCGAGTTCCCCATCACCGGCTGCGGCGTGCCGACCGATGGTGGCACTTCGCCGTGCTACCGCGACGGCGGCATGTGAGCTGACGCAGCAATTCTGAAATCACCGAGGCGCAGCTCCTGGGAGCTGCGCCTCCTTTCTTTTCAGCGAGCGAAGCCGCAGCCGCCGTCCACCACGGGACAGGTCGCGGTGCCGCCGTCAGGCCCGGTGAAGCCGCTCGCCGGGTACGGGAGCATGCGCTGGCTGATGCGGTACCGAATCGGGTCGTTCTCCACGCGATCGATCGCCGCGATGTTCGCGAAGTAGACGCCCGACGTCGCGCGCGCCGCCGACAGGCACGTGCAACCGATGGGCAGCGCGGTGATGGTGGTGGAGGTCGGAGTGCTGTTCCTCGAGAACAACATGGTGCCGTTCGAGAAGCTCATCGGCAGGTACCAGGGCGTCAGGCTGGCGTCGTTGTACCCGAAGATGCGCGTCTGCTGGCCGGCGCACAGGCCGCCGTCAGGCACCGCACCCGTTCCGTTGCAGAAGGTGAACTCGAGCGCGATGTCACCCGCGGGCCGGGTGCCACCGTCGGCGTGCAGCAGCTCCCACGAGATCTCCCACGCCTGGTCGCCCATCGCCCCCAGGTTGAACTGGAAGAGATCGCGGTCGGTCACATACGCGTCGTAGTCGCCGATGCCGCGGAGACCACCGGGCTGCATGAACCACTCCTCGGGGTCGAACACCTTGCCGTAACCGTACGTGAGCTCACCGGCGGCCACGCTGGTGGTGCCTCCCACGGTCATCACGGTCGGCCCGGCCCCGCGCGCGGCTTCGTCGGCGTCGTCGACCCAGTCGAGCTCGAGCGTCCACGTCTTGTCGTCGGCGTACTTGTCGGCGCCCGTGCCTTCGTCGCGAATCATGATCATGAAGTCGGTCTGCTGACCGGCGAACACTGGCACCGCGCCGACCAGGTTGCGGAGGTTCGGAATGCGCGGCAGCTCTTCATTGCGCTGCGCGTAGAGGCACTGCGGCGGATCGCTCGCGTTGCAGAGCGCGTCGACCAGCATCGGGTCGGTGTCCTCACCGCGGAAGCAGGCGGTGGCGTTGGTGCGGCAGTTCACCTGGCGATCGATCGCGGTGGCGCCCATCGTCACCTGCCGCACCACGCGAATCTGCCGCGCGGGCGTGGACGAGAGCGGCGCGAAGCGGCCCGCCGCCGGATCCACGGTGACGCGATAGCGCAGCGTCGACGGCGAGCCACGGGCAGGCAGCGAGACCGAGAACCATTCCTCGTCGGGCACGTACGAGATCTTGCCGTTGATGCTCAGGCGGCCGTTCGGCGACAGGTTGAGCGGGCGCGCGGTGGCCACGGTGTCGTTGCCGTTGGCGCCTTCCTGCGTATCGAGGTCGGGCAGCAGCTGCACCGCGACCTGGTACTGCACGCGCAGGTCACCCCGAATCGGCAGCGTGTTGCCCGCGGGCCTGAAGCCCTTCACCTGCACGCGGTAGGTGCCGGTCATCGGCGCCAGGCGCGCGGTGGCGAGATCGATGGTGAGGAACTCGTTGGCCATCGCCCCCTCGGAGATCGGGCGATCGGAAGGATCGAACAGCGTGTACGACAGCCGGTACGGAGGCGGCGGGTTCATCGGGTGCGTGCCCATCTCGGTGATGTGCAGGTAGATGATCTGCCGTCCGGCGCCGCTCACCTGGAAGCTGAACTGATCGACGTCGTCGTTGGTGGCGAGGAAGCCGCTCTGCATGCCCATCGCCGGAGCGCCCGCGAGCGCGATCGGCGTCGGAGTCATGTCGTTGGGCTCGTTGGGATCGGGGTTCTCGATGATCTCCATGTAGAGCGAGTACGGGTTGCGGTTGTCGACGCGCGTCATGCCCGAAGCACCTTCATCGGCGACCAGCGCGAAGAGGCGCGCGTTCGACTCACCGAAGGGAACGATCACGTCCACGGGCCGCGGCGCCGCGGGACCGTGCTTATCGATGGCGGTGGCGATCGACATCATGCCGCCGTCGCTCGTCTCCTTGAGCACGTTCACCGAGAAGTTCACCGCGCTCTGCGGCGCCGTGTAGCCGCCGTTGATGTGGAGCAGCGACCGCGGGGTCAGCCCGCCCGGCGCAGGCGCGAAGTACCAGTCCTGGTCGACGCCCGCGTCGGGGAGCCGGCTGATGAACACGCCCGAGATCGGCTTGCGGTTCATCTCGCCACCGGTGGTCACCGTCAGGTGGCAGTTGACCGAGTCGGCCTCGGCCGACTGCGGGGTTTCGCAGAAGTCAGGAGGCAGCGAGCCGGCGTCGCCGCACACGTCTTCCGTGCCGTCGATGCACTCCATCTTCTCGGGGGGACAGCCCATGAAGCAGGCTGCTGTGACGACGCACGACACAATGAGGCGAAGGGGGGTACGCACGGTCTGTCTCGGTTCTCGGCCTGGGGAAGGGCGTTACGGCGTGGGAGTCGTGGCGCTCTGGCAGCCTGCCACGAAGTCTTCGGGACGCACCCGGATGATGCCGTCGTGCGGTGACTTGATGCCGCCCACCGGGAAGCGCGACGAGGTGTGCCGGAAGGTACGGAGAATGGAGCGGCCCGAAGGATCGTCACCCGGCGTCATGGAGAAGGTGACGAAGATGTTGTTGTAGCCCGCGCCCACTCGCAGCAAGTCGGGCCCGCCGTCGGGGTTCCCTGCGTCGCGCGAGTCGGCCATGGTGGGCGCCAGCGTCACGTTGCTGACGCGGAAGTTCCAGCACTGCCGCCCGTCCGAATCGAGGCCGCCCTGCTTGGTGACCTCGTACCGGTAGCCCTGCACCGAGAGGTTGTCCGAGTCGGCCACCAGCGGGTCCATGTGCATCGTGAGCTCGTCGCCCGTCGGCAGGCGATCGTTGTCGGGATCCTGCGGGAGATCCTTCGAAGAGGGCTGGCTGCCGAGCTTGAACTCCACCGCGTCGGAGATGCCGTCGTCGTCGGAGTCGACCCGCTGGGCGTTGGTGCCGATGATCTGCTCGTCGCAGTCGGACAAAGTGTCGCAGTCGGAGTCGACGCCACGCAGCTCCACCGGGCAGCCGATGTCGACGCCGCTGACGCCGCCGTCGGTGGGATCGATGATCGGCACCTGGTTCGGAGTGAACATGCCTCCCCGGGTGTCACGGGCCCAGACCTCGACGCCGTCACTGAAGCCATCGGTGTCGGTGTCGGCAACCCATGGCAGCGTGCCCTCGGCGAGCTCATCGAGATCGAGCAGGCCGTCGGAATCGGCGTCACCGGCGTCGAGCGGGCTGCCCGCGGGCGACGAGAAGTTCGAGGCCACGAGCTTGTCGAAGATGAAGGTGTGCCGCACCTGGCCGAAGCGGAAGTTCAGGAAGTTGATGGGCTCGCTGTTGCGGAAGTCGCGGAAGTCTCCGCCACCGAGGTCGGCCATGCGCGCGAGGCGCTCGGCGTTCTGGTTCACGATCAACAGCGGGCACGCGCCGGCGGGAAGATCGGGAATGCCGCAGGTCATCTGCCCGACGGGAATCGAGATGCCGCCGTCGAAGTCGCACGCTGACGAAGCGATGGGCATGGAAGGCGTGAACACGTGCACGGTGTTCACCTTCACGTCGTCCGCGAGATCCTTCAGCTGGCGAATGCGGCGCACGGTGTCGCCACAGAGCAGCTCGTCGTCCTGGTTGATGGTGGGCTGACCGTCGGACAGGAAGATCACCGAGTAGCGCGCGCGGGTCTCGTCGTTGCCCTGGAGCAGCCGGTTCTCGGCGATGTCGCGGTTGATGAGGGCGTAGATGTCGGAGAGCGGCTTGACGAAGTCGGTGGAGTCACGGTTCGGCCGGTTGCCCGGCACCGTGAAGTTCAAGATGCGCTGCCGCAGCAGGTTCTTGTCTGCGATGGAGTAGTCGACCACGCGATCGAACTCGTTGATGCCGCTCTTGGTGAGCCACGCGCTGGTGCTGCCCGCGAAGAGCAACACCGTGAACTCGATCTCAGGCTCGAAGGGCAGGCTCTCGATCAGATCGATCGTCGCCTGAGCGCGCGTGCCGTTGGGATCGGTGATGGTCATCGACTGCGACGCGTCCATCACGATGGCGATCTTGATGGGCCGCACCACCTCGTTGGGCGACGGCGTGCAGAACGAGCCCTCGATGGTGAGGCTGCGATCGCGCGGCACCTCGTCGTCGCGGCGCTCGTCGTAGAGGTACGTGTTGGTGCAGGCCGCCAGCGTGGCCGACACCAGGAAGGCCGTGAGGCCGACCTTCAGGGGAACCGAATTGAAACCCGACATCAGGGAGTGCCCTCCGAGGGCGAGATACCGAGGCACGCGGTGTCGTACTGGGCCGG
>CBIHPJ010000208.1:0-12294 GCA_966211295.1 uncultured Myxococcales bacterium | reverse complement strand
TCGATCACGGCACGCTCTACGCGAACTCGTACGGCGTCTACTCGGGCGGCACCACGGGCACGGTGACGGTGAACAACTCCATCGTCACCAACAGCGGCAGCTACGGCATCTACCGGAGCAGCGGCGCGGTCAACATCAGCAACACCTTCAACGACGTCTGGCAGAACGGCTCGAGCAGCTCGTACGACTACAGCGGCACCTCCGCGGGTACGGGCTCGTTCAGCGCGAATCCGCTCTACGTGGCGAGCGGCAGTAACTGGCGGCTCACTTCGAATTCGCCCGCGCGCAACTCCGATTCGAGCGGGATGGATCTCGGCGCGTTCCCGTACACCAGCGACGCGACCGGCGCGCTCGTGGGCTCGCTGTGGAGCAACCAGACCTTGAGCTCAGGCAACCTGACGGGCGACGTGATCATCCCCGCGGGCGTGACGGTCACGATCCCCGCCGGCGTGACGCTCACCGCGAGCTCGAGCGACGCGCTGCAGGCCAACAACGATCTCAACCGCGTGGAGCTGATCGTCCGCGGCACGCTCAACATCACCGGCGTCGTCGGCATGCCTGCGACGCTCACCTCCGCGGGCACCTCGGCCGGCTCGTGGATCGGCATTCGCGTGGAGTCGGGCGGCACGCTCTCCGCGAGCGGCCTCGTGTTGGAAGAGGCGACCTATGGAATCGACTCCGCGGGCACCACGACGATCAGCGGCTCGACGCTGAGGAACAACACGTACGGCGCGCGCACCACCGCGGGCGTGAGCAACCTCAACACCTCGCTCTTCTCGAGCAACACCTACGGCGCGTACGGACAGGGCGGCTCGCTCACCGTCGATCACGGCACGCTCTACGCGAACTCGTACGGCGTCTACTCGGGCGGCACCACCGGCACGGTGACGGTGAACAACTCCATCGTCACCAACAGTGGCAGCTACGGCCTCTATCGGAGCAGCGGCGCGGTCTCGATCACCAACACGTACAACGACGTGTGGCAGAACGGCTCGAGCACCTCGTACGACTACTCCGGCATCTCCGCGGGCACGGGCTCGTTCTCGAGCAACCCGCTCTACGTCGCCGCGGGCAGCAACTACCGCCTCACCTCGAACTCTCCCGCGCGGAAGTCTGACTCCGGCGGCACTGATCTCGGAGCGTTCCCCTACGTGTCTGATCCGACGCCTGGCCTGGTGGGCACGCTCTGGGTGAACACCACCCTCAACACCAACGCCACGCTCGGCGGAGATCTCGTGGTCGCCTCGGGCGTCACCCTCACCGTCGCGCCGGGCGTCACGCTCACTGCGCCCGCGAGCGACCTGATGATGGCCAACAACGATCTCAACCGCACCGAGCTGATCGTCCGCGGCACGCTGAATGTGAACGGCACCAGCGCGAGCCCGGCGATCTTCACCTCCACTGGCACCAGCGCGGGTTCCTGGATCGGCGTGCGCGTCGAGACCGGCGGATCCGCCACCATCGGCGGAGCGGTGATCGAAGAGGCGACCTATGGCGTCGACTCCGCGGGCACGCTCAGCGTCACGGGGAGCTCGCTGCGCACCAACACGTACGGCGTGCGCACCACCGCGGGCGTGAGCAACGTCGGCACCACGCTCTTCTCGAGCAACACCTACGGCACGTACGGCCAGGGCGGCTCGCTCACCGTGGATCACGGCACGCTCTACGCGAACTCGTACGGCGTGTACTCGGGAGGGACCACGGGCAGCGTGACGGTGAACAACTCCATCGTCACCAACAGCGGCAGCTACGGTCTCTATCGGAGCAGCGGCGCCGTCTCGATCACCAACGCGTACAACGACGTCTGGCAGAACGGCTCCAGCACCTCGTACGACTACTCGGGCGTCTCCGCCGGCACGGGCTCCTTCAGCAGCAACCCGCTCTACGCCGCGGCGGGGAGCAACTACCGCCTCACCTCGAACTCGCCCGCGCGTCGCTCCGACTCGGGCGGCGGCGATCTCGGCGCGTTCCCGTACACCGGAGATCTCACCGTGGGCCTCGTGGGCACGCTGTGGGCTGACACCACGCTCTCGGCGAACGCGAGCGTGCTCGGCGATCTCACCGTCGGTCCTGGAGTCACCCTCACCGTCGCGCCCGGCGTGGTGCTCACCGCGACCTCGTCTGATCAGATGATCAGCGGCAACGATCTCAACCGCGTCGAGCTCGTGGTGCGCGGCACGCTCAACGTGAGCGGCACCTCGGCGAATCCCGCGGTCTTCACCTCGAGCGGCGCCAGCGCGGGCTCCTGGATCGGCATTCGCGTGGAAGCGGGCGGCGCGGCCAGCCTCACCGGCGTCACCGTCACGCGCGCGACCTACGGCGTCGATGCGTACGCGAACGCGAACTTGAACGACTCCAACCTGAACACCAACACCTACGGCCTGCGGGTGAACTCGGGCTCGAGCACCACCGCGACCCGCACGCTCTTCACCAGCAACACCTATGGCGCGTACGGGCAGGGCGGCACGCTGAGCGTCGATCACTCCACGCTCTACGCGAACTCGTACGCCGTCTACTCGGGAGGGACGACGGGCAGCGTGACGATCACCAACTCCATCGTCACCAACAGCGGGAGCTACGGCCTGTACCGAAGCTCCGGCGCGGTCGGCATCACCAACTCGTACAACGACGTCTGGCAGAACGGCTCCAGCACCTCGTACGACTACAGCGGCGTCTCCGCCGGCACGGGCTCGTTCTCGGCGAACCCGCTCTACGTGGCGACCGGCAGCAACTTCCGTCTCACTTCGAACTCGCCCGCGCGCAAGTCGGACTCGCTCAATGCGGACATGGGCGCCTTCCCGTACATCTCGGATCCGACGCCGGGCCTGGTGGGCACGTTGTGGGTGAACACCACCTTGAGCACCAGCGCCACGCTCGGCGGCGATCTCACCGTCGCTCCGGGAGTCACCGTCACCATCGCTCCCGGTGTGACCCTCACCGCGCCCGCGAGCGATCTGATGATCGCGGGGAACGATCTCAACCGCACCGAGCTGATCGTGAATGGCACCCTGCAGATCTCGGGCACGGCCGCGAGCCCCGTGGTGCTCACCGCGACCGGCGCCTCGGCTGGCTCGTGGATTGGCGTGCGCGTGAACACCGGCGGTACCGCGAACATCACCGGAGCGAAGATCGAGCGGGCCACCTACGGTCTCGATCTCAACGCGAGCTCGAGCGTGAGCTCCACGCGCTTCACCACCAACACCTACGGCGTGCGCGCGCTGGCGGGTACCACGTCGCTCACCTTCGACGTGTTCGACGCGAACACCTACGCCGTCTACGGGCAGGGCGGCGCGCTCACCGTGGATCACGCCACCATGTATGGCAACAGCTACACCGTGTATTCGGGCGGCAGCACCGGTTCGCTCACGGTGACCAACTCCATCTTGAGCAACGCGAGCAGCTACGGCTTCTATCGGAGCAGCGGCGCGGTCGGGATCACCAACTCGTACAACCTGCTGTTCAGCGCGACGAGCTCCGGCACGACCAGCGGAAGCAACACGCTGACGGTGGATCCGCTCTTCGTCGCGCCCGCGAGCGCCGACTTCCACCTGCAGAGCACATCGCCTGCGCGTGGAGCGGGCACCAGCTCGAGCGACCTCGGCGCCTTCCCGTTCGCTCCGGGCCCGGTGGATCGCGTGGTGGTGATCCCGAGCTCGGCCTCCGTGGTCGCAGGCGGGACGTACTCCTTCACCGCCGCCGCTTTCGATGTGGCGAACAATCCCGTGCCCACCGCGACCTTCACCTGGAGCGCGCTCGGGTCCGCCGGCACGATCAGCAGCGGCGGTGTGCTCACCGCGTCGTGCACTTCGGGGAGCATCACCAACGGCGTCACCGCGACCTCCAACGGCCGCTCTGGATCCGCGAACGTGACCATCACTCCCGCGCCGATCGCGAGCCTGATGGTGACTCCGTCGAGCGTGAACGTGCGCTCGCAGCAGACGCAGCAGTTCTCCGTGATGGCGCTCGACTCGTGCAACAACCCGGTCGCCAGCCCCACGGTCACCTGGACCGCCACGGGCAGCGTGGGAATCATCGACACCACGGGCCGGTACACCGCGGGCTGCTCGCGCGGCACCTTCAACAACTCCATCGTCGCCTCGGTGGGCTCGATCAGCGGCACTGCCTCGGTCACCGTGGATCCCGGCGCGCTCTCCGCAATCAGCTTGAGCCCGACCTCGGCCACGCTCGCGGTCAACGCCGCGCGGCAATTCAATGGGAGCGCGGTGGACGGCTGCGGCAATCCGCTCACCTCGGCGATCAGCTATTCGACCTCGGTCACGGGCGGCAACGTGAGCACCTCGGGTCTGTTCACCGCGGGCGCCACGCCGGGCACGTTCAACAACGGCGTCACCGCGTCGGCGACTGAAGGTGCGATCACCCGCAGCGCTTCGGCGAACATCACCGTCACCGGCGGGGCCGTGGCGAACGTGGTGGTGATGCCGGCGAGCGCGACGCTCGCGACTGGAGCGAGCACCACCTTCATGGCGGTCGCCACTGACAGCCTCGGCAACATGGTGCCCGGCAGTCCGACGTGGAGCATCGTGGCGGGCGGCGGCACCATCAACGCGGGCACGGGCGCGTTCACCGCGGGCGCGACGGCGGGCACCTTCACCAACACCGTGCAGGCCACCATCAGCGGAGTGAGCGGCTTCGCCACCGTGATCGTGCAGCCTGGACCGGTGACGCGCGTGACGATCTCTCCGATGACGGTGATGCTCGCGCCGAGCGGCACCACCACCTTCACCGCGCAGGCGTTCGACGCCAATAACAACGCGGTGACTGCTCCGGTGACCTGGGCTGCGACTACGGCGTCTGGTTCCATCACGCAGGGAGGCGTGTTCACCGCAGGCACCATGTCGGGCAACTATCCGGCGGCGGTGACGGGCACGGTGAACGGCATCAGCGGCACGGCGAGTGTCACCATCAGCGCGGGTGCGCTCGCGCAGATCACCGTGACGCCTTCGGTGGCGACCACCCAGGCCGGTGGCACCGTGGGCTTCACCGCGACAGGCCGCGATGGAAATGGGAACACGGTGGCGATCGCTCCGACGTGGAGCGTGGTCGCGGGCGGCGGCACCATCTCTTCGACGGGCGTGTTCAGCGCGGGCACCACCACCGGCACCTTCGCCAATACCGTGCGCGCGGAGTCGAACGGCGTGACTGCGTTCGCCACCGTGACGGTGTCGGCGGGTCCTCTCGCGCGGCTCCAGCTCACGCCGAACTCGGTCACTCTGGATCCGGGCTACATGCAGCAGTTCAGCGCGGCGGGTCAGGACGCGTTCGGTAATTCGGTCACCGCTTCGGTCACGTGGACGTCGAACGTGAACGCGGGCTCGATCACCGCGGGTGGTCTGTTCACCGCGGGGAACATTCCGGGCGACTTCGCGGATGGCGTGACGGCGACCTCGGGTGCGATCACTGCGACTGCGAGCATTCGAGTGGGGATGCCGATGATGGCCGATGCCGGAATGGATGCAGGCATGGACGCGGGGATGGAGCAGATGGATGCGGGCATCGATGCGGGGGTGGATGCCGGCATGCAGCCGCAGCCTGACGCGGGCGAGATGATGATGCCCGACGCGGGCAACGGGAACATCTCGGGCAACTCGGGCTGCGGATGCAGCAGCACCGACGCGATGATGCCGCTGCTCGGGTTGATCGCGCTCGCGTTCCGTCGCCGTCGCTTCACGAAGTAGTCGCGATCTGTCTCCCTCTCCCTTCGGGTGTGGGTCGGGGTGAGGGTGCACCAATCAGGTCACCTTCCCGCCAAATCCAATCGAACGAAGCTCCGGGCGCGCATCGCGCAGAACTGCTCGGTCTTGTTTCTAGGACATTCACCCTCACCCCAACCCTCTCCCGAAGGGAGAGGGAGATAGTGGTTACTTCCGGCTCGCAGAACCCAACTTGCGCCACGCCTGCGAGAGCAGCAGCCGCGCATCCGGATCCCACGGACGCTCACCGACCAGCCCGAGCGCGAGCCGCTCGGCGTCGTGCACTTCACCCTCTGAGAGCATCTCGCTCGCCCGCAGGTACCGCGCGTCTTCATCGGGCTGCCCTCTGAGCGCCGCCTCCGCACACTGCAGCGGACTCGCCGTCGTGCGGCTGCTCACCAGCTCGAAGTCGAGCGCACCATTTGTCCACGCCAGCACGAAGGTGCGCGTGAGCGAGAAGCAGTCGCTCGACTGCGTCTGCACCGCGCGCACGACAGGAATGGTGGGCAGCGCAGACAGCTCCACGGCCCACGGATCGACGAGGCCGGCGTCGAGACACTTCGCCTTCTCCAGACGACCTCGGGGGAACCACGCGAACACGAGGTGCGGCTCCGCGGAGCCCACGAGCCCCGCCCACACCACGTGCGTCGCCCGCCCCTTCATCACCACGTCGAGCACGCGCCCGCGCTGCACCGTCTCGCGCGTGAGCGAGCACACGCCCAATCGCAGATCCTGCGGCGCCGCCATTCCACCCCGGATCGTCGGCGTCTCCGCCCACGCCACCGAAGCGACCAAGACTCCCAACGCCACCCAGACTCGCATGCACCACCAAGGAGCAATCAACGGACCACGTGTTTCAAAGTCCCTGAAAGCCCCCGATTCACTTCGTCGCTGCGTCCGAATGGGGCGAGCACGCGCAAGTACGGTTCGCGGAGTCGCAGATGTTTCTCCCGCCGTGATCAGCGCCGCCCTGGCGCGTTCAGGTTCTTCCACGTGCGCGAGAGCAGCTCGCGCGCATTGGCATCCGAGGGGTGCTCACCAACCAGACCGAGCAGCATCTGCTCCGCCTCCTGGAACGAGCGGTCCGTGATCAGCTTGGTCGCGCGCGCGAACCGTGAGTCCTCCACGATGTCGGCGAACACCTCCTCAGCGCACGAGCCGTCGGAGCTGGACCAGGTGCGGTTGCTCACCAGTTCGAAATCGTGCGCCGCGTTCGTCCACGCCAGCACCATGGTGCGAGTCGAGGTGAAGCAGTCGGGGTGCGTGGTTTGAACCGAGCGCACCACCGGCAGCAACGGGAGCGATGAGAGCTCGACGGTCACGCGATCGATGATCCCCGCGTCGACGCAGCGGGCCTTCGCCGGCCGCCCTTTCGTGAACCAGGCGAAGACGAGGTGTGGTTCCTTCGTGCCAGTGCCAGTGAGCCCGGCCCACACCACCAGCGGGCCCCGGCCATCGACTGCGACCTCGAGCACGCGCCCGGCCTTCACGTCTTCCTTGCTCAGCGAGCAGCCCTTCAATCGCAGACCTCGAGGAGCGGGATCGCCTCCTCGAATCGTCAGCGGCTGCCCGAACGCGACGCACGCCCCCAGCACCACCCACGCCACCCAGATTCGCATGCGTCCGTTCGGAGCAATCGCAGGACCACATTCTCCGAGTCGAACTCACACTCCCGGAAAGCCTCCGGTGATCAACGCAGGATCCGAGGAGACGCCGAAGGTGTTCGTCGTATCTCCGAAGAGCTTCGCCACGGAAACGAGCACGTGCGCGTGCGAGGTCATCCCCGAAGGAGTCGAGAGTCGTCGGCCCATGGTGAGCGCGCCGTTCGCCCCGCCCGCAAGGACCAGCGGAATGTCGCGCGTGGTGTGCGCGGAGGGATTGCCCATGTCGCTGCCCGCGAGGATCAAGGTGCTGTCGAGCGCGCCACCGGCCTCGATCTTCTGCATCAGGCGCGCGAGCTTCGCGTAGTAGTAGCGGTTCAAGCGCGCGAGCTTCACCGCCGAAGCAGCGTTCGACGACGAGTACGTGTGCGCCACTTCGTTGTGCACGTCCTTCGGAAGGGCCGTGCCGTCGACGGTGACGATCTTCCCTGGATCATCGAGGAACAGAGTTCCGAAGCGCGTGCTCCCGCAGATGATCGCCTGCGCGAGGAGATCGATCTGCAGATCCGCGATCAGATCGAAGTACGGCTCGCCGCCGTTGTACTTGAGCGTCTTCGGAATATCGGTGCGCACCGGCCGCGACGGCGGAGTGCACATGGGCACCTGCACCGACGTCAGCCGCGTCTCGATCTCACGCAGCGCAGAGAGGTGCTGCTCGAGCTTGAGCTTCTCCGTGGTCGCCAGTCGGCCTGAGAGCGCGTTCAGATCTCCGCGCACGAAGTCGATCACGCTCTGGCCGTTGCGGCGGGCGCGCTCCGCGGCGAGCGCATCGGCGTTCGGAGCCAGCGTCGCGAAGACCTGGTCGAACACCGCGATCGGATCGAGTTGGTTGCGAATGGTCGCTCCACCCGGTGCGTGCGCGATCGCGTCTTGATTCGCATCGCCCGAGGCGCCCACGCCGAGATTCAGGGTGGGGAAGGGCGTGTTCGTGCCCAGCCCGCGCGTGCGCGCGAGGTACTGATCGAGCGAAGGACCCTGCGGATTGTGATCACTGCCCACCGTGGTGGAGCCAGTGAAGAGACACACCGCCGCGCCGTGGCCGCTGGTGCTGCTCATTTCAGCGACCTGGAGATCCACGCCTTCGAAGACGATCAACTTGCTCTGGTACGCCGCCAGCGGCGCGAGCGCGGAGTCGGGGAAGTTGAGATCGAACGTGGTGTCGGTCTCACCCGCGCGACGCAGGTAGTGATCAGCCGAGATTCCATGCGGGTGATACAGCCCGATGAATTTGAGCGAGGGCGCGGAAGCACTCTGCGCCTGCGCGATCGAACGCGACAACATCTCGCCGAGAGGGAGAGCGGCGAACGCGCCGAGCGCCTTCAATATGGTTCTGCGCTTCATCACTGATTCCTCCTGAGCGCGAACGAGTCACTGCGCGCGTAGTCGATGAGCAGTTCGATGATCTTTCCTTCTTCGCCGCTGGGGCGAGCGCGCACGAAGTCGAGCCACGTGCGTTCCTCCTCCACGCCCGAGCGTCCCGAGGCGAAGCGGAAGAGTTGATGTTGGAAACACTGCGAGACGGTCTTCGATCCCGCGAGCAGCGCGGTGAGCCCCACCGCGTCGGTGAAGTCGCCCTCTGCGTCTCCCGCGTTCACCAGCGAGCCACTGGGATCGATGGGCTTCCCATTCTCCGTGGTGCGGTAGCGGCCCACCGCGTCGAAGCTCTCGAGCGCGAAGCCGATCGGATCGAGCATCTTGTGGCAGCCCGCGCACGTCGCGCTCTGCGAGTGCACCGAGAAGCGCTCGCGCGTGGTGAGCGTCGGATCAGGTGGAGGCACCGTGATGGTGAGTCCCGCCGCGGAAGGCAGCGGAAGCTCCTGGCAGAGCACCTTCTTCCTCACCATCGCCGCGCGCCTGATGGGAGCGGTGTCGGTGAAGTGCGAGTTCGCCGCCGCGAATCCACCCGCGAGCAGGAGTCCGCGTCGATACGCCGGCTGCACCAGCGGACCGCTTCCCGTCAGTCCGTAGAACGCGGCAAGGGTGGGCGTGACGTTGGTGTTCGAGGTGGAGAGCATCGAGCGCAACGTGCCGTCGCCCTCGAAGAGCACGGAGTCCACGATCGATCGGCTCTCCGCGAGCACGTCCGATTTCACGTTCGGCCACTCGGGGAAGAGGCCGCTGTCCTTGCCTGCTTGATCCACCGAGTCGACGCCGGTCCACTCGAGCATCAAGCGCTGCAGCTGCGCCTTCGCTTCGGGAGTCGCGATCAGTTCACGAGCTGCTTGCTCGCGGCCGTCCGCCGTGTCGAGCAGACCCGCAAGTCCCTTCGCCATCAGCTGCTCGCTCGCGGGAGCACCCGTGAAGAGGAGGGCGAGCTGTGTGGCGAGCTCATCACCCGCGAGCGTGGTGGTCGCGTCAGTGGCGCTGCGCCCCAGCTCCGTCACGTAGAGGAACGAGGCGGACTGCAACATCGCCGTGATCGTGAGCTCGATTCCATCGGCGTACGTCGCCTCGGTCGCGCCCGTTCTGTACACCGTGAGCAGTGCACTCTCTTCAGCCGCGCTCAGCGCACGACGAAACGCGCGCGCACCGAAAGCGTGAATGAACGTCTGCGCGCAAGTCTCGGTGCCCGGCGTGGTGGCACAGGGCGCGAGCGTGGTGAGCCGGGTCGACACCGCCTCATGCGCGAGCGTGGGTACGGATCTCCACATCGCCTCCGCCTGCACGCTGTCCACTCGCTGATCGGCGTTACGCGTGAAGCCGGATTGCCTCAGGTCGCTGCCGATCGCCGTGGCGAAGTCGGTCGCGGGAACTCCGAGGAGCGCAGCCGCGGCAGTGCTCACCTCGGCCTGCGAGAGCCGGCGAATGCCCGCGGGCAAATACACGGGAGGACCGGGCGGCGTCTCAGGAGTCACCGGCTCGGGATCGATGGAGGGCGGCTCCCCAGGCACGGTGGAGCCAGGCGGCGTGTCGGGGTTCGCCGTCGGATCTGTCGGTGCCTTCGCATCGGGAACTTTGGGAACGGAGTCTCCACCCGGCGCACTTTCGGCGGGCGCGCCGGAGAGCGCACCCGTGCAGGCCAGAGTCAGGGAGAGAAATGAGCAAACGATGAGCGAGCGCATGGACTCCTCGGGGGAAACAGGGAGTCGAACAAGGTCTCAAATCACTGGTGGATTCCTCAACCCGTTACACAACCCGAACGCTTGGGCCGCCCTCGGAGAGTTGGCAGAGGCACGGCCATTGCTCGAATACCTCGCCGAATGAGCAGCGCGATCTCGGTGATGCTTGCGCTGACTCTCGCGGCCGAGCCGGTGGCGCAGACCAGCGCTCCCAAAGTGCCCCGCACCGGAATTCTGATCGTCGGCACGCTCGGCTTCGCGGCGATCGCCACCGGAGCGGGCTTCGAGATCTACGGACGCACTGTGAGCCAACCGGGAGCGCCCGTCGCCCCGGGCACCGCCGCTCCCGCTGAGGCGTACTTCGTCGGTGGGCTCTCGTTGATCTTCACCGGGCTGTGCCTGGTGGTGCTCTCGGTGGTGCTCACCAGGTGGTACACGCCGAAGGACTTCTACGGAGTGAGGTGGTGAGTCTCTCCGTGGTGCTCCTGTTGTTGAGCGCGACTCCGGCGGACGCGCCGGTGGTCGAGCCGACGCCTCCCGCGCCACCCCCGCCATTGGCGTGGCCGAACTACGTGGTGCCGGCGCTGGAGAACGGAGCGATCTGTTTCGGACTGCTCGCCTTCAGCAACCTGGTCACGCACGAAGAGTTCGCGTTGGTCACCACCGAGACGATCAAGGCGAACTTGAAGCTGAGCTCGTGGACGATCGATCAGGATCTCTTCACCACGAACCAGTTCGGTCACGCGCTGCAGGGGAATTATCAGTTCAACACCGCGCGCTCGTCGGGACTGGGCTTCTGGACGTCGGCGCTCTACGCGACGATCACGAGTCTCTTCTGGGAGGTCCTCTTCGAGTCGGAAGCGCCGTCGGTCGGAGATCAGATCACCACGCCGATGGCCGGGTCCATGCTCGGCGAAGCGCTGCATCGCGCGGGACTTCAGCTGCGCACCACGGAGCGCGGGCCGAAGTGGCTGAACATGATCGGCGCGTTCCTCCTCGATCCTTTCGGAGTGATCAACGCGGACCTGCTGGGTCCTTCGAGTCAGCGCACCGAGGCCGAGCCGCTCTTCGTCCGCTTTCGCTTCGGAGCAAGCGCGCACCTGCTCTTCGATGAAGGCGAGGTCGATTCCTTTCCTTCTCCGCCGCAGGCGCTGGTGGACGTATTGCTCCTCTCTGGCGCACCGTGGAACGTCGAGTCGAGCTACCGCGCTCCGCTCTCGTACTTCGACCTGCGCGCGAACCTGATCTTCCCGCTCAAGCCAGGCGCCGAGATCTTCGTGCACGGCATGTTGGTGGGGCAGCGCTTCGGCAAGGAAGGCGCGTGGGGGCTGTTCGGCGTCTACGACTACTCCTCCGCCAACGCGGTGCGCGCGTCAGGCGTGGGCATCGGCCCCGGAGTGGTCTTCCAGTCGCGGCCCTTCACCGGCTGGTACCTGCAGACCGCGGGCACGCTGGCGGGAAGTCCATTCGCCGCCGCGGGGAAGTTCGAGACTCCTGCGGACGAGAAGCGGAACTACCACGTGGGCGTGGGCATGCAGGCGAGCCTCGATTTTCGACTCATTCGGCCGAAGACGATCCAGCTCGAGCTCAGCGCGCGGCACTGGTTGGTGATGGGCACCTACTTGCTGCCAAATGGATTCGAAGCGGTCACCTGGGTCACCGCGGGAGCGACGGTGCCGATCTGGCACTGGCTCGGCATCGGAGCGGACTTCACCTTCGCTGATCGCCGCGCGCACTTCGACGAGGCGATGCAGTCAGCCACTGACGTGAGCGTCTCTGGGCGGCTCTTCGTGACGATGATGAGCGAGCCGCTCTTCGGGATTCGCTGACGTACCTCCCTCTCCCTTCGGGAGAGGGTCGGGG
>CBIHPJ010000207.1:0-12328 GCA_966211295.1 uncultured Myxococcales bacterium | reverse complement strand
CTTGAGCAGTGACAGGCTGTCGTACACGTTGAAGTCGCTCACGACCTTGCCGTTGCGTACTTCGGCCATCCCGATCCCCTTGGTCTCAGCGAACTTGTCCGTGGGCTCCATGCCGAGGAATGAACCCTTGTTCGTGCCGCGTGCGATCCAGCGTGTGCAGACGAAGTTGCCATCACTGACGATGGAGACAGGCTCCACTGTGAGATCAGGGAACGCGGTGCGGTACCCCTTCACGACGTCGATGTAGCTCGCCTTGTCGAAGGTTCCGATCACGGGGTCCTCGCCCATGAAGTTCGCATCCACCAGTTCATCAAGGACCGCGAAGTTCCCTTTGCTCCAGACCTCATCCAGAATTCTTCTGCTGAGCTGTTTGGTGTCGGTTGCCATGACTGGCCTCTCTTTCTCTTCCGACTGATCGGTAACGCAGGCGCAATGCGACCGAAATTGGCCCGAAGGCTCACATGAGTTTCGTGGAGGCCGATCGGCCGGAGCCAAACGGCCCGAGTTGGCTACGGTGCTGACTCGATTCTTCCGACCGACAGTGAATGGGCTCAGCTCGGCGGGCTCGTACTGGGCCCGCTTCAGCTCTTCGCCTGCTTCATCTGCATCGCGATCGCGTGGTGGCGCGGCGCGCGCGACGAAGTGAGCCGACCAGCGCCTCAAGAGAGGTGGAAACGACGGGTCTCGTGGGTGCTCGAGGCGATCAGGCTCTCGAACTCGCGCGAGGACGCCATCGTGGCGCGGTTCTCGCGAGAAACCGGAGCCGGCTCCGGTTTCGTGTGTCAGTGCCACGAGAGACTGGTCACCGAGTCAAAGAAGGCTCGCGGTTGGGAGGCCAGTGCGAGACGAGCACCGCGCGGCACCCAGCATTCCCACGTCCCTCAAGGCTTCTTCACCCAGACATCGACGTTGCGATCTTCCGCGGCCGTGGGCGCCGAGTCGAACCACGCGGTGGTCCAGTCCATCACCGCGAGCACGCGCGCCTCGGAGAGCAGCGGGGTGTCGTTGGGGACGTCCAGGTTGGTCGCGCGCAAACGAAGCCAGCCGTTGTCCTCGTCCCAGAGCTCGAGCACGCGCGCTTGCTGAGGAAAGTCGGCGATCGACGCGGTGGTGAGCTCGATCACGTCGTGACCCGCACCGCCCAGGGTGCGGAGGTGATGACGATGACTGTGCCCCGTGAAGTTGAAGAGCACGTTCGGGTAGCGAGTGATCAGCGCGATGAACTCGTCGGAGGTCACTGCGTCGGCCTGCTTCATGCCGAACAGTTGATCGCCGTCGGTGAGCGAGCCCGCGGAGTGATGCGCCGCGAGGAACACCCACTTGTCCTCCGCCTTCGCCTGCTCGAGCGCGGGCTCGAGGAAGTCGGTGAGCACGTTTCGGTGCAGCACTCCGTTCGAGCCGCCCGAGCGTGCCGCGGTGTCGAGCACGATGATTCGCAGCGGAGAATCTGGAACGTCCCACGCGTAGTTCGCGAGACCAGTCGCCGCGATCGTCGCAGTGATCCCGTGTCCGTCTCCATCCGCTGCGACGCGCTGCAGGAGCTCGACGGAAGAGAGCAGGGCGCGTTTGGGATCGGCGGGGACTGAGGTCTGCACCACGGGACCACCAGGGAGTCGCCAGTCGCGCGTGCCCAACTTCGGCTCGGTCCCGATCGCAGCGGCGCGCAAGGTGTCGTCGAGCACGAAGTTTCCTTGCGAGAGCGCGTCGTGATTGCCGGTCACCCAGAGCCACGGCACCGAACCGAGTCCATCGGAATGAAACGAGTCCTTCGGATCATTCCCCGGACCGGCAACGGGATCGTCGTCGTCGCCCGTGTCACACGAGAGATCTCCGCCACGGAGGATCTGCAGCACCTGGTCGAGCTCGTTGCCTTGCGCGTTGTCGATGTTGTCTCCGCCGAGCAGCACGAAGTCGAGCTTCAGCGCCGCCAGCTGCTTCGTCATCGCGCCCGCCACCATGCAGAGGTACGCGTCGTGGGGCCGGTAGGCCGCATCCGTCGCTCCGGGTTGATCGGTCGACGCCACGCGCGCCGGCGACTCGTCATCGGCCAGCTGCAAATCTGCGAGGTGCACGAAGCGAGTGATCAACTTCGCGGCGCCCGCGGGAGCTGGACGCGGCATGTATTCGACGTGCGCTTCGCCTGGCCCCGGCGATTCGTCGCCCCAGCCTTCCAGGAGCAGTGCGCGCCGCACTCCGGGCACCGCCGAGTTGCGACGCTCCGGAGGATCCGCTCGCAGGTGCGACTGCACGCGAGTGACTTGATCGGTCAGCTTCACCTCATACGCGGGAGGCGTGACCACGCTCGGTCCACAGCCGACGACCAATAAGAATGGGAGAGCCTTGCGCACGTGAGCTCCTTGAGGAAGTCGCGACCGAACGGTCATTTATTTGATCAACGCGCTCGGAAGCAACAGGCCGGAGCCAGTTACAAACGAGTTACGCCCAAACTCGCGAATGATCGTTTGATACCCGCGTGGCCGCCCGCCGAATCCTCGTAGTGGAAGACGACGCAGCGATCCGCCGCGGCGTGATCGACGCGTTGCGCTTCGCAGGCTACGAGCCACACGAAGCCGCCACCTACGCGGACGCGCTGAAGCAGGTCACGCAGCGCACCCACGATCTCCTCCTCCTCGATCTCGTGCTGCCGGGGGGAAGCGGCCTCGACGTGATGGCGAAGGCACGCCACGCCCAACCCGCCGTCCCCGTGATCGCAGTGACGGCGCTCGGCAGCGAAGGCGATCGCGTGGGAGGGCTCGCGAGAGGCGCAGACGACTACGTGGTGAAGCCCTTCAGCCTCAAGGAGCTCCTCGCACGAATCGAAGCGGTGCTCCGCCGCTCTGCCGAGCGACCGAGCGACGTGCAGACCATCTCGCTGCAGGGAGCCGAAGTGGACCTCGCGCGCCGCGAGATCTGCCACGCCAACGGAGAGCGCCTCGAGCTCAGCGAGCGCGAGTGCGAGCTCATCGGCTACCTCGCCCGAAATCCCGGACGCGCGATCTCTCGCGACGAATTACTCCTGCGAGTCTGGAGGCTCGAGCCTTCGAGCGTCACCACTCGCACCATCGACATGACGGTGGCGCGCCTGCGCGAGAAGCTGGGCCACGACGGCGAGCGCGCGATCGTCACGGTGCGCGGCAAGGGCTACATGCTCGGACTCTCGCCGTGAAGCCCTGGCTGCTCTTCGCTGTGGCGATCGTGCTGGCGGCCGCCGGACTCGGTTGGGTGAGCGCTGAGTTGATGCGCCTCGACCGCCGCGCATTGGTGAGCGAGCAGTCACGGTTGGCCCTGTGGCGAATGGATCTCGCGCTCTCGCGGTTGGTCTCCATCGAGAGTGCGCGAGCGCCCAGTGACTACCGAGTGGGCTCGATCAAGACGCCGCCGCAGGACGTGCTCGTGCACTTCGACGTCGCGCCCGGCGGGAGGGTGACCACGCCCGAAGAAAATGGCGAGACGGCCCTCGCGCAGCTGAGCCCGCTGCTGGAGCGTGCCGGTCCTCCGATCGCGATGGGCAACGCGATGTCGGACACGCGCAACTCCATGGAGTTCAATCGCCGCAGCAACCTCACGATGCTCAGCATGTCGGCCATTCAGGGCGCTGCGATGGCGCCCGCGTGGTTCGGGGACGTGCTGGTGCTCGCGCGCCGAGTCCCTCTCGAGGACGGCGCGCACCTGCAAGGCGCGGTGGTCGATTGGGAAGCGCTGCGGCCCCGCTTGATTCGAGAGGTGACCGATCTTCTACCTGACGCGCGGCTCGAGCCGGTGAAGGACAAACTCGAGGGAGACGAGCTCCAGCTCGCTTCACTTCCCGTGCGATTGGTTCCCGGTGCGCCCGCGGCGGATCCCGAGCGCGCCTCGGTGAGCGGAGTGATCACCACCGCGTGGATCGCGTTCGGCCTGGTGTCGCTCGCGCTGGGGCTGTTGCTGTTCGGCACGCTCTCGCTCGACGCCCGCCGCGCCGCCTTCGTCTCCGCGGTGACGCACGAGCTCCGCACGCCGCTCACCACCTTCAAGCTCTACGCAGAGATGCTCGAAGAAGGCATGGTGCCCGAGGAGAAGCGCAAGGAGTACCTCAGCACGCTCCGCACCGAAGCGAACCGGCTCGGCTATCTCGTGGAGAACGTGCTCGCGTACGCGCAGATCGAGCGCGGTCGCGCGCGAAAGCCGCTCGAAGAGCTCGGGTCGGTCGAGCTGCTCGAGCGGATCGTTCCGCGGCTCAAAGAACGCGCTGGAGCGAAGCTCGAGGTCGCGGTGACTCCACAGTGCATCGTGAAGGCCGATCGCATCTCGGTGGAACAGATCCTCTTCAACCTGGTCGACAACGCGACCCGCTACGGTGGAGAGCACATCGCGGTGCGCTCCGCGCTGGCGAAGGAGATGCTGGTGATCTCGGTCGCCGACGCAGGCCCGGGCGTCGCGCCCGAAGTGGAGCGGAAGTTGTTCCAGCCGCTCCGCAAGTCAGCGGCTGAGGCTGCCGACGGCGCGCAGGGCATCGGGCTCGGGCTGGCGCTGAGCCGCCGGCTCGCCCGCGCGATGGGGGGCGAGCTGCGGTACGTGAGAGGGAAGGGCGCGACCTTCGAGCTCACGCTGCCGCTTCGTTGAACCCAGTTACAAACGAGTGACCAACTCTCCGTCGCGAGCCGCGTTCAAGCTCCAACTCTCACTGGAGACCGCATGTTCGCTCGCCTCGGCACTCTCGCCTTCATCGTCACTGCCTCGCTCACCACTCCGACGCCTCCCTCCGCGCCACCGCGACCGATCACTCCGCTCGCAGAGCCTGGCGGACTGGCGCTGGCCACCGAGCGGGTGGTGATCTTCAAAGACGGCTACGGCCTCTTCGTGAAGTCCGCCGCGGGCGTGGCCGACTCCGAAGGCAAGGTGCACACGGAGAAGGTCCCCGACGCCGCGGTGCTCGGCACCTTCTGGGCGATCCCCGAAGGGCGCACGCTCAAGTCCACCATCGCCGAATGGCACGAGGTGGTGCGCACCAGGACCGAAGAAGGTTCGTGTCTCTCGACGCTCGAGCTCCTGCGCGCGAACGAGGGCAAGCAGGTCACCTTCGGCCTCGGCGACAAGGAGTTGCAGGGGAAGATCGTCGACGTGCTCGAAGCGCCGGCGGTGCGGCCGAAGCACCTCGAGGAGAAGGAGGGCGATTCCGAGATCGAGCTGCTCCCGCGCGGCGGCGAGTTGGTCGCGCTCGAGTTGAGTGATCGAACGCGCCAGGTGATCCCCATCTCCTCGGTGAAGACCCTTGCGGGCAAGGAGCTCTCCACGCACTGCCTGCGCCCCGGAGAGATCGCCACGCGCAGCAAGCGGCTCGTCTTCGACTTCGGGAAGGAAGCGGCAGGTAAACCCGTCTCGCTCAAGCTCATCTACTTCACGCCCGGCGTGCGCTGGATTCCCACCTACCGCATCAACACCGGCGACGCGGGCAAGGCGGACCTCGAGCTGCAGGCAGAGATCCTCAACGAGGAGGAAGACTTCGCGAACGCGGCGCTCGATCTCGTGGTGGGCGTGCCGAACTTCAAGTTCAAGGACACCATCTCCCCGATGTCGCTCGAGCGCATGCTCCGTTCGGCGCTGAAGCAGGCGGCACCGAACTTGATGAACTCGATGCTCGCGATGAGCAACGCGAGCTTCAACAGCCGCGCTGGTGAGCGCTACACGAACGACGAGCCCGCGCCAGCGCCCGAGCCGAGCCCCAGGAGCTCCGTGATGTCGTTCGCGGCTGAGCTCGGCACCGAGAAGCGCCAGGACCTCTTCGTGTACAGCGTGAAGTCGCTCGGCCTCGAGAAGGGTGCGCGCGCGATGGTCTCGCTCTGGAAGCACCGCGTGCCGCAGCGCCATCTCTACACGGCGGACTTCACGGTGATGAACCGCTCAGCGAGCAACGACGGGCCGCTCAAGCTGACGGAGAACCAGGTGTGGCACCAGCTCGAACTCACCGACGACACCGACGTCCCGTTCACCACGGGCGCGGCGCTGTTGATGGAAGGTGGCCTCCCGCTCGGTCAGGACCTGCTCGCGTACACCTCGCCCGGTGGCAAGACGATGGTCCCGGTCACCACCGCGCTCGATCTCCGCGCGGTGCAGTCGGAGATCGAGACCGGCCGCGAGCAGGACGCCCAGGCGCCCAACGGCACCCACCACATGCTGCTCAAGAAGAAGGGCACCATCGCGCTCGCCAACAACCAGAAGGATCGCGTGACCCTGCGCGTGAGCCTGCTGACCGAGGGCAAGGTCGCGCGGGCGAGCAACAGCGGTTCGATCTCCGTCGAGGACCAGGGGTGGCTCAACAACCGGAGCCGGGTGTTCTGGGAGGTCTCGCTGTCCCCCGGAGAGTCGCTGAACCTCACCTACGAGTTGAGCGTGTATCGCTAGCGCTGCAACGGTAGAAGCACCCGCATGGGTTCGTTCGAAGAGTTGTCCTCGGAAGGAAGCTTCGCTGAAGAAGAGCGGAAGCTGGTTGAGCTGTGGAAGAAGTTGAAGGCGTTCGAGCGCTCGGTCTCGCAGCGCAAGGGCGCTCCGAATTTCATCTTCTACGACGGCCCTCCGTTCGCCACGGGTCTGCCGCACTACGGCCACCTGGTGGCGTCGACGTTGAAGGACATCGTCCCCCGCTACTGGACGATGCGCGGCTACCGGGTGGAGCGTCGCTTCGGCTGGGACACGCACGGTCTGCCGATCGAGATGGAGATCGAGAAGCAGCTCGGCCTCTCGGGCCCGCAGTCGATCCGCGAGCTGGGCGTCGACAAGTTCAACGAGACCTGCCGCGCGTCGGTGCTCAAGTACGTCGACGAGTGGCGCAAGACGGTCACGCGGCTCGGCCGCTGGGTCGACTTCGACAACGACTACAAGACGATGGATCTCTCCTTCATGGAGAGCTGCTGGTGGGTGTTCGGCGAGCTCTGGAAGAAGGGGCTCGTCACCAAGGGCCACCGCGTGATGCCGTACTCGTGGCGGCTCTCGACGGCGCTCTCGAACTTCGAGGCCGGCCTCGACTACCGCGACGTCGACGACCCCGCGCTCACGGTGCGCTTCAAGCTGATCGACCCGCTCGAGGGGAAGCCGGCGTCGCTGCTGGTGTGGACGACCACTCCGTGGACGCTCCCGTCGAACCTCGCGGTCGCGGTGAACGAAGAGCTCGACTACGTGATCGCCGATCACGAAGACGGTCAGCGCTACGTGGTGGCGCAGGCGTTGTTCGAGAGCGTGCTCTCGGAAAAGCACGCGAAGATCGTCGCCACGCTCAAGGGCAAGGAGCTGCTCGGCAAGAAGTACACGCCGCTCTTCCCGTTCTTCGCTTCGCATCCGAACTCGTTCCGCGTGATCGGCTCGGGTCACGTCACCACCACCGACGGTACCGGCCTCGTGCACATGGCTCCGGCGTTCGGTGAAGACGACGCCGAGGCGTGCCGCAAGGCGAAGATCGAGCTCGTCGATCCCGTCGATGCGGGCGGCAACTTCACGAAGGACGTTCCGCCGTACGCGGGCATGAACGTGAAGGAGGCCGACAAGCCGATCATGCACGACTTGAAGCAGCAGGGTTCGATCTTCAAGCACGCGCAGATCCGCCACCCGTACCCGTACTGTTATCGCTCGGGCACGCCGCTCATCTACAAGGCCACTCCGTCCTGGTACGTGCGCGTGGAAGATCTGCGCGAGCGCATGGTGCAGGCGAATCGCTCCATTCACTGGGTGCCAGGGTTCGTCGGCGAGAAGCGCTTCGAGAATTGGCTCAAGGAAGCGCGCGACTGGAGCATCAGCCGCTCCCGTTTCTGGGGCACTCCGATTCCCTTGTGGATCAGCGAGGACGGCACCGAGACGGAGTGCATCTCCTCCGTCGAGCAGCTCGAGAAGCTCACCGGTCAGAAGGTGACCGATCTCCATCCGCACAAGATCGATCACCTCACGTTCGTGAAGAACGGGAAGACGATGAAGCGCATCGGCGACGTGTTCGATTGCTGGTTCGAGTCGGGCTCGATGCCGTACGCGCAGCTGCACTATCCGTTCGAGAATCGCGAGCTGTTCGAGAGCGCGTTCCCCGCGCAGTTCATCGCCGAGGGCCTCGATCAGACGCGCGGCTGGTTCTACACGCTGCTCGTGCTCTCCACGGCGCTGTTCGACAAGGCGCCGTTCAAGAACGTGATCGTGAACGGCCTCGTGCTCGCGGAAGACGGGCAGAAGATGTCGAAGCGGCTGAAGAACTATCCGGATCCGACCGAGGTGATCGAGCGGCACGGAGCGGATGCGCTGCGCGCGTATCTGATCAGCTCGCCGCTGGTGCGCGCGGAGCCCTTGCGCTTCTCAGAGGCCGGCGTGAAGGAAGTGGTGCGCACGGTGCTGTTGCCGCTGCAGAACGCGTGGAGCTTCTTCACGCAGTACGCGAATTTGGATGGCTGGAATCCGAAGAAGGATCTCGCGGCGGCGCCGAAGTTGGCTGACCGCCCTGAGCTCGATCGCTGGATCGTCTCGGTGTTGCAGACGCTGATCCGCGAAGTGAACACGCAGATGGAGGGGTACTACCTCGACAAGGTCGTGCCTCCGATGCTCGCGTTCATCGATCATCTGACGAATTGGTACATCCGTCGCTCGCGCCGGCGTTTCTGGAAGAGCACCGACGCGGCGGACAAGGCGTCGGCGTACGCCACGCTGTACGAGGTGCTCGTCGAGTTCTCGAAGGTGCTCGCGCCCGTGCTGCCCTTCGTTTCCGAGAGCGTGTACCAACACCTCGTCGTCGGTCCGGGAATGGCGGCGGCGAATGAGGACAGCGTGCACCTGTGCAGCTATCCGCAGCCCGACGCGGCGAAGACGGATCTGCACGTCGAGTCGCAGATGGCGGCGGTGCGGCAGGTGGTGACGCTCGGGCGCGCGCTGCGTGAGAAGCACAAGCTGAAGACGCGGCAGCCGCTGGCCACCGTCACCGTGGTGTCGACCGATGCGAAGGTGCGCGCGGCGATCGAGGCGCACTCCGAGTTGTTGCTCGAGGAGCTCAACGTGAAGAACGTGGTCGCGCTCGCGGATGACGCGGCGTTGGCGACGTTGTCGTTCAAGCCGAACTTGAAGACGCTCGGTAAACGCCTCGGGCCCAGGTTGAAGGCGGCGACGGCGGAGATCACCGCCTTCACTCGCGAGCAGTGGCACACGCTGGAGCAGGGCGGCTCCGTGATGGTGCAGGAGCAGGCGATCACGAAGGACGACGTGCTCGTCTCGCGTACGGCTCGTGGTGAGGTCGTGATTCAGAGTGAAGGTGACCTCACGGTCGCGCTCGATACGACGGTCACTCCGGCGCTGGTGCGCGAAGGCCTCATGCGTGAGCTCGTGTCGCGGCTGCAGAAGCAGCGGAAGGATCTTGGGCTCGCGGTGAGCGATCGCATCACGGTGGCGGTGACCACGAAGAGCACGGAGCTCGTCGCGATGTTCCAGGAGCACGACGGGAAGATTCGCGAAGAGGTGCTCGCGGTGAGCGTGAAGGTGGTGGAGCAGGTTCCGGGCGAGGCCATGGACCTCGATGGACATGCGATCACCGTGGAGATCGCGAAGCACGGGTGACGTTTGCTCTGAAGGGTGTGGCGGCTCGTGGGTGAGCGACGGTGCTCGCCCCGGGCAGGCCTCGCGCTTCGGGCTTTCTTTCACTCAGTGAGCGAGCCGTTGGCGCGTTCAGGCCGGTGGATTTTGAGCGAAGGGGTCCAACGCATGATCAAAGTTGCTCGGAGAAACTTTGATCATGAGTTTCACCCTTTCGCGGCCATCCCTCGTCGTCGCCTGGTGTCCTGCAGGCCAGAAAGCTCGAGGTAGAGAGGCCAGCACGCGACGAGCAAGGTGAAGGATCTGAGCGCCCCACACTCTCAAGGCCTTGGAGGTCACGCATTCAACCTCATCCACATCGAGTGCCACTCTCTCTCCGCCCGTTCGCGTTCTCTGTCCCTACGAGCCATCTCGTCACCGTCGATGGAACCTTCGGTCGCCGACATCTCGAGCAATTCATCCTCAATCGAGATCTCATACCCAAGCGGGACCTTCTTGAGTTCATGCGGCTCGATCAGTCCCTTCCGCCAACCATCAGCGCTGGGCCGATTCACTGCCATCTCGACCACGCGTCCCAGCGCCTCGGTCAGTTGCGGGACATCGATCGCGCGCTCGAGCTCTTCTTCCCACGCGCGAACTGCGCGCGAGAGAGAGCGCCACCGTCTCTTCCCTTTCTCGGTGAGGGACCACGCGCTCGCGAGACCTCGATCCGACACGGCGCATGGCTCAGCCAGGCCAGCCTTCGCCAGAATGCCCAAGGATCGTTGCACCTGTTGCCGCACTCGCCCACAGAGCAACGCGAGCTTCGCGGCGGAGGCTGACTCCAGAAATCCGAGCCGCATCAGCACCATCACTCCGCACTCATCGATCTCGAGCTGACGAGCCCACCCGCGCGTCACGAGATCCATCACCGTCAACGCGCCCTTCATCGCAATCCACACGTTCATCGCGCTGTCATCTCACGACCCACTGACACTCGAATCGCGGTGGCTCTCAATTGACTCAGATGACTCTGGCCAACTCCGTGGCACTCTTCGCGCCCTCAACCCTCACCCCGGAGAAAACACTCCATGAAGAACGCACTCCTCGGCTCTGCCCTTCTCGCTCTCCTCGCTGGCTGTGGCCCCAACTGGAAGGTCGTGAAGGTCTCCGGCCCGCCGTCGGCGCTCGCCGCCACCAACGACGTGGTCGTCGCGTTCGACTACTCGCAGATGTACGTCGAGGGAAAGACCGAGGCCGACTGGGTCAGCGCGAAGACCGCTGAAGACGCGAAGTACACCGAGACCTGGACCGACCTGAAGGGCCGCTTCGAGGCCGCGGTGGTCGAGGGCGTTCGCTCCGAGATCCCCAGCGCGCACCACGTGAACCAGGGCGGCGGTCAGGTCGTGATGGTGATGCAGGTGCGCAGCTTCAAGCTCGGCAAGTTCATCCCGTTCGCTCTTCCTCCGACGGTGATGGACGCGGAGATCCTCTTCCAGGTCGGCGGCCAGACCACCGACGAGATCTCGCTCGTGCGCAGCTACCCGTCGTCGATCACGCAGCCGTCCGTGTTCAACCACATCGGTCCGGTTGGTCAGCAGCTCGGCCAGGCGGGCGGAAAGTTGATCGCCTCGAAGAAGAACTGAGCTGAGGTTCTGCCCCGACGGTGGTGCCCCCCCACCTGCACCACGTCGGTAAGCAGCACAGTGCGCCTTTCTTTTGGCGCCGTCGAGGCGTGAACTGCCCCGTTACGAGAACGAGTCGTTTCTCACCGACCATCGTCACCAAATGGCCTCGCTCTTCCCTTCGTCAGTCGAAGGCGAGGCGTTTGGAATCCTCGATGAGGCATTGCTGGTCGGTGAGATCGAGCCTCAGTGGGGTGATCGACACCAGATCTTGCGTGAGAGCCCAGCGATCCGTGCCGGGCTCCACGCCTTCGATCGGCACCGCGGTGAACCAGAACACCATGCGACCCGCGGGATCCTGATCCGGGATCACCTTGCCGTCGTAGTGACGCACCGACTGCTTCGTCCACACGATGCCCTTCGGGTTGAGCGGGAAGTTCACGTTGTGCAGCGTCGCGGCCGGCTTCTTCCGAAGCAGCGTGTCGAGCACGCGCCGAGCGAACGGCATCATTAAGTTGTAGTCGCCGTTCTCTTCGATCGACGGCGCGCTCAACGCGATGCCTCGCACTCCGAAGAGCGCTGCCTGCTTCGCCGCTGCGAGCGTGCCTGAGTGCCAGCTCGCGTTCCCCAGGTTGAAGCCCTGGTTGATGCCGCTGAGCACCACGTCGACCTTCTCCCAGTGGTGAATGCCGAGCGCTACGCAATCGGAAGGCGTTCCGTTCACACGAAACGCCTCGAAGTCCCCGATGCGGGCTCGCCGATAGGAGAGGGGTCTCGAGGGACTGATGGCCTGACCCATCGAGGACTGCTCCACGTCAGGAGCCACGATGCGGACATCGCCGAACTCACTCGCGAGCTTTGCGAGCGCAGCGATTCCCGGGCTGTAAACGCCGTCGTCGTTCGCGATCAGAATGCGCATGCTCAGGCGTAAGCGGCCAACTCCGTGGCGGCAACCCGGAGCGCTGGCTAGTACCTGCCATGGGCGCGGTCTCTCGGCGAGTCACGCTGGTTCAGAACCCGCACGCGCGGGCGGGGGCTGCAGCACAACGCAAGCTCTTCCAGGCTCTGGAGCGCACCGGTCACCAGGTCCGTTCCGTCGAGCCCGACAAGGAGCTCGGGAAGAATCTCGCGAAGCGCACCGACGTGGTGATCGCCGCGGGCGGTGACGGCACCGTGCTCGGAGTCGCGCGCCGCCTCGT
>CBIHPJ010000206.1:0-12358 GCA_966211295.1 uncultured Myxococcales bacterium | reverse complement strand
CTCGCGCTCCCACGGGAGAGGGAGATACTTCGCGTTACCGAACCGTGGCGTGTCGCTTGCTCATCGCGGGGCGATGCGGAACATCATGGTCACGGAAGAAGCGGGTCTCTGGGTCGTCACCCTGAAGCAGACGGAGTTCGAGCGGCCGCAGAAGTACTACTGCGACAGCGCGACGCTCGCGCGACGCTGGGCGTTGCTGCTCGGCGGCCCAGTGAAGGAGACCGTCAGGTCGCAATCGGCAGGGTGAAGAAGAAGCTCGCGCCTTCACCGGCGGGGCTCTCGGCCCACACCTTCCCACCGTGGGCTTCGACGATGCCCTTCACGATGAAGAGGCCCAGCCCCGCGCCCGAGTGACTTCCGGGCGCCGCCTGCCAGTAGCGGTCGAACACCGCCGGCAGCTGCGCCGCGGGAATGCCGGGCCCGGTGTCCGACACGCGGAAGCAGACGAAGTTGCCGTCGTGCATCGCTTGAACGCGAATCACGCCTCCGCGCGGAGTGACGTGCATCGCGTTGCCACAGAGATTGCCGAAGACCTGAAGCACGCGATCTCGATCGCAAGAAACCGGGGGCAGCCCGGGCGCGAAGTCGGCACGGAGCGTGGTGCCCTGCTCCGTCGCCATCGGCTCGAGGGTCTGCATCAGATCGGCAAGGAGCACGTCGCACGGCTCGGAACACGCGCGCACCGAGAAGTGACCCGCCTGAATCGTGGAAGCGGCGAGCAGATCTTCCACCATGCGGCTCACCCGCTGCACCGAGCGGCGAATCGACTCGAGCTGGCTTCTGCCCTTTCGTCGATCGGTGCCCTCGCGCTCCTCCCCGAAAGGCCGCGTGAGCAAGCTCAGATTCAAAGCGATCGCGTTCAACGGATTGCGGAGATCGTGCGAGACGATCGCCATCACGTTGTCGCGCGAGCGCACCGCGGCCTGCGCTTCCTGGTACAGCCGGGCGTTGTCGAGGGCGAGCGCGGTGCGGAAGGCGAGCTCCTGCGCGAGCGAGACGTCGCGGGGATCGTAGCGACGGCTCGAGCCGCCGTTCTGGAAGAAGATCGTCCCCAGAAGTCGCTGACCGATCATCACCGGCACTCCGACGCACGAGTGCACCTCGAGGCCCTCGAGCTCCGAGGTGAAGGGAGAGTCGCTTCCCCCTTCCACGGGGTGCGCCCTCGAGGCATCGCTGAAGAGCACCGGCGCGCGCGTGTTCGCGACTTGCGCGAGCAGCCCCGTCACTCCGTGAAGCAGGGGCTCGAACTTCGAGTGGAACTTGAGGAGCTGCTGCTCACGCTCGGCCTCGCGGTGCGCGCACGAGGCGAAGCGCAGCCGTTCTCCGTCCCACCGATGCAGCACCACCCAGTCGGCGAACTGCGGCACGGCGATGCGCGCCACCCGAACCAGGGTCTCGGTGGAATCGAGCGTGCTGGCGAGTGCGCGGCTGGTGTCGGAGAGGAGCTGGAGCCGCTCGCGATCTCTGCGCTGCTCGTCGTTGAGCCGCGCGAGCTGAATGGCGTGACACACGCGCTCGGCGAGCATCTCGAGGCAGTGCTGATCGTGCTCGGTGAAGCCGCCCGGTCCGCGCTTGTTGGCGACGTAGAGCGTGCCCAGCCTCGCTTCGCCGAAATAGAGCGGCACGCCGAGCAGGGTGGTGAGCGGCGGATCGATGAAGGGCAGGCCGGTGAGCTTGCGGCGGCCCTCGAGATCTCCGGCGATGGAGAGCACGCCCTCGAGTCCCCGGCAGGGCGGCACGACGACCAGACGATCTCCGAGCGAGAGCGCCCCGTAGTCCGCCTGCGTGAGGAGCGTGGCCTGCTCGCTGATGGTCTGCAGCACGGCTTCAGTCGGCTCGTGCGGAGTGGCGAGCGCGTGCGTCACTCGCAGCGTCGCTCCATCGACGGCCTCGAGGCGTGCGCGCAGCTGCTCTTCGGCGGTGCGGGCCTCGCGCTCATCCGCCTCTGCCTGGCGATGCGCGGTGACGTCGGTGAACGCAGTGCGGAAGGCGACCACTCGCCCGGCGGGGCTCGTCACCGGCGTGCTGTTCGCTTGAAGAATGAGCCGAGCGCCGTCGGTACCGAGCAGGCTCAGCTCGTGCGAGGTCGGCCCCCGCGATTCGGCACACACGCGCAAGTGGGCCCAGAAACCCGTGGGCTCTTCGAGACGCACCAGTGACGCGAAGGGAGCTCCGAGCAGCCGGGTGCGCTCGCTTCCCACGAGGGAAGCCCCAGCGACGTTCACCTCGAGGACACAGCCGTTCTCATCGAAGGTGAAGCACGGGAGCGGCGCGGAATCGAAGAGCTCGGCGTAACGCGCGCGTGATTCTTCGAGCGTGCGCTGGAGCTCGCGCAAGCCGCGGTTCTGCAGCTCGAGCTCGAGCTCGTGCACCTGGCGCGGGTTGAGAACGGGTTCGCCATTGATCGAATGAGAGCTGGACCCGGTACTGCCGGCCTCGAGCTTCTTGAGTCGCTCGACCAGCTCTTCTCTCGACATCTGCTCGAAGTTCATCGCTCGCTTCCCCCCAGCTGACGCTCAAGGAGAATCGAAGCCTCGCCGCCGCGCGGCAATCGCTAGATCTGGGTGAGTACGGCTTTGGCATCGCGCTCCCCATTCAGGGAGAAGCGTCACCAACCCAGCGGGTCCGTCCCAGCAACACAGAACGCCGGCGAGGCTCCTGGACCCCGCCGGCGCTCTGCCGCACTTACGACTTTGGCGTCGGCCCCTTCACCGCGATCTTCTTCGCCTGTCCGGCCACGGCACGCGGCACGGTGATGGTGAGGACACCCTGCTTCAGCTCTGCCGCTACCTTGTCGACATCCACGCCCTGCGGGAGCGTGAACGATCGGCTGAAGCGGCCATGGCGGCGTTCCGCCACGTAGAACGTGTCACCCTTCTCTTCGCGCTCGTCCTGGCGAGAGCCTGAGACGGTGAGGCGATTTCCCACCGCGGTGACCTCGAGGTCCTTCTCGGAGAACCCGGGGAGATCTGCCTTGAACACCAGCGCGTCAGGCGTCTCCTTCACATCGAACGCCGCGTTCATCGCCTGCTGCATCGGCGGCAACATGGGCGCCATCGCGGAGAACGGATCCCAGCGCATCAGCTCGCGCATCCAGCGGAGCGGGTGCACGCCGGGCATCATCGGTGGCGAGGGGTGAGGCTGCTGTTGCTGCTGGCGCTGAGGGTGCTGCCCGTTGCCGTTGGTCTTGCGAATCGTGATGTCAGCCATGGGTCACTTCCTCTCGCCCTGCACGGTGATCTTCTTGGTCATCGACTCGCCGGTCTTGGGGAGCTGCACCGTGAGCACGCCGTTCTTCATTTCGGCTGAGACCTTGTTGGAGTCGATCTCAGCGGGCAGCGTGAAGGTGCGCGAGAACGAGCCCCACGAGCGCTCGGTGCGGTAGTGGGTCTCGCCCTTCTGCTCTTCCTCCATCGTGCGCTGGCCGCTGATCACCAGGCGGTTGGAGGTGAGCTGAATGTCGATGTCCTTCTCGGCCATGCCGGGGACGTCGGCCATCAAGATGAACGCGTCGTTCGTCTCGCGAACGTCGAAGGTCGGGTTGAACCACTGCGAGCGCTCTTGCGGCACTCCGCGAAAGAGCTCGGAGAACGGATCCCAGCGCATCATCTCGCGCATGGTCTGGAAGGGATCGGACGAGGCGGGATCGGAGAAAAATGAGTTCGGGTCGTTGCGGGTCAGGTTGGCCATGGGCGCGCTCGCCGAGCAATCAGCGTGCCCTGCGTTTCCCCTTGGTAATGCTGGGTGAGGCCCGACGTCACCGCGAAGCGTTTGCGTGCTGGCTCAATGCTGGCTCGACAGCGGGCGATCTCTTCTGCGCAAGAAACGCACGCGCTCGAAGAGCCACCAGTAGCTCTGCGGCCTTGCGATGAAGAACATCAGCAGGAACGCGACGCTGGCGATGAGCACCGTCCACCACTGCTGACCTGAGATGTGATCTTTCACGGGCGTGGCGGGGAACGGAGCCCCGGTGACGCGCGCGGTGAACGCGTCGACCGCGCTGGAGAGCGCGACCTCGGGCTCACCTGCCTCGAGCATCGCGCCCACGTTCTCGTCGAGGATCTGCTTCGAGACCTCGGGCGTGAAGATGTGCTGCAGCCCAGCGCCGACCTGGAGCCGGCTCTCGCCGGGGAGCACGAAGAGGATCGCGCCGTGATCGAGGCGCGGGTGGGTGTTCTTCCACAGCGCGAAGGTGCGCTCGGCGAACTTGTCGAGCGGCTCGCCGCCGGTGGTCTTTCCAGTCCAGATCAGGATCTCGTAGCCGGTGGCGTACTCGAGCGATTCGAGGCGTCGATCGAGCCGGCGCTGCGCGCCCTGGTGGATCAGGTCGGCGTCATCGGTCACCCAATGCTTCGGCGACGGAGGCGTGACGGTCAGGAGTGTGACGAGAGCAATGCTGATCATCTGAAACTCCCTTCAGAAGTCGATCGCGGTGGCGTCCTCGGTCATCGCCGTGTCTTCGAGGAGCGGTCTTGGTTTGAAGCGGTTTCCGAAGGCGCCCGCGACGAGCATCGCGGGGAAGCGGCTTCGGAGTTTGTTGAAGGCGATGGTCGCTTCGTTGAAGCGCAGACGCTCGAGCGCGAGGCGATCATCGGTGCCTTGCACCTGCGCGAGCAGCTCGAGGTACGCGGGATCAGACTCGAGCCCGGGCCGCGCCTTGATCTCGACGATCAAACGTTCGAGCGCGGTGCTGAGATCCTGCTGAGCGGACTGAAAGCGAGCGAGCGTCTTCGGCTCTTCGAGCGCGTTCTGCAGCTGACCTCGATTGAGCGCGAGCACCGCACCACGAGCGCGCGCGACCTCGCTCAACGACTCCGCGTCGAGAGCACTCGCATGCTCGGCGCTCGCCACGAGCTCAGGCACCAGCTCGGCGCGCCGCTCAGCGGCCGCCTGAACTTGAGACCAGCGAGTGCGGACTTCCTGATCAGCGCGCACCAGCCGGTTGTACGTGGTGGCGATCCACCCCAGGGCGAGCAGAGAGAGCCCGGCGATCGCGATCACCGTGAACAGCAGCGACGCGGTGTCTCGCTGGTGGTGGTGTTGCGAGGCAGAAGTGACAGTGGCCATGGCGCAGTCCTTCGAGCACGAAGGAGCAAGCGCGATGCCCACTGTCCCTCGCGCTAGTCGTTACCGTTGCCGCTCCCGGGCCGGCGCTGATGCGCGAAGCCCTCACTGCCCGGACGCTCGACGGCGTGATCACGCAGCGGGCAATGCATGCAGCTGAAACCAGACCAACCCTCGCGAACGGAGAGGTTCAGGCAGTTGCTGTAATGGCCACAGTAGAGGCGCCGATGCTGAGCGATGTCCTCTTCGCCGCGCAGTGGAGTCTCCAGCGAGGTCGGGGTCGGCCTCAGCATGAAGTTCTGACGGTTTGCTTCGGGCGCGGTCTTCTCGTTCCTCAAGTGTTTCCTCTCCAACGTGCCGCAGCGTGCAGGGGGAGTGCGGCGGGATGGTGAGTTACGAAAACGCGACGTGTGCTGAACACCTCTGATCAGCGAGGTCCCGCGCGAGCAGGCAGGGAACTCGATCTTGCAGAACTGAGCCGGATGAAGACCCCGCTTCCGCTCGTCGTCACGCTCGCTGCGATCACAGTCTTCGCCGCTCCCGCGCCCGGAGACGTCACGCCCAAGACGGAACAGCCCAGTGAGGCGCGCGTGCTCTCTCGCGCGTTTGCTGACGTGGCGAAGGCGCTCAGGCCCAGCGTGGTTCGCATCGACGTCGAGGCCAACGGTGGCAAGCGGCGGTCGCTTCCCGAAGGTGACGACGTGCCCGAGTTCTTCGAGCGGTTCTTCGGCGAGCCCGACCTGCGCGATCTACCGGTGCGAGGTACGGGCTCGGGCGTGGTGTTCGATGCCGCGGGCTACGTGGTGACCAATCGGCACGTGGTGGCGAACGCCGACAAGATGACGGTGATCCTCGCGGACGGGCGCGAGCTCACGGCGCAGGTGGTGGGGAAGGACTCGCGCACTGACGTCGCGGTGATCAAGCTCGACAAGCCTCCGAAGGATCTGATCGCGGCGCGCCTCGGGAACTCGGACAAGTGCGAGGTCGGTGAGTGGATGCTCGCCATCGGCAGCCCGCTCGGCATGGAGCAAACGGTGACCGCGGGGATCTTGAGCGGCAAGGGTCGCACGCGCGGCAAGGTGCAGATGTCGGGCGATCGCGTGCGGAGCTATCTGCAGACCGACGCGAAGATCAATCCGGGCAACTCTGGTGGGCCGCTGGTCGATCTGAACGGCGAAGTGGTCGGCATCAACACGCTGATCAACGCGGGGCCTGGGGGGAGCTATGGCTTCGCGATTCCGATCAACGAGGTGAAGTCGGTCGCGGAGGTGCTGATCAAGTCGGGGCGCGTTCAGTACGCGTACCTCGGCGTGCTCGTGGGCGACATCGAGGTGCTCTCGCCGGCGCAGCGCGAGAAGTTGGGCGCGGGCACTCCGGGCAAGGGCGGGTTGGTGAGTGATGTGAATCCCGACAGTCCCGCGGAGAAGGCGGGGCTCAAGCCGGGTGACGTGATCGTCGCGGTCGACAGCACGAAGGTCGACGTGGGCGCCGACGTGGTCGACTACGTGTCGACGAAGCAGATCGGCTCGAAGGTCGCGGTGAAGTTGGTGCGCGAGGGGAAGCCGAAGACCATCGAGGTCACGCTCGGTGAATTGCCTCCCGATGAGGAGGAAGAGACGTCGGCGCTCAGTCCGCAGGTGGCGGAGAAGTTTGGGTTGTGGGTGCAGACGTTGACTCCGGAGCTCGCGGTGGCGCTGGGGCTCGAGCGGGGTACTCGCGGCGCGGTGGTGACTGATGTGGTGCGCGGGAGTCCGGCGGCGCGGGTTGGTTTGCAGCAGGGCGATGTGATCTCGGAGATCGACCGCAAGGCGGTGAATGGCGCGACCGAGGTCTTGAAGAAGCTCGAGGCGCCAAAGCGGGGCGGCTTCTTGCTGCGAGTGAAGACCGCGAAGGGGACTCGCTTCGTCACGCTCAAGTGAAAGTGAGCCATGTCTCCCTCTCCCTTCGGGAGAGGGTTGGGGTGAGGGCATGGATCTTCAGCCAGCGCCCCAGCACCAGAATGGGTGTGGGTTCTCAGGGCTTCGTGCGGTGCTCGTTGCGCGCGGGCCCTCAAACTCGCGGCGAGGAAGCCATCGTGACGAATTCGCGTCGCTCACTTCCACGAAGCTCGATCGTGACGAGCAACGCTCGAGATCAAAGAAACGCCTGCTCCCCTCCGACGGCCCCGATGCGCGACTGCTGCCACTCCGACGCCAGACGGGGGAGACCTTCCCCCATTTCGCGCATCGCCGGTGCAGCTCAGGGCCTGATCAATCCGCTGATCACCGTCGCCGAGTGATACGGCGTGCGCCACTGGAAGAGCACGGGATCCACGACGCCGCTCGTCGTGTACGCCATCAGCGTGATCACGTACGTCTGCCCCGCGATCAACATCCCCGGCACGAACGTGAACGAGGTGTTCGGCGTATCGATCGTGTTCTGCGCGGCGATTCGAGTCGCGCCCTGGCTCACCGCGAGCCGATCCACCGTCAGCCGATACCGCTGCACCGTGCCCAACGTCGGAGCGCCCCACGTGATCGTCGGCGTCAGTCCAACTCCAGTCTGATCGAGCAACAGATCCGCGTTGTTGATCCGCGGAGTCACCGCCGGACCCAACACCGGCTGCACCGGCTGCGTGGTGAACGCCTGCAGCGTGGTGAACGAGATGAACTGCGAGCTGTACGCCTGCGCCGTCGTGGTGCCCGGCAGCGAGCGCTGTTGCGGCACCCGATACCCGGCGTACGCGACAGTCGTCCACGACGCACCGAACGGAAGCCCCACGAGCAACGACGTGGGCGGAGCGGCTGGCTCATACGCGTACCAATTCAAGACCTCCGCGAACGCGTCGGTGGTCGTCTGTCTCGCGAACGGCGTCTGGTACAGCCCCGCGAGGAAGAGGCGCTGCGTGCCGGTGTTCAGCTGCGCCGCCGCCGCCTGGTAATCCGTCGCGCGGTAGTCGTAGCTGAACGACGTCGTCGGTACCGCCACCGCGTTCCCCGACACCGTGCGCGGCTGTCCGTCCTGCATCGCGAGACCCGTCACCTCGAGCACGCGCGCAGCAGCGCCGATACCGATGCCGGCATCGAACGAGAACGCGTGCTGCACGAGGTACGCGACGTCGCCCTGCGTCGAGTCGATCATCGAGGTGCCGTACGCGTTCGAGTACAGGAAGTAGTTGATGGTGCCGATGTAGCCGGTGACTCCGATGGTCGGCACGTTGGTGCCGTACTGCTCGAAGCCGACCATGTCCGACTGCCCCGCGTTGAATGACGTGAACGAGAGATAGTCGTACTCGCCCCACGAGTTGAGACCCGTCACCGAGAAGGTGAGGTCGGTGGGATCGATGGTCGCGGGAGCCGCGTTGGGCCGACCGGCGACGTCGTAGTCCAGGTTCAGCGCGCGCGTGCTGGTCACGTAGAACTGCGTGTTGAGCCGCAGCAGGTACTGACCTTGCGGCACGTCCTGCACGACGAACGTGCCATTCGGGTTGCCCGTGCCCGCGCGGTACACCAGCCCACCGTCCTCGGTCACCCACGCGCCGATCGTCGACGTCGAGAGGTTCGGCGTGTCGCTCGTCGTGCCGCCGTCAGCGAGCAGGAACGTTCGCCTGCCGCTGCCAGTGATGTCATTCGCGGTCACAGTTCCGCCGCCGCTGCCTCCGACAGCTCCGCCTCCACTCACGCCACCGCCAGCACCTCCACCGATACCGCCTCCCACTCCGCCTCCGGAGCCACCGCCGGCGCCTCCGCCCATGCCGCCATCAGCGCCGCCACCCCCAGCACCACCGCCCATGCCGCCGCCTGCGCCGCCACCGTCGGATCCGCCACCCGTGCCTCCACCACTTCCACCGCCGGTGCCGCCGCCGCTGCCGCCACCGAGCCCCGTGGTGCTGCACAGACCCGAGCCGCACACCTGACCGATGAGGCACACCTGGCAGACGTTGCCGGGCAAGCCACACGCCTCGGCGCCCGTGCCGGTCTGGCACTTCCCCGCGGTGTCACAGCACCCGCTGCAGTTGCTGGGGCTGCATTTCGCAGGACCGCACGCGGGCGTGAACGCAACCAACACTCCGAACGTGAGTCCCGTCAGGAAGAATCTGGTGATCGACATGCGCGGGAAAGAACCACCTCGCCGCCGCGCAATCCAGTGCGACGAGGTGATTCAGTCACGCGTGCGCTTCAGACGAGCGCGTTCGCCACCACGCCCTTCGCGAGCGTCGCATCACCGAAGTCGTCCGTCGGAGCGCCCGTGCTCTTCCGAATTCCCATCGCGGTGATCAGCGTGTTGAGCATCTGGTTCACCGGACCCTTGTTGTGATCGAGGTACTGACCGGTGCGCAGCGTGCCGCCCGCGCTCCCCGCGATCACCCACGGACAGATAGTCGCGTCGTGCGTGGGACCGAGACCGAGATCGTTCGTCCACACCGCGGCGCCCTGGTCGAGCAACGGCCCGCCGCTCGACGACGTGTACGCGGCGAGACGATCCACGAGGTGCTTGAAGAGCGTGAGGTGCATGCGATCGAGCTGCGCGTGCAGATCGACCGCGTTCGGGATCGCCTGGCCTTCAGAGCCGTCTGACTGAATGCGGTGGCTGATGAAGTGGAAGCTCGGCAGCTTCACGCCGTTGAGCGTGTACTGCGTGCTGTCGTTGCCGTGCCCCACCTGCAGCGTGGCGACGTGATTGAGCCCGCAGTTGAAGGCCCACGCCGCGAGATCGATGAAGCTCTTCGAGGCATCGAGCCGCACGTCGTTCGCTTCGGGAGACGTGAGCGCCTGCGCCGACGCCACCTGCGCGGGGTCGAGGTCGCACGTCATCTGGAGCTCCATTTCGCGCACCGCATCGAGGTGCTGCTGCAGCCGCGACTTGTCACGCGAGGAGAGCTGCGCCTGGCCCTTGAGCTCCTGCAGCTCGGCACGCACCAGATCGTTCACGCTCTTGCGACGTGAGGCGATCAGCTGCTGCATCGCCGGCGGCGCAGTGGAGAGGCCGGTGAGCCGCATGTACGCGCTCAGCGGAGATCGCTCGGCGGCAGCGCGCTGCTGAGCCGCGCTCCACGAGAGACCGTTGCCGATGTACGAGTTGGTCGGCCCCGCCATGAACACCAGCGGAGCGCGCCCCACTCCATTGAGCACGTCGCTGATGTGCCAGTCGACCGAGCGTCCACGGGCGAGCGGCGAGTTGCCCGAGCCACCCGTGTGATTCTGCGCGGTGAGCACCTGCGGAATCGCCTCGGCGTGTCCGCACGAGCTCCGCGCGAACGGCAGCTTCACGTTCTTCACCAGCAACAGCTTGTCCGCGTAGTCACCGAGCACGCTGGTCGCGCGATCGGCGTTGGTGGTCTTCAGATCAGCCACCGTGAGCGCGCCGAGCGTGCGCGGCCAGAACCGCTCACCCACTTCGCTGCCCTGCTGCACGATGCCGTTGCCCGCGCGCATCACCATCAAGAAGCGCTGCCCAGGCGTCATCGTCTGCGCCGCGGCTGCGCGAGGCAGCAGCGACTCGAACACCGGCAGGGCCAGCGTCACACCGCCAAGGCCCTGCAAAAAACGTCGTCGGCTCCAGTTACTCATCGTTCCTCCGTCGAACGGGTCTTGAATGATTCCGACTCGACCAGCAGACGCAGCACCTGCGTCACGGGGATCTGGTCTTGCCAGGACAGCTTTCCGACTCTGGCGATCATCGCCTTGTCTGCATCGCCGACGGCGCGGCCGTGCAGGAACTCCACCCAGTGCTGCGCGTAGCAACGGTGCGCCATGGGCTCTTCGATCATCGCTTGAGCGAGGCCTGCGGAGCCGTCGAACTCACGGCGCACGCCTTCGAAGAAGTAGCGGTCTGCCGAGTCGACGGGCAGGCCCTTGTCCGTCTCTCTCCAGCGGCCGAGCGCGTCGTAGTGCTCATACGCGAAGCCCGCCGGGTTGATCATCGTGCTGTGGCAACCCGCGCCACACGTGCCGGTGCCGGTGAACTCCGTGATGCGCTGGCGCATCGTCTTCGGAATGCTCGGGTCGCTCGCGGGCAGCGGCGGCACGTTGTTCGGCGGCGAAGGCAGCGGCGCGCAGAGGATCTGGTGATTGATGAACACGCCGCGGTGAATGGGATCCGTCTCGGTCGACGTGGCGTTTGCGGTGAGGAAGCCGATTTGCGTGAGGAGACCGCCGCGCTTGCCGTCGTTGAAGGTGATCTTCTGGAAGCTCGAGTCGAAGCTCCCGGTGAGGCCGTAGACGCGCGCCAGGTTGGCGTCGACGTACGTGGTCGGAGAGCTCAAGAGCCCCTTGAGACCCTGCTTCTCGGTGAAGACCTGCGCTTCGATGAAGCGCTCCTGCTCCTGCTTCATCGAAGCGTTCCGGGCCTGCGACCACTCGGGGAACAACGTGGTCGAGCGCGTGAGGTCCGCGTAGCGAGCAGTGTTGAGCAGCTGATTGTGGAACGCGCTCACCGAAGCCTTCGCCTTCGGATCAGCGAGCATGCGGGTGGCCTGCGCGGTGTAACCCTCTTCGGTTCGAATCGTCTGATCCTCAGCCGCGCGCAGCAGCTCTTCGTCAGGCATGGACTGCCACAACGCGTACGAGAGCCGGCTCGCCAGCTCGGATCCGCTGAGCAGAATCACGTCTGACGTGACGTCGGTCGCCAGCTCCACTCGGTAGAGGAAGTGCGGCGACTGCAGCATCGCCTCGAGCACGATGCGCGCGAGCGCCTGCTTCGCAGGGAGTCCGGCGTAATAGGTCGCCGCCATCGGAGTGAGCGCCGTGTACGCGCTCACTTCCGCGCTGGTGAGCGGACGACGGAACGCGCGACGACCGAGAGCTCTGATCAGCCCTTCGTCATCCGCGGGGATCGTCCCACCCGCAACGGCGGTGAGCGCCGCGGTGCTCGCAGTCGCTCGTTCGGCGAGGGTCTCGGCCGCGGTCTGGAAGTCCTGCCACTCCGCGCTGGTGACCACGAGATCGCCACCGTTGTTGTTGAACGTGGTCGAGCTCGAATCGGCGACGAACGCGTTCGTGATGCCGAGCGACATCTGCGCGCCGAGGAGATCGCGCGCGGTGTTCTCGTACTCCGCCTTCGAGAGACGCGCGGCGCGCGAGGAAGGAGACGGCAGCTCGCGAGGCGCGTCCTCCGGCAGATTCGGATCGCCGGGGAGATTGGGATCGTCGGGCCGCGGCGGACCTTCGACTTCGAAGCCGCTTCCTCCGCCAGCGCCGACCTGGCCTGTACCGCCGCCAGTGACGGCCGAGGGCTCAGGTTGCTCCGGGCTCGGGCCGAGGAGCTTGATGGCGCCCTCGCAGCCCTGCGTGACCAACCCCAACCCCACGACTCC
>CBIHPJ010000205.1:0-12405 GCA_966211295.1 uncultured Myxococcales bacterium | reverse complement strand
GATGCGCTCGAGCTCGACTGACAACCGCAGCCGCTCGTCTCGAACATGACCACGCCGCCATCACCCTGAACGCCAGCATCCACGCCCGCATCCACTCCGGCATCTTCCTTCGCTGGCCCAGCATCGACACCGCCGTCCACTCCCGCATCGGGAGTCCCCGCGTCGACACCTGCATCAACGCCCGCATCGAAGCCGCCATCGAGGTAGCCAGCATCCGGCACGTAGCTGAACGCCTTCCCGAACACGCGCATCGTGTTCAGCCCGCCCGAGAGGTATCGCTGGTACACGACGAGCCCGCTGGGCTGCGAGCTCGCGCCATTCACGGCCAGCCCGGCGTTGAAGCCCGCTCCCACGATCGCTGGCGACGCTGACAAATCGAGCCGCTGGATGAAGACGGTCGTCTCTTCCGTCGGCGTGAGCTCAGACCACGCGATCACCGGCGGCAGGGCCGACGCCAGGTGCAGCCCCGTCACCGCGTTATTGCCCGAGGTGAGAATGCCCGTCCCCGTGTTGGTCGCAGCGCCGGTCATGAAGTCGATCTTCGCGAAGGTGATGCCGCTCGCCGAGTGCCATGCCAGGTAGAAGTCGGAGCCATCATTCGCGAGCGCGGGACTCCCCGCCGGCGGGCCGCGAGTAAACACAGGCGGGTTGATGTTGCCGAACACCACGCCAGCGAGATCGCGCGTGGGGCGCTCCCACGCGAGCGCACAGTTCCCGCGCAGACAGTTGATCGCCACGTCGTTGGCCTGCTCGCTCATCGCGCGCGAAGTACGCACGCCGATGCCGCCGCCGATCGGATCCACCGACGTCGTCACGATCTCCATCCCCTGATTCCACGCGACCTGGAACTCCTGCGAACCCTCGTCCCACGCGACCGCCGGCCCCGCGTTCGCTCCCGACATGCTGAGCAAGAGTGGCGCGCCGACGCTGGAGCTGGTGCTCGTGAGCTGAGCCACGAGCGCTCCGAGCCCGCCGGTCCTCCAGGTCACCAGGAAGTTCGCGTCATTGTTCGGGCTGGCGGAAGCGACGGCTGCGACATCGAGCTGCTGGATCGTGTTCGCCGAGGTCGCGATCTGAAACCGGCTCCCGATGCGCAGCCCGTTCTGATCTTCGATCACCTTCGCGCCGTAGATGGTGGTGGTGCCGTCGAGCCACACCGCGATGCCTTCTTTGGTGTCATCGACGATCGCCACGCGTGGATTGCGCTGCGAGTTGGCAGCGCGCGAAATGAGGAACTCCTGCGTGTTGCTCGTCGCATTGACCAGCACCGCGCCGTAGATGTCCGACTCGGTGCGCGGTGATTCGCTCCACGCCGCGAAGATCCTCGGGCTCGCGGCGAGCACCAGATCGTTCGGCTGCGGCCCCACCGGCATCGAGCTCACTCCGCCGTCGTTCAAGTCGCGAAACTGCAAACGCCCCAACACGAACGAGCCGAGAATGGGCAGCGCGTTGAGCCCCACCGAGGTGCGCACGAGCGCAGGGCTCGAACCTCCGAAGTTGAAGTACGTGGTGGACGCGACGCTGCTCACCCGCGCACCGGGAGTGCCAGTGAGCCCCTGGTCCCAGAACACGAACGCGTCTTCAGTGGTGCTCGAGATCGAGGCGAGCGCCACCGTCGGACGTCGAGCGGGCACGGCGGTCATGTTGTCGAACACCGGGGTGATGGTGGTGCTGGTCGAGCCGCTCGACATGCCGCGAATCGACGAGGCGGAAATGCCAGTGCCGCTCACTTCCCACGCCGCGAACCAGCCCCGATTGCTCGCGGCGATCGCAGGCCGCGCGGCGATCTCGTCGGTGATCACGGGCCGCTGAACCGGAGCACCGACGCTGGTGCCCTGAATGGGAAGCACCTGCGCCTTCGAAGAAGGATCGATGTACGCCAGCAGGTTGAGGCCCGCGTCTCCCGCGGTGGCGAGCGCGGGCTGCGAGCCATTGACCACGAAGAACTCACCGCCCGGAATGCCCAGCTCACTGATGGCCCGCGCGCGAATCTGAAAACCAGCGTCGAGCGGGGTGTCCCACGCGAGGAGGTAGCCCCGTCCGTCGCCGCAGAGGGCGGGTCTGATCTGGTGACCAGGAGCGACGTTGAGCGGAATGCCCACGGGATCCACCAGGGCGCCGCTCGCATTGATCCGCGCGCCGAAGAGATCGGCTCCAAGCTGACGGCGGGTGTCGGCCCACACCACCAAGGCCTGCCCCGCGCTGTTCACGGCGATCGCCGGGGACTCATCGGGACTCGACGAAGGGATGAACGCGATCACCGGATCGAGCGGCACCTCGGTGGAGAGCACGGGATCGATCTCCATGGGAAACGCGCCCGGCGCGTCAGCGAGCGACGCGGGCACTCGGAGCTCGAGGCCACCTTCGACGTGCGCCACTTCGATCGGAATTCGCTGATCAGCGCGCAGCACGAAGGCTCGACCGTAGCGAAGTGAGTGTGCCGCACCCGGCCCCTGGAAGACGTGCCCCTCATCGTCCGCGTGGTGCCACGGGCCGTCGACGCGCACGAAGAGCGTGAAGCCTCCGGAGCCCACCGGGGCGCGGAGAATGGTGAACGCGTGCTCGAGACCGATGGCCGTGTTGGTCCAGGACTCCTCGACGTCACACGCGCGCAGTGAGCGCACCATGTGAGGCGAATCGAGCAGCGTGAGGCGCGAGATCATCGTGGTGGTACAGCTCGTCGCGCGCGTGATCGATTGCAGCGAAAGCTTCAGCGGCTGTGCGCCCTGCAGCTCGAGCGAGCCATCGGCGTGCGAGATCACCCGGTGCGTGGAAGTCGCGGAGACGCGATCAACCCCGTCTTCGATGAACGCGCGCCGGACTTCCTGGATGCGCTCACCGACGTTGGCGCCGAGGAGCGTAGAGACGAGAAGCGCGCTGATCATGTGGGGCGATCCTCCTTCCTAAGCAGGGCGGGGGCAACACACTCGCGGCGCAAGTGTGCGGAAGATGAGCACGAGCGGTACACCCTCACCCCGACCCTCTCCCGAAGGGAGAGGGAGCCACATGGCGATGTGCGACGATGGGTCCCGTGCGGCGCGCGCTCCTCGCTCTGATCATCCTGTCCGGCTGCGGGCGCACTGCGCTCGTGCCTCCGGGGATCGTGCGGGTGGAGGTCTGCGGCGACGGCGTGCTCAACATGGGCGAGTCGTGCGACGACGGAAACGCGGACGACACCGACGCCTGCCTCTCCTCGTGCGACTACGCAATCTGCGGAGACGGCGTGGTGTGGCGCAATCACGAGCTCTGCGATCCAGGTCCGATGAGCGCGGATGCGGGCGGTGAGTGCAACGCGAACTGTACGGTGCCCACGTGTGGCAACGGAATGCTCGAGGGCATCGAGCGCTGCGATGACGGCAATCGCGACGAGGAGGACGCGTGCTCGAACCGCTGTCTGCCCGCGGTGTGCGGCGATGGATTGCGCCAGCGCGGAGTGGAGCCTTGCGACGACGGGAACTCCAGCAATGAAGATGAGTGCACCGAGGGCTGCCGGCTCGCGGTGTGTGGCGATGGCTTCGTGTGGAAGGACCACGAGCCGTGCGACGACGGGAACACGGTGGAGACCGACGCGTGCCTCTCGGGGTGCATCGCGGCGCGCTGCGGTGACGGCATCGTGTGGAGCGGCATGGAGCGGTGCGACGACGCGAACACCGATGAAGGTGATGCGTGCATTTCGAATTGTGAGCCCGCGCGGTGCGGCGACGGCTTTCTCCAGCGCGGCGTGGAGCAGTGTGACGACGGCAACTCCGATGACGGAGATTCCTGCGTGGGGGCGTGCGTGCCGGCGCGCTGCGGAGATGGCTTCGTGCAACGCGGGATCGACGAGTGTGACGACGGGAACACTGTCGACCTCGATGACTGCACCAATCACTGCACGGTCCCGGTGTGCGGAGATGGCGTGCGCGCGGGGCAGGAGCAGTGCGACCTCGGCGCGGCGAACGGAGACACTCCGGCGTTCCGCATCACGCAGCCCGGCGGCACGCGCATCGGCACCGACGCGCTGGTGCGGCGCGGCACCGTGCAGAGCTTCTACAACTACAGCTCTGCGAGCTCGCACACCGGGCTCGAGGTGGTGAGCGAGAGCCGCATCTATCTGTACGCGAATTCCCTCACCGGCCGGCTCTCGCTGGTCACCACGCACGGAATCGATTTCCTGGGCGGTGGATCGCCGCGGCAGCCGTCGTCGACCGTGCAGTTCGACATCGAGGGTCTGCCGCCGGGCGTTGGTGTCGACGTCGCAGATGACACGCCGAGTGAATTCTCCCTGGGACCTTCGGGCTCGGGCACTGCGTTCGGCCGGTGGGTGTTCGACGCGAACAGCGATGGCGGTGCGCTGGGGCCGCTGCCGTTCCCTGGTCGTTGGCGCATCACCGTCACGCCGCGCTTCATGACGGGCATCAGCACGTGGGGTTGGGTGCGCGATGACGCGATGCGGATTCCGCTGATCATGACTCAGCCGATCACCATCGAGGCGCTCGATACGGCGGCGGCGTGCCGGCTCGATTGCACGGTGCCGAGATGCGGGGATGGCAGGTTCGATGCGGGTGAGGTTTGTGATGATGGGAATACGGTGGATGGTGATGGGTGCTCGGCGGACTGCAGAAGATTGCAGTGAGGGCCGCGCCCCTCTCCCCGCTTACGCAGGGAGAGGGAGGTAGGTAGAAGCGAGGCATGCGTATTCCGCGAGCTGCCTGGGGACTGGTGAAAGAAGTCGCGCGGCATCTGCTGCGCCGCCCCGTGGTGGGCCTCGTCGCGATCGCCACCGACCCTCAAGGCCGCATCGTGCTGATCAAGAGAGGCGACACCGGAGAGTGGTGTCTGCCCGGCGGCACGCTCGAGTGGGGAGAGACCCTGCGCTCCACCCTGCCCCGCGAGCTGATGGAAGAAGCGGGCGTCGAGCTGCTCGAGGCCGGTGAGTTGATCGGCGCATACTCGGGCTTCGAACGTGATCCGCGCTTTCACGCCGTCACCATGGTGGTCACCGCGAAGGTCTCCGCGCCCGTGCGCGCGCCGATGAACCCGCTCGAGATCCTCGAGGTGAAGGCGTTCGAGAAGAAGGACCTCCCGAAGCAGCTCTCGCACGGCATGACCGACGTGCTGGAGCGCGCCCTGAGCGGCACGAAATACTGGGAATAATTCCCGCCGAAATTCTCCTGATCTGTCAGCGGTCGCGACATTTCGGGGAGCGCACGAGAAACCACCTGTTCCGACAATGGCGGCATGACCCTCGCCCGCTCCGTCGTGAACAACCGCGCCGCTGCCGTCCGCTCTGCCCTCCTCCGAGCCGACTCGAACCACGATGGTCGTCTCTCGGCCGCCGAGCAGACCCGGGCCGCGAACCTCGTCACGGGGGCCTCCGACGTCGCGATTCGCGAGTCGTACAAGCAGGCGCGGATGAAGAACGGCTACGTCTCGGTCTCTCGTGCCCGCGCGCTGGTGAACCTCGCGCTCTCCCGCTCGATGGCGGCCGACAAGAACAAGAACGGCATCTCGCTCGCCGAGCGCGCCAAGCTCTCGGGCCCCATCGCTCGTGCGCTCACCCGCGGCGCTTCCGGTGGCACCGTGCGCCCCGAGCCCAAGCCCATCTCCGGCTTCGGCAAGTTCGGTCCCAAGGCCGCCAAGCTCGCGGCCGCTGCTGAGCGCCAGGCCCGCCTGATGAACACCCGCGGTTGGTGCGCGCGTGGAGTGAATCGCTCGCTCGCCAGAGCCGGTCTCCCCGTTTCGCCGCTGCCGTCCGCGTACATGTACGCGAACAAGCTGGCGCACGATAAGCGCTTCCGCGAGATCAAGAACGTGAGCGACGCGCAGCTGAAGAAGCTGCCGCCCGGCGCCGTGGTGGTGTTCGCGCCCTACAACTCCCCCGGCAATCCGCACGGCCACATCTACGTCACGCTGCCCGGTGGTCGTGAGGCGAGCGACCACATTCAGCTCCGCTCGACCCGCGGGACCCAGCGCGTGTTCGTCCCGATCGGCTGATCAGCATCCCAGCCGCAACCGACGCATCTGCCCACAGGTCGCGAGCGCTTGGGTCAATGTTGATCCACGATCTTCCTGATCTCAGTGGTGCGAGAGGAGGCTCTACGCCGTTCTCTTGCGCACACGAATGCTGCGCGTCACTTCGCTGCTCCTGCTGCTGCTGTGCGGTTGTCGTTCCTCTGGCGCGCCTGACGCGACGTCGCCGTTCGACGCCGGGGTCCCCAAGCCCGACGGGCCCACTTTTGGGGAAGTGAGCTGGTGGCATCTCTCGCTCCCCGCCGGTCTCGCGCTCGAGCAAGGAGAAGCGGGGATCCTGGTGGGGCCCGATGGCACCATCGTGCTCGTCGACATCGGCAACGTGCGCCACGACAACCAGGTCCGCGCGGCGATCAACGAGCTCAATACGAAATGGCTCACGCCCGATCGTGGCTATGCGCGAGCGCGCGCGCCGCTCGAGGTCGATTGGATTCTGCTCACGCACTTTCACAATGATCACATCGGCGCTTTTGCTCCGCTCACCACCGGGGAGTCGCCGATCACGATCACGCACGGCGTGATCCACCGCGGCTTCGTCGACGTCGGCCCAGGCGTGAGCGCGCCCGATTTCGCGACGCTCTGCACGGCGCTCCAGGGACCTTCCACGATGCTGAGCGTGCCGCTGTGCTCCGGCGACACGGTGTCGCCTTGCACCGTGGGTTCCGACAGCGCACCCGCGACCAGCTGCCCGGGCCTGATCCTCGGCAACCTCGCCGCCACGGGAGACGAGGGCCAACCGTCGTTCATCGATCTCGGTGGTGGCGCGAAGTTGAAGCTCCTCGGAGCGGACAACTTCGTGCTCAAGGGAAACACCCCGGTGATGGGAACCCCGTTTGGCGTGGCGAACTTCGACGACGAGAACGGGCGATCGATCATCGGCGTGGTCGAGCACGGACCGTTTCGTCTTCTCTTCGCAGGCGATCTGATCGGCACCACGCCCGACGTCGAGTCCTTCGTGGTCACCACGGCACCCGAGGTCTTCGGCACCGTCGGCATCGACTTCACTCACGCCAATCACCACGCGCGCAACACCAGCAGCAACGCCGCGTGGGTGAACGCGTCTGCTCCGAACGACGGCCGCACCCGCTCGGCGTTCTCGGGCTTCAACATCACGTACCCAGACTCGCCGAATCAGGACGTGGTCAACGCGTGGACCGACAATGGCCGGCTCGGCTTCGGGAAACTCTGGGTGACCGATCGTGGCCCCGCGGGCGGTTCGGGAGCCGGACTCGTCGATCTCGACGCCACCATTCACCTGCAGACGGTGGAAGGCGGCGGGTTCTATTTCGTGGAGGATCTCGTCGCGCCTGCCGTGCGGAGGTGAGCACAATGCGGCGAGATGAACTCGGACACCGAAGATGCGCTCGACGAGTTGATGAGCCTCTTTCCGCTCACGGCGAGCAGCGACGCGTTCTTTGACGCCGTCTCGAAGGTCGCGGTGCTGGCGGATCCCGAAGCGATCCCCGCGATCCTCGATCTCACCGACGAAGGCTCCGAGCTGAGTCACTTCCTGATGGAGAGCCTCGAGGTCTATCCACCCGAGGTCTTCGTCCCCCGCTTCCTCGCGGCGCTGCCGGGGTTCTCCCGACGAAATCCGCAGCTGGCGAAGATCGCGGTCTCCGGCCTGGTGTGGAACTCCTTCAACCTGGTGGCAGAGCTCGCGCCACGATTGCCCGACCAGGTGAAGCGCGCGCTGCGAAAGGTGCTGCTCGAAGTCGACGCCCCGGAGAAGGACACGCTCAGCGCTTCGCGATTCTCACTTCTTCGCGACCGTCTCCTTGAAGCGCTCTGAGTGCACCAGCCACGACGCTGCGTTCTTCACGTAGCGCGCGGTGCCGGCGTCATCCCAGCTCACCTCGAGGCGCGTGAAGCCTCCGTCCATCACCAGCCGCTTGCCTTCGCGCTCGTACGCGACGGTGACCAGGTTGCCAGCCGAGCCGTAGAGCAGCGGAGTGAATCCCTCGGGGAGCGCGGGGGCACGCGAGCTCTTGTCCTTCAGTTCGGAAAGCGACGCGCCATTCACGCTCCCATCCTTTCCGTCGTAGAGCGCGTCGTTGCGACCATCGGCTTTGCCGAACTGGATCGTCGCGATGGTGATGCCTTCGTAGAGATGCTCGAGGCCCGTGGTGATCAGGTGCCCCGCGCGTAGGCCGACCTTCGCGTTCTTACCGTCAGCGATGTTCACCGTGTTGTTGCCGTACAGATTGCCTTCCATGCGCAGCCCGGGGACGAGCGCGGACGCGAGCCGGTTCGCGTCGACGTAATAGGGATCGTTGTCGCCCCAGATGTAGACGCCGTGACCTGCGTCGAAGAACTCCTTGATGATCGCGATGTGCTCGGGCGTGAGCGACGGTCCCAGGTTCGCGAGCAGCCAGAGCTGACACGACTTCCCGAGGGCCTTCTTGAGCTCGCCGGCCGCCGGCGTGCCCGAGTACACCACCGACGAGAGGCCCTTCTCCTTCAGCGCCGCGCGCATGTTCTGAAGGCCGTAGCCGACCTGATTGATGATCAGCACCGTCTGGCCATCGAACGCGCCGTCGACCGCGAGGTCGTACTGATTGCCGCGCGCATTGCCGTAGGTGTCTTTGGTGACGGCCTGCTTCTCGTCCCTTCTCAGCTCGACCTTGCCGGTCGTCTTGTCGACGGACTGGACGTACGCGGCGGCCGGTGTGTTGAGGCCGGCGTTCGGGGTGTACTGCGCGAAGGCGGAGAGCGAGAGGAGCGCGGTCAGCGCGAGCAGGAGTCTTTGCATCGGCCCTTCAACGAGCACCTCGGCTGAAGGATCTATGCCCTCACCCCGACCCCGAAGGGAGCGGGAGTCAGGGGCACGCGTTGATGGCGGTTCCGTTCAAGGTGATGGTCGCGTTCGCGATTCTGCGGACCTGGCAGCAGTCGTCGATGTGCGTGAGCACGATGCGGTTGGTGCCAGACACCAGGTACTGCCGCAGATCCGCCGTCGCGCCGCCGCCGAGGAACGCGTAGCCGCCCACCACGCCGCCCGGATAGTTCGCGTTGTAGATGGTCACGCGCACTCCATCGTCCACGTCCGCGATGCTCACGATCATGCTGTTCACCGTGAAGCCCGAAGGAATGTCGAAGGTGGTCTGGAAGTAGGTGAAGTCACCGCCCGCGCGGCAGGCGCAGAGATCAGGCTGGCCGTTCGCTCCGCACATGGTGGAGCGGGTGTCGAAGCTGATGTTCGACGCGGCGTGCGGCTGCCAACCCGGATCATTCGCCGCGGGGATGGTCGAGTACGCGTACTCACCCACGTTGCCGTTGCTGGGGAATTGCTGCGGCCAGCAGGTGGGCGGCTCTCCGTAGTGGATCTGCCACGGAGTCTGGTTGGTGCGGATGCACACGCAGCGGTCATCCATTCCGTCGCAGTTTTCGTCGACGCCGTTGCCGCAGATCTCCGCGGTCGGAGTGCGCGCCGTGCAGCCGCCCCAATTGCCCGCGCTGCAGGTCTCGGTGCCAGTGCCGCACATCGAAGCGCAGCCACGCGTGAGGTTCTCGTCGACCTGTCCGTTGCAATCGTCGTCGACGCCGTTGCACACCTCGGTGGAAGGCGCGCGCGCCGAGCAGCTGCCCCACGTGCCCGCGCTGCAGAGCTCCACGCCCGAGCCACACGAAGTGGTGCACGCGCGAGAGACGTTGTCGTCGATCTGTCCGTTGCAGTCGTCGTCGAGGCCGTTGCAGATCTCAGCGGAAGGTTGCGGAGCGGAGCACGCACTCCACGATCCACCCGAGCACACGCTGGTGCCCGCGCCGCACGCGCTGCTGCAGTTCATCACCAGGCCCTCGTCGATCTGCCCGTCGCAGTTGTCGTCGAGGCCGTTGCAGAGCTCGGTGGTGGGGAGCACCTCGCCGACGCACGCGCCCCAGTTGCCGAACTCGTCCATCGACTCGCAGGTCTGAACGCCTACGTGGCACTGGCCCACGCTGCTCTGCGCCGGGTCGCCGGAGTAGCAGGAGCGCGTGGTGAGCGGAGTGCACGAGCAGTCCTCATCCACCTGCCCGTCGGCGTCGTCGTCGATGGAGTTGCCGCAGAGCTCCTGCACGAAGTGGCCGGCGTCCACGCCCGCGTCGTCGGTGGCGGTGAACCAGGCGTCGTGACCGGCGTCAGCGGAGCCGCCGTCCATCATGCCGCCCACGCGAATGGTGCTGCCGTTGCCACAGGTGCAGCCGCTGACAGCAATCACGATGAAGGGGACGAGGAGCGTTCTCACGCCCGCCCCTGTTGCAAGGAGTGGGCAGCGCGACTCTCGCGATCTGAGAAGGGCTAAGGCGCTGAGATCGCGCCGAATCGTCAGCGGCGGCTGATCAACTGCGGGCTGCCCTGCGCTTCGAGCGCATGCGCATCAAGATCAGCGCTGCTCCGAAACCGAGCGTCATCGGATCGACCGTCGAGCAACCGGTCTTGGGATTGGTGTTCATGTTCGCGGTCACCGCGGGCCTGAGCTCCGTGGTGATCGCGTCGGTGTTGTCGGTCACCACGATCGCCTGACCTTCTTCCGAGAGCGTCTCGATGCGCAGCGCGGCGGGAAGATCCTGCAGACCCTGAAGGGAGCTCGACACGTTCTGAATCTTGAAGCCCTGCGCCGTCTCCACGTCCGAGTCGCCGCAGTTCATCACGATCTTGCCGGCATGCACGGGGATGACATCGGGCAGCGCGGGGTTGAACGAGAACACCGGATCTTCGGTCATGTCCTCGGGGCTGAGCGTGGTGATCAGCCGCGTGAGCTTCGGGTGCTGGGCGAAGAGCGCGTTCGCTTCGCGCATGGGCGCGACGTACTGCTCGAAGATCTGCTGCGCGAGGCTCGGCGCGTCGAAGTTCGTCATGTAGCCGACGAACACCTCGGGGTTCTGCGAGCGGTACGTGCCCAGGTAGTAATCGACGTTGTTGATGAAGTCGGACTCGTTGATGCCACGAGCTGCGAGCCCACTGGGGTACGGAATGTCGGTGAGCAGCAACCGCACGACAGGAGAAGGCAACGCTCTCGGTTGCCCGGTGCCATCGAAGCCGAACCTCTTCGCGTAGAGCTTCGCGACGAAGTCCTGAGGCGTGGTGGTGGCGGCGAGCTCCTGCTCGGTGCCGAAGCGTCCCGGAGGCGCGAGCTGATCGACCATCACCTCGCTCGAGCCGGCGTACTCGGTGATGAACGCGTGCTTCTGCGGCGCTTCCGCGACGGCCGCGGTGACGAGCGAGGAATAGTTCGTCGCGCCGTTCAGCCAATCGAGACGCGCGTCGTTGAGCACCACGTGATGGAAGTTGCGCGGAATGCCACGGCCCTCGCCGAGCAAGTAGACCTGCACACCCATGTTCGGAGTCGCTCCGACGCTGGTGAGGATCAACGGGATCATCGGGAGCTGCGAGGGGTACTCGACGACGACCGGAGTGACGTCGCCACTGCGCGCGCCCGCCTTCAGCTTGAGCGCGAGGAAGTACGCGCCGGGGCGGATGTATGGGCCCACGGCGGCATCGGTGCCGGTGGGGACGAAGAAGCGATTGTCCGAGAGCCACTGGAACATCGCCGTCTTGTCGTCGGCCTTGAGCACCGCGAAGTCGTAGGGACCAATCGACGACGCGGTGACGAGTGGCGTGGAAGTGCCGGCGTCTTGAATGCCGCCATTCGTCGGCTCGGAGAACAAGACGCTCCGCGGCGCCGCGCAACCCAGAGCGAAACCGCCCGCGGGTTGGGCGCACGGCTGACCGAGGGTCTGCGTGGTGACGTACTGCGGCGCGGTGGCGGTACCGAGGCGCGTGAAGAGCTCGTCGCTCCCGAGCTTGAGCGTGGGCACCGAGGGAAGTGGCAGCAGCCAGCCGAAGTCTTTCGCTTCACCCGAGTACTGAATCTGGATGTGGGCGGTGACCTTGCCGTCCTTCACCGAGAAGAGGATCCGCTCGCCGGCCTGGACGATCGGCTCGACGGTGCTCGGTGGTGCGAAGCAGCCGCACGCTTCGGCCTTCTGACTGAGGGAGAGGATGGCAGCGACGGCGCAGCCCAACAGCGCACGAAGAACGTGATTCATGTGTCGTCCCGACGGCCGGCCCGCCAGCTCCGGAAACGAACCGTACACCAATTCGTCTCCCTCTCCCTTCGGGAGAGGGTCGGAGTGAGGGTTTGACGAGCTACAGTCACTCGCGCCAATGCGGCCCCTCCTGATCCTCTCGCTGCTCGGTCTCCTCAGTTGCAGCGGCCTCACCACCAAGCTTTGCGGAGCCGCGGGCCAACCCTGCTGCGCACAGTCAACCTGCGACGAAGGCGCGGTCTGCGGAGCAAACGCTCTCTGTGAAGCAGGCATCTCCTGCACCACCACCTGCACGCTCGGCGCCTCGCGCTGCACGAACAACGGCATCGACACCTGCACCGCCGCCGGAGTCTGCCCCGAGTG
>CBIHPJ010000204.1:0-12466 GCA_966211295.1 uncultured Myxococcales bacterium | reverse complement strand
CTCTCACCGGCATCGCGCTCGCGAACGGCGTGCACTGCCCCGAGTGCGATCAGCACCACCTCAACGACGCGCAGTACACCTTCTGGCAGCACTACTTCATCGCGAAGGACGGTGTGTACGGAGGCGCTGTCGTGCTCTTCGCCATCGCCAGTCCGCTTGCTTCTCCTCGGCGCTGGCCCTTCATCTTCGGACTGGCGATCGCGCTCTTCGCCCTTGCGCTCACGCCGATGTGAGCTGAGGGAGCAGTTCTTCCGCCCCGCCGATCAAGTTGATCATCCCGGGGAAGGGAGCGGGCTCCACGTTCACGTTGATGGTGAGCGCTCCCGACACGTCAGCGCAGCGCACCGCGTAGCTGGTGATGCCCACGGAGAATGAGGTCCCGACGAACACCAACACGTCGGCGTCATTGAGCGCCTTCTTCCCGCGCCAGGCCTGGAAGTCGGCGTGCGAGTCGTAGTGCTCGTCAAACAGCAGCACGAGCGGACGCATGGGCGCGTTGCACCGCGCGCACTTCGGAATCTCGCCCTCCTTCACGCGCGAGAGATCCACCGAGGGCACCGGATGATCGATGCCTTCACATCCCGCTCCGCCCGCGCAGATGAAGCGATCGTGCCGCCCGTGGATCTCGATGAGCTGGTCTTCCGGATGACCGGCGAGCCGATGCAGGCCGTCGATGTTCTGGGTGATCACCAGGTCACTCGCGGAGCGCTTCATCGCGCGAGCGAGCGCGACGTGGCCTGCGTTCGGCTTGAACTCGCGGAAGAGATCGCCGTGCGCCTCGAGCCAGAAGCTGCTCCACCACGCCGCGGGATCGTCGTGGAACTTCTGCGCAGTGCCCCACGCCATCACGTTCTCCGACCAGATCGCCTTCGGCCCCGAGCGATACGCGCGAATGCCGCTGGGCACCGAGAGCCCCGCTCCGCACAGGTAGACCACGCGACGCGCGTCCTTCAGCCGTTTCGCGAGCGCGGTGATGTTAGAGTCCATTGGGCTCTATTGAATATCACGGAGACGGGAAGTTCAAGGCGGCCCGCAACTCCTTCACTGCACGGCGAGTGGCATCGAGGGCCGGAGCGGCGTTCTCATGCGCGAGATCTGCTTCGGATCGTTCCAACAGCGCGAGCGCAACGGCGAGGGTGGGCGGACCTTCGAAGGGCACGCTCCTCGGAGCGACGCTCGTGTTCGCGAGGAGATCGAGGGCCGCGCGGGTCTCCAGCTGCGCGCGAATGCGATGGCCGGCAGTGTCGGTCTCCGCTTCCAGCAACGTGTCGTAGGCGGTCTTCAGGTAGTCGTTCACCGAGAACGCGCTCGACTGATCGTTGATGACGACGCGAGAGGAAGCGGTGGCGCAGCCGGTCAGCGCGAGCACGAAGGCGAGGATGGCGTTTCGCATACGGTCGTTGGTCACACGACCGCACCCTGCGATTCATCCGTCGTTCCGCTTGGTGAACTACCTCAACGGCCGGGACCGAGTTCCTGCAGCTTCGCGTCGATGCGGCCGAGCTCGCTCTTGTTGCCGGCCGACGCGTGCAGCTTGCGCAGCTGAATGAGGGCACCGCGCGCGTCTTCCTTGTGCTTCAGCTCGAGGTGAAGGTCGGCAAGATCCTGCAGCAGCTCGGTGGTGGGATCACCCCAGAGCACGGCGCCCTTCAGAATCGCGAGCGCCTTCTGGCTGAAGCCCTGACCACGATGCGCCTTCGCCGCCTGGCGCGCGTAGATCTGCGCGCCACTCACGTCACCCTGCGCCTTGAGCTGATTCGCCAGGTCCTGCGCCGGCTTCGGATCCGCCGGGTTCGCGTCTGCCTTCTCACGCAACGCCGCCATCGGATCACTGCTGCTCTTCTTCGAAAACAATCCCCCAAGAAATCCCATGCGCGCAGCGTAGATCTTCGGCGCCGCGTGATCACTCTCAGCGGCGCTGCTTCGTCTTCGCCGTAATTTTCTTCTTCGCCGGCTTCTTCGCGGCGGCCTTCTTCAGAGCGGGCTTCTTCGCCTTCGCAGGAGCACTCTTCTTCGCAGCGGCATACGTGGGTGAGGCGTGACGCGGCTGATACACGCCGAGCTTGCTCCCGCTCGGCAAGGTGACCTGGGTGAGCGAACCCCAACCCTGCTGCGATACGGGCGAGCACTCGACGTTCTTCGCCTTCATCTCCTCGATGAAGCCGTTCACGTCGTCGGTCATCAGGTAGAGCTCGTGCACGTCGTTCTCTTCGCCCGGGTGCACCGCGACTTCCGAAGGAGGCATCGCGAAGATGAGCCAGCCGCCTCCGACGTCGATGTGGTTGAAGCCGATGACGTCGCTGATGAACGCGCGATCTGCGTCGGAGTTCTTGCTGTAGAGGATGACGTGGGCGCCGGTGATCAAGATGTGATTTCTCTCTGGAAGCTCAGGGAATGAAGCTCTGTTGGTAGTTGGGATCTTCGACCGCGACCGCGTGCACCGTCGGCGTGAGCGGGAGCGCGCAGTCGAGCATCACCGCCAGCTCGTTGGTCTCCTTGTGGCCGATGCTGCCCTCGTAGCTGCCCGGGTGCGGACCGTGCGGCACGCCCGCGGGGTGGTAGCTCATCGAGCCCGGGCTCACGCCCTTGCGCGAGGTGAAGTTGCCCTTGCAGTAGAAGATGAACTCGTCGACGTCGACCGACGAGTGCGGATACGGGCAGGGGATCGCCTCGGGGTGGAAGTCGGTGGGGCGCGGCACGAAGCTGCAGATCAGCGCTCCGCGCGCAGCCCAGGTGCCGTGCCAGGTGGGCGGCAGGTGCGTCAGTCCCACGCGCGGCTGGAAGTTCAGAATGGGGAACGCCCACGGGTAGACGCTGCCGTCCCAGCCCACCACGTCGAGCGGCGGCGTCTTCTGGGTGAAGCCGTGGAACACGTCCCCCCGCTTCACCACGATCTCTCTGATGCCCTCGTCGCGCGGATCCTGGAAGGTGACGTTGCGGAAATCGCGGTGGCAGTAGGGCGCGTCCATGCGGAGCTGGCCCACCTGGTTCCGCCACTGCCTCGGAATGTGCATGCCGCCGCGGCACTCGACCCACAGCCACCACTGCGCGAGGCCGGGCGTCGGAATGAAGCGGTGCATGATTCCGCGCGGCACGTAGACGTAGTCGCCCTCGTTGAACTCGAGATCACCGAGCAGCGAGCGGAGCGTTCCGCCGCCCTGGTGGATGTAGAAGAGGTCGTCGCCGTCGCCGTTGTTGAAGTACGCCGTGTCTTCCGCGGTGGGCTTCACGATGCCGAGCGTGACGTCGGCGTTGAAGAGAATCGGCACGCGCGCATCGAGCGGGCTCCTGGGCGACGTGTCCATCTTCTGCGAGAGGTAGTGGCGCTTGCGCAGGTCCTTCGGCGCCACGCCCTCGCGCGGCAGCCAGCCGTGCTTCGTCTCGATGCCCGTCTGCCGGTGCGGCGCTTCACGGTGATAGGTGATCGTGTACGGCGCGTCGAAGCCCTCCTGCGTGATGCAGTGTTCGTAGTGGAGGTGGCCGGTCCCGTCGCGCAGCTGGATGTGGTGCTTCTTCGGGACGATGCCGTTCACGAGACGCTCAATCATTCTGCGGCCATACCAGATCTTTCTCCCTCTCCCTGCGGGAGAGGGTCGGGGTGAGGGCATACAAACTTCGGGAGCTTCTTGTAACGGATGGCCGTCCGTTATATTAGATGGCGCCATGTCGCTCCGCTGTTGTCGCCCCTCTGCGTGACCAGACCCGGGATCTCCTCGGGTCGGAACTCCCACGAGGAACGACGATATGCACTCTCTCCTGCTGGTCCTTCTCACCGCCGCGCCGGATGCATCCGTTAAAGCGGACGTTCCGCCAGCGGCCTCCTTCCTCGATGACCGGATCACGGTGACGCCGGGGAAGGGCGTCACGGCGAAGACGGCCGACGGCAACTTCTCCATCACCCTGCGCGCGCGCGCCCAGGTGCGAGAGACCTTCGCGTACGACACCACCGCGACCAACGAGCTCAACGTGAAGACCCTGCGCTTCTACGTGCAGGGCAACGTGTTGGTGCCCGAGCTCAAGTACCTCGTGCAGCTCGCCTTCGGTACGGGCGACTTCGAGAACGGCAATCCCTCGCCGCTCTTCGACGCGTTCGTCGAGTACACGAAGTGGCGCGATCTCAACCTGCGCGTCGGTCAGTACTTCGTGCCGTTCGATCGCGCGCGCACGGTGCGCGAGTCGGGACTGCAGTTCGTCGATCGCCAGATCGCGGTGCGAGAGCTCACGCTCGATCGCGACGTGGGCCTCACCGCCTCGTCGCAGGATCTCTTCGGCCTCAATCAGTGGCTCGCGTACTGGGTCTTCGTCGGCGGAGGTGACGGAAGAAATCGGGTCGGCGGATCCGTTCCAGCGCCGATCCTCGTCGCGCGAATCGCAGTGCGACCCTTCGGCGCTTTCGACGACGACGCGGAAGGAGATCTGCAGCGAGACGAGAAGCCGCGGCTCTCAGTTGGCGTGGGCGGTGCGTGGAACGTGAAGACCAATCGCGCGCAGAGCACCTTCGGCACCACGTACACGCTCGGCACCTTCGACTACTTCCATGGCGCGGCCGACGTGGTGTTCAAGTGGCACGGCTTCTCGCTGCTCGCGGAAGCCGTGGTGCGCAAGGCGACGAACGATCTCCTCGAGGGAACGAATGCGTCAGGAGCGACGGTGCGCGAGTACAGCCGCTCGGGCTGGGGCTACTTCGTGCAAGCGGGCTTGATGGTCTCGAAGTACGTCGAGCTCACCGCGCGATGGGATCAGCTCTACGCGTTCACCGGAACTGATCCTTCACTCACCTCGCTCGCCGCCACGCAGGGACGACAGCTCGGCGGCGGAGTGAACGTCTACTTGAACGGCCACGCTCTCAAGTTGCAGGCCGACTACTTCTCCATCTGGGGTCCGGGCAGCACCGCCGGCCGCCACGTCGCGCGGGCCGTGCTCGACGCTTCGTTCTAAGGAGTGATGCCGATGCGAAGACTGGTTGCAGTGCTGCTGCTGACGCTCCTCGGGTGCTCGAACAAGAGCGCGCCCGACACGGTCACGCTGCTCAATGTCTCGTACGATCCCACGCGCGAGCTCTACGAAGAGGTGAACGCCGCGTTCGCGAAGCGCTGGCTCGAGAAGACCGGGCAGACGGTGGTGGTCAATCAATCGCACGGCGGATCGGGAAAGCAGGCGCGCGCGGTGATCGATGGGCTGGAGGCCGACGTGGTGACGCTCGCGCTCGCCTCCGACATCGACGCGCTGGCGACGAAGGCGAAGTTGGTGCCGGAGAATTGGGCGAGCCGGCTCCCGCGCAACAGCGCTCCGTTCGCGTCCACCATCGTGTTCGTGGTGCGCAAGGGCAACCCGAAGGCCATCAAGGACTGGGAGGATCTCGCGCGGCCTGGCGTGCAGGTGATCACTCCGAATCCGAAGACCTCGGGCGGCGCGCGGTGGAACTACCTCGCTGCGTACGGAGCGGCGCTGCGGAAGGGTGACGAGGCCTCTGCGAAGAAGTTGATCGCGGGGATCTTCGGGAACGTGCCCGTGCTCGACACCGGCGCGCGCGGATCGACCACCACGTTCGCTGAGCGTGGGCTCGGTGACGTGTTGATCGCCTGGGAGAACGAGGCGCTGCTGCTCCGCGGTGGGGCGACCAGGGAAGAGGTGGAGATCGTGGTGCCCTCGCAGAGCATCCTCGCGGAGACGCCGGTCACCATCGTGGACAAGGTGGTCGACAAGCGCGGCACGCGTGCGGTGGCTGAAGCGTATCTGCGCTTCCTCTACTCGGATGAAGGCCAGGCGCTGGCGAGCAAGCACGGCTTCCGTCCGACGGGAGGGAGCACGCTTGATCCGAAGTTCGCGAACGTGCCGACGTTCACGGTCGATGAAGTGTTCGGCGGCTGGGGACAAGCGCAGAAGAAGCACTTCGATGACCAGGGCCTCTTCGATCAGCTCTACGGAGTGAAGAAGTGAGCTCTCGGCGTGGAGTGCTTCCCGGCTTCGGTCTCTCGCTCGGCGTCACGGGGATCGCGCTCACGCTCGTGGTGCTGTTGCCGCTGACTGCGTTGTTGCTGCAGAGCTTCACGCTCACGTGGGACGGCTTTTGGTCCACCGTGACCGATCCACGCGCGGTGGCGTCGTATTGCTTGAGCTTCGGCGCGGCGCTCGCGGCGGCCTTGATCAACGGAGTGTTCGGCCTGCTGCTCGCGTGGGTGCTGGTGCGCTACCGCTTCCCCGGGCGCGCGTTGGTGGATGCGCTGGTCGATCTGCCCTTCGCGCTGCCCACCGCGGTCGCGGGACTCACGCTCACCGCGCTGTACGCGAAGAATGGAGTGATCGGTCGGGTGCTCGAGCCGCTCGGGCTCGCGGTCGCGTTCACTCCGCTCGGCGTGGTGGTGGCGCTCACGTTCGTTGGATTGCCCTTCGTGGTGCGCACGGTGCAACCGGTGCTGGAGACCATCGATCCTTCGCTCGAAGAAGCCGCAGCGGTCCTCGGAGCGACGCGCTGGCAGACCTTTCAGCGCGTGATCTTTCCCACCATCTTTCCCGCGCTGCTCACCGGAGTGACCTTGAGCTTCGCGCGCGCGGTCGGCGAGTACGGATCGATCGTCTTCATCTCGGGGAACATGCCGTTGAAGACCGAGATCACCCCGCTGCTCATCGTCACCAAGCTCGAGCAGTACGACTACGCGGGAGCGACGGCGCTCGCGATCGTGATGCTCGGGGTGTCGTTCGCGCTGTTGTTCACCATCAATGCGCTGCAGCGCTGGAGCAGGCCGCGTCATGCGTGAGCTCACGGCGCCGCTCCCCGGTGAAGAGGTGAAAGCGCAGCCCGCTCGAGGCGCGCTCGAGGAACCCGCGTGGGTTCGTCGCACGCTCATCGGCATCGCGCTGGGCTTCGTTGGGTTGTTCCTGGTCTTGCCGCTCGCCACCGTCTTCGTGCGCGCGTTCGGTGATGGACCGGTGAAGTATTTCCAGGCGCTCACCACGCGCGAAGCGCTGAGCGCGATTCGGCTCACGCTGCTCACCGCGGCGATCGTGGTGCCGGTGAACCTGGTGGTCGGTGTCGCGGCCGCGTGGCTCATCGCGAAGTTCCGCTTTCCCGGGCGGAGTCTGCTGCTCACGCTCGTCGAGCTTCCGTTCTCGATCTCGCCCGTGATCGCCGGACTGATGTTCGTGCTCCTGCTGGGACGGAACGGTCTGTTCGGTCCGTGGCTCAGCTCCGTGGGAGTGCAGCTGATCTTCTCCACTCCCGGCATCGTGATCGCGACGGTCTTCGTCACCTTCCCCTTCGTCGCACGCGAGGTGCTGCCGCTGCTGCAGGCCCAGGGTACTGATCAGGAAGAGGCCGCGCTTACGCTGGGGGCGAGTGGCTTTCAGACGTTCTTCCGCGTCACGTTGCCGCGCGTGAAGTGGGCGCTTCTGTACGGAGTGGTGCTCTGCAACGCGCGCGCGATGGGCGAGTTCGGCGCGGTCTCGGTGGTGTCAGGTCACATTCGCGGAGTGACCAACACCATCCCGCTCCACGTGGAGATTCTGTACGACGAGTACAACTTCACCGGCGCGTTCGCGGTGGCGTCGTTGCTCACGTTGCTCGCGCTGGTCACGCTGGTGGTGAAGAAGTTCGTCGAGTGGAGGACCGAATGAGCGTCGAGGTGCAGCAGCTCACGCGGCGCTTCACTGCGGGCGGTGCTCCGGCGGTGCAAGGTGTTTCCTTCCTCGCGCCGAGCCGGGCGATCACTTCGCTGCTCGGTCCCTCGGGCGCGGGGAAGTCGACGCTGCTGCGCGCGATCGCGGGACTCGAACAACCCGATGAAGGGCGGGTGCTGATCGAGGGGAAGGACTCGACCCACGTGCGCGTGCAGGACCGCGGCGTGGGCCTCGTGTTCCAGGGCTACGCGCTCTTCGAGCACCTCACCGTGCGGGAGAACATTGCGTTCGGGCTCGACGTCCGCGGGAATCCGAAGGCGCAGACCAAGACGCGCGTGGACGAGTTGCTCGAGCTGATTCAGCTGCCGGAGTTGGGATCGCGGAAGCCGAGTGAACTCTCCGGCGGGCAGCGGCAGCGCGTGGCGTTTGCGCGCGCGCTCGCTCCGGGACCGCGAGTGTTGCTGCTCGATGAGCCGTTCGGCGCGCTCGACGTGCAGGTGCGCGTGGAGCTTCGCGAGTGGCTTCGTTCCCTGCACGAGAAGACGCACGTGACCACGGTGTTGGTGACTCACGATCAGGAAGAAGCGTTCGAGGTGAGCGATCACGTGGTGGTGCTCTTTGGCGGGAAGGTCGCGCAGGTCGGTGCGCCTCACGTGGTCTACGACCAGCCCGCGAATCGGCAGGTGGCCGAGTTCATCGGTGACGCGAACGTACTCTCGAGCGGGAGCGTGGTGCGGCCGCATGATGTTCGCGTCACGAAGGCGAGCAGTGAAACACAGTCACCGGGACGCATCGTCACCCTGCGGCGGGTGGGCGGCTACGTGAAGCTCGTGGTGGCGATGCCTTCAGGTGAGCGCATCGCCGTCGAAAGTCCGCGGAGCGAAGTCACTGAATTGAAGCTCGGTGATCAAGTCGCGGTCGACCTCAGCGCACACGATCACGGCTGGGTCTCCCCCTAATTCTTCCCTCTCCCCGCTTCGCAGGGCGAGGGAGCTACACGCTCACGACGACCTTGCCGAACGCCTCGCGGCTGCTGAGCGCGTCCATCGCGTCGACCAACTGCTCGAACTTGAAGCGCTTCTCGTAGATCACCGGCTTGATCTTCCCGGCGCGGAACAACTCACCGAGCGCGCGATGCACCTGCTCGACCTTGTCCATCGCGAACATCTTGTACGCGCCCCACTGCAGGCCCACGACTGACGCGGTCTTCAAGAGCAACCGATTCACCGCGATCGTCGGAATGGTCCCCGACGCAAAACCGATCACCAGAATGCGCCCCTCGAACGCGAGGATCTTCGTCGACTTGTCGAAGGTCTCTCCGCCGATGGGGTCGTAGATCACGTCAGCTCCGTGCCCGTCGGTGATGCGCTTCACCTCGGCCACGAAGTCCTGCGTGCGCGTATCGATCACGAAGTCAGCGCCGCACGACTTAGCCACCTCGCACTTCTTCGCTCCACCCGCCGTCGCGATCACCTTCGCGCCGAACGCCTTGCCGAGCTGCACCGCCGCGGTGCCGACGCCGCCCGCCGCTCCGTGCACGAGCAGCCACTCGCCGGGCTTCAGCGCCGCGCGGTTCACCAACGCGAAGTACGACGTCTGGTACGTGACCTGGAAACCCGCGGCCTGCTCCTCGCTCATGCCCTCGGGCACCTCGAGCAACATCGCGTCGGGCGCGACGAGCTCCTCGGCGAAGCAGCCGTGAATCTGATTCACCAGCACGCGCTGGCCCCGCTCGAACTTGCTCCCAGGGCCCGCCTCTTCGACGACGCCCATCGCCTCCATTCCCGGAATCGCCGGGAGATCGGGCTTCATCTGGTACTTCCCCTCGACCACCAACATGTCGGGGAAGTTGAGCGCGAGGGCGCCGGTGCGAATCAGGCATTCCTGCGCGCCGGGCTTCGGCGTGGCGATCTCACGCAGCTTCAGGACTTCGCGGGGAGCTCCGAACGAATCGAATTGCCAGGCGCGCATTCGCGCTGCTTACCCCAGCTTGAACGCCTTGCCCGTCTCCACGTAGCTCTTGATGCTCGAGAGGAAGACCGTCCAACCCTCGAGGTTGTGCGCGTAGCTGGGATCTTCGTCTTCGATCTGATCGTGCACGAGGTGAAGTTTCGTCGCGAAGCCGACATCTTCCATCGCGTACGAGAGCCGCGACTGAAACGGCTTCGGTCCCTGGTACTTCGGTCCCGAGCGGTGCGTGATCACCAGGCGCTTCGACGGTGAGTGCTCGAGGATCTCTCCGAGCACGTGCACGGTGCCGTCGTCGCTCACGTACTGATACGGAGCGCCCGGCTCGAACGTGGTGACCAGCTTGCAGCCGAAGTAGAGCGCCTGGACTCCGGCAGGTTGAGTGAGCGCGGACCAGACGGCTTCGGGCTTCGCGGCGATGTAGATGGTGGCAGTGATTGTCTTCATGGCGAGGAAGGTAAGGCCTTCGCCTCTCGGCGGCTTGAAGGAACGCGACAAATGGCGCGATTGAAGAAGGCACCACCGCGCGGGCTCATCAAGTCGCCGGCCGAGTTCCGCTTCGAGCACGAGCATCATCGCTACGAGGTCGATGCTCCGCTCGACGCGAGCATCGAGCACTGGTGGTCGGTCGCCTGGAGCCTTCCGCCAGGGAAGACGCACCCCCAGTCGTCACTCCCGCATCCGTCGATTCATGTGGTGTGGGAGGCGGGCGAAGTGAACGTCGTGGGAGTGGTGACTGGCCGCTTCACCCGCGTGCTCGAGGGAAGTGCGCGCGCGTTCGCCGCGAAGTTCAGGCCGGGCGCGTTCCGGGAGGTGTTGGGTGCGCCGCTCTCCACCATCACGGATCGCATCGTGCCGCTTGGTGAGGTCGTGGGTACGAAGCGGGCCAAGGCGTATCGGGATGCGCTGGCGGCAGCTCGCGACGATCACGCGCGCGTGAAGATCGCGACCGAGTTCTTCGGGAAGATCGTGCCTCCGCCCGCGGCTGATGCGTCGCTGCTCGCGGACCTCGTGCAGGCGGCGACGGTGGATCGTTCGGTCACGAGTGTTGAAGCGCTTCGTGAACGATCAGGGATGCATCTGCGCGAGCTGCAGCGTTGGTTCCGTGACTCGGTCGGCATTTCTCCGAAGTGGATGATTCAGAGGTATCGGCTGCATGAGGCGCTGCTCGCGTTGGAGCGCGGTGAGGGCTCCATCGCGGAGGTAGCTGCGCAGTTGGGTTACTCAGATCAGGCGCACTTCGCTCGGGACTTCAAGGCGCTCATTGGGGTTCCGCCTTCGAAGTACGGCGGCGCAGGAATCTTGCCGCGGCGAGGAGGATGAACAGCGAGCCCTCCACGCTGCTGCAGCTGCAGCCCTTCTTCGGGGCGGGCACGCACGTACCGAGATTGCACTCCTGCGTGTCTGAGCACGCGACGCACTGCGAGCCGAACGCGCCGCACGTCTGCGCGCTCTGCTGCATGCACTGATTGTTGAGGCAGCAGCCCGCGCAGTTGGCCGAGTTGCACAGCTCCGTCACTCCGCCGCCGCCTCCTGACGACGTGCCTCCGCCTCCTCCGGTCGCGCCGCCGCCCGTGCCTCCACCACCTCCTCCAGCAGCGCCGGGAATGCAGACGAATTGCCCGACCAACTCCGTGCACGCGGACCCCGAGTGACACGCGCCCGGGTTGCAACGCACACGGCACAACCCGCTGAGACAGAGCAGCCCGTTGCGGCACACGGCGAGCGGCATGCCGGTCGCGTTGCAGGGCTCATTCGCTTCGGAGAGTTCATTCGCGCACGCGCAGATGCTTCCCGCGCTCCGCGAGAGACACGCTGCGCAGTTGCCCGGGTTCATCGGATCGCAGCCGGTGTGGCAGACGCCTCCGACGCACGCGTTTCCACCCGCGCACGGATTGAGCGCGTCGCACGCCTGGCACAACTGCGGCGCCGCCACGGGAATGCAGACGCGCTCGGTGCCCGCATCCAACGAAGTGCACGACGTCGGATCCGGACCCTGCGGAGCGCACGTCGTCGAGGTGCAGCTCGAGCACTCGCCCGAGTTGTTGCAGCACGCGCGACAGAACGAGTTGTTTGGGTTTGCCGTGTCGGCCACGCACGTGTTGCACGGCTGACAGAATCCCGAGGCCTCGCAGCGATCGCCCGTCGCTCCCGTCGGGGTGCAGCGCCCGCCCTGGCAGATGTACCCAGGCGCGCAATCGGTCGCGACCGTCGCTGCCGTGCACTGATTGCTGCAGATGGTGTCGGGCAGACAGAAGGTGCCCGTGCCGTTGTCTCCGCAGGTCGAGCCCGCTCCACATTGATCAGCGCTGCCCGTGGTGCACGACTGGCTGCAGAAGTTGAAGCCCGTGCTCGAGGTGAGACAGATGCCCGTCGAGCAGTCCGCGCCGGTGAGACAGAAGCGGCACTGATCGACGACACCGATCTCAGGCAGACACGCGAAGCCCGCGGTCGACGCCTGGCAGGTGTACCCGGCAGGACAGCTCTGTCCCGTGCCCGTGCAGTCCTGGGTGCAGAGCAGCGCGGTCGTTCCAGTGGCTCCTTCACACACCAACGCGCCGGTGCACATGCCGCTCGTATTGCACGCCGAGCCCTGTCCGCCCTGGGTGCCCGGGTACACGCCGCACACGTCCGAGAGATCTGCGGCGAACAACGCGCGCTTCAGCACTCCCGAACCGATGGACGGATTCATCACCGCGTTCGACGTCGTGGTGTGACCAAGCCCCACGAAGTGTCCGGCCTCGTGCGTCACCACGCTCTGCAGATCCGTGTCGCCCGCGCCGCCGGTGGTGCCCCAGCGTGAGTTGTTGTTCAGCTCCATGTCGGCGTCGAAGATCGTGCCGGAGGAGAAGGTGGTGGTGGTGAGCCCGAGCGTGCCGCT
>CBIHPJ010000203.1:0-12480 GCA_966211295.1 uncultured Myxococcales bacterium | reverse complement strand
ACCCAGAAGCTCGGTATGGATGTGAGCGAGCAGACGAGTAGTGTCCTCCGCCCTGTGAACGGACGAATCTCGGACACGCTCAAGAAGGGCCTGCGCGCCTGGACGCTCTCCATGGCCGGAGGCGATCTCGATCGCCGCCTCGAAGGCAGCCGCCCGCAGAACGAATACGGGGTGGACCCCTGGGGCTACAGCCTCGACTACGCGCTCTCGGCGCTCGGCCCCTTCCTCTGGCTCTACAAGAACTACTTCCGCGTCGACACGTACGGCATCGAGAAGATCCCTACGGGCCGCGTGCTGTTGATCTCGAACCACTCGGGTCAGCTCCCGGTGGACGGCGCGATGATCGGCGTCGCGATGCTCACCGAGGCGAAGCCGCCGCGCCCGATTCGCAGCATGGTGGAGAAGTGGGTGCCCACGCTCCCCTTCATCTCCACGTTCTTCGCGCGCGTGGGGCAGGTGGTCGGCACGCCGGAAAATTGCCGCGCGCTGCTCGAGAAAGACGAAGCGATCCTCGTCTTCCCCGAGGGCATCAAGGGCATCAGCAAGCTCTACCCGCAGCGCTACCAGCTGCAGGAGTTCGGTCTGGGCTTCATGCGTCTCGCGCTCGAGACCAACACGCCCATCGTCCCCATCGCGGTGATCGGCGCCGAAGAACAGGCCCCCGCGGTGGTGAACGTGAAGCCGCTCGCGAAGCTGCTGGGGTTCCCGGTGCTCCCGCTCACTCCGTACGGCGCGCCGTTCCCGCTGCCCGTGAAGTACCGCCTGCACTTCGGAGATCCGCTCTTCTTCACCGGCCGCGCCGACGATGACGACAGCGAGCTCGAGAAGAAGGTCAAGGTCGTGAAGGCCTCGATTCAGTCGATGATCGAGCAGGGCCTCAAGGAGCGGAAGGCGGTCTTCTGGTGAGTCGGCCGCGGGTGGTGGTGACGGGCATCTCGGGAAATCTGGGCCGCGTGGTGGCGAAGCTGCTCCACCTCGACGCTCACGTGATCGGCATCGATCGCCGCCCGTTCGTCGGCCGTCCCAAGGACGTCGATCACGTGCAGGTCGACTTGCGGAAGAAGAAGACCGACGAGGTCTTCCGCAAGAACAAGGTCGACGCGGTGATCCACATGGGGATCATGCACGACCCGCGCATGAGCCAGGAGGATCACCACTCCTTCAACGTGCTCGGCACCATGCGCGTCCTCGAGAGCGCGGCGAAGTACGGCGTGAAGAAGGTCGTGATGCTCTCTTCGGCGAACGTCTACGGACCCTCGCCGCAGAACTCGAACTTCCTCACCGAAGAGACCCCGCTGATGGCGGCGAGCCGCTTCCCCACGGTGCGCGATCTGATCGAGGTCGACATGCTCGCGCACGCCTTCTTCTGGAAGCACCCCGAGATCGAGACCGTCGTGCTCCGCCCCGTGCACATCGTGGGAGCGGCCATCAAGAACGCGCCTTCGAACTACCTGCGGCTCAAGCGGCCCTGGGTGATGGCGGGGTTCGATCCGATGGTGCAGCTGATTCACACCGAAGACGTCGGCCGCGCGATGATCGAAGCGCTCAGGCCGGGACGGAAGGGCGTCTACAACGTGGTGGGCCCGGGCGAGGTCCCGCTCTCATCGGTGTTCCGCGAGCTCGGTCACAGGCCGGTGCCCGTACCGCACGTGATCGCCAAACCGCTCCTGAGCACGCTCTTCAGGTACCGCCTCGCGAGTTATCCCCCTGAGGAGCTCGACCACATTCAGTTCCTCTGTATGGTCGATGGCGCTCGCTGGGCGAACGAGACCGGCTGGAAGCCGCGGCACACGATGAAGGAGACGATTCGCTCGGTGCTGGGTGAATAGTTTCGTGTGATCCCTGACGTCGATGTCAGGATCTGAAGCGTCTCCACACTGTTCTCCGTCGCTGACACCGAAGATAAAGCCCTGGAAACACGGTGCTTATCTGCCGTGAGTGGCATGGCACCCGCGTTGCTTTGTCATGGCCTCGGTAAGGGGATTCCATAGGGGAATCCTCGACGCCCGTCGCCTCGGCCGGCCCCGAGACGACGGGCGGTTTTTTTTTGCGCGACCCGTCTCGCGGCGCAGCGTTCCCAATGAGACGGCGTAGCGAAGTCGAGCCTTACGGCGCAGCAGTCGGCGCCGGAGCAGGCTCCTTCTTCTTTTCAGGCGCAGGCAGCAGGTCCTCGAAGGGCCCATCGTCCTGGCTCTCGAGCTTCCACGCGCCTTCACGCCAAACAAAGACGCTGGTCACGACCGCGGTCTTCTCGGTGGTGGACGGCAGGCGGTACCACGAGATCTTCGTCACCACCTTCGCCACCAACTGGTCGGGGGAGATCTTCGCGTCCTCCAACTCGAAGTTGGTGATGAAGAGATCCTGATCATCGTTGGACTTGAGGCGGGCCTTGATGAACGCGTCCTGCCGCTCGGCGACCAGCATGTCCGCGGCACCGCGGAAGTCCTTCCAGCGGAAGCTCTGGTGCACTGCCCGGATAGTGGGTTTCAGGTCGTCGATCTCCCCTTTGGGCGTCGTCGCGCAGCCCGAGAAAAAGAGCATCAGCAACGCGACAGCGGTCTGTTTCATGGCGCGGGACGGTAGCACTCGCCTCCGGTATGGTCGCGCCCGCAATGTCCAAGCCGATGGTTGAGAAGTACGAGCAGATGCTCGCTTCGGATCCCGCGAGCACCGTGTTCGTCGAACTCGCACGCGCGTACCTCGATCGCGGCGACAACGACCGCGCCATCCAGACCTGCCAACAGGGCGTCACGCATCACCCGAACTCGGTCGTCGGCCGCGTGCTCTGGGGGAAGGCGCTGATCAACACCGGCAAAGCCGCCGATGCGATGAAGCAGTTCGATCTCGCGGTGAACATCGATCGCGAGAACCCCCACGCGTACAACCTGATCGGGGAAGCGCTGCTGCGCAAAGGGCTCTATCGCTCTGCGCTGCCCATTCTTCGCCGCGCCTCCACCCTGCAGCCCAACGATGGCCGCATCGCGCAGTGGCTCGAGCAGACCAAGCAGGCGCTCGCGGGTGGTCCGGCGCCGATCCTCTACGACAGCACCTCGGTCGATCAGCAGGCGCTCGCGCAAAACGGAGCTCCCGTTGCGGCCGCTCCCGTGGCTGCGCCTGCACCAGCTCCCGCTCAGAAGACGCCCGCGCGCGGCGTGGCTCCTGTCGCAGCGCCGCCGACTCCAGCCGGGGACGAAGGCGATGTCTTCGCGGGGTTCGCTCCGGCGAAGCCCGATCCCGACGCGCAGCCCACGGTGCTGATGAACGCGTACACGCCGCTCGCGCCGAACGCGCCCGCGGTGGATCGCTCGAGGCCTCCGGTTCCGACGGCTGAGACCGAGCTGCCATTGATCACCGGCTCGCTCGAGGTGGAACGTTCGACGCAGGAGCTTCCCGCGCAGCTCGAGGCGCCGGATCCCTTCGCGGCGATGACGGGTGGTGCGAGCGAAGATCCCGACACCTTCCGCGGCCTCACCAGCACCTTCGACGCGCTCTCCTCGAACGCCTCTGCCGAGGCCCCGGCCGCTGCGCCGCGGCCTTCGGGCCCGAGCACTGAGCCCTCCGTGGTGGTGCAGGGCGCGGCCCTCTCGCCTCCTGTTCCGAATCCTCCGGTGCTGCAGGCGGCTCCCGCGCCCTCGGGCGGCGGCATGCTCGACGATGTCGTCTCCTCGCAAGACGAGCTCCCCACCTCCGAGTTCCAGATGCCGGGGCAGCAGAACGTCCGCATGGGCGGAGCGGCTGCGCGCCCGGCGCCTCCGAAGAGCTCAGGTGGCTTGCTCGACGAGATCCCCGACGAGTCGCTCGAACCGCCTTCGTCTCCGAGCGTGCCGAACGTTCAGATGAACACCCAGGCGACCGAAGCGATCGCCAAGGAGTACGAGCGCGAGCTGCGCGCGAAGCTCGAGGTCACCAAGCAGAAGAAGACCTTCCTGCAGGCGCACGGCCTCAAGCTCGCCGCCGCGGCAGGTCTGCTCGTGATCCTCGGTGGTCTCGGTGGCTCGTTCATCTGGACCCGCGTGAAGAACCAGGGCGAGACGCTCGACACCTCGATCGCCAAGGGCCTCGCCGCCGTCAACGCCGACACCAAGGAGCAATACGGCGCCGCAGTGCGCGCGCTCGAGCACGCGCTCAAGATGGACGACGGCAACCCCGAGGCGCTGTCGCTCTTCGGGTACGCGCACGCGATGCTTTACGCGGAGCACGGTGGTCAGACGATCGATCGCGACGCGGCGATGCAGGCCTTCGCCAATCCCACCGCGCGCAACTCGCGCCCCGATCTCGCGCTGGTCGTCGACTTCCTCACCGCTGACGAGGCGGGCAGGGCGGCCGCGCGCCAGCAGCTGCTCGGGTCCGAGCTCGACAAGGCGGTCGTGAAGTCGCAGGCGGGCCGGTTGCTCCTCGCCGACAAGAAGTACGACGAGGCGCTCGCACAGCTGAAGAAGGCGACCGAGCTCGATCCCCGCAACACGCGCGCGCTGGTGGCGCTCGGTGACTACTACCTCGCGTTCGAAGACTGGGACACCGCGCTCGAGATGCTCAGCCGCGCGGAGTCGCTCTCGAAGTACCACCCGGCGCGCGTGATCGGTCACTCCGAGGCGCGCCTGGAGCTGGGCCGCGAGCTCCCCGAGGCGCTCGCCGATCTCGAGGGACTGCCGAAGAACGCCGAGGTGCCCACCGCGCTCGCCGGCCGTTACGCGCTGATGCTCGGTCGCGCGCAGTCCGCCAACGGCAAGCACGAAGAGGCGCTCAAGACCCTCGGTGATGGCGCTCCGCTCTACACGCAGTATGCCCTCGAGTTCGCGATGGCGCTGGGTAACGCGCAGCGCGCCGCGGGTCTGATGGTGCAGGCGCAGAAGTCGTTCGAAGACGCGCTCAAGCAGGCGCCCAAGAGCGAGTCGGCGAAGGAAGGTCTCGGCCGCGTGCTCCTCGCCCGCTCGCGCGAGAAGGAGCTCGTCGATCGCATCAAGCCCGAGAAGGACGCGCGCAAGGTGGCGCTGCTGCGCGGCATCGCGTGGTTCCGCCTGGGCGACGCGAAGAAGGCTCGCCAGGAGCTCGCCTCCACCCAGGTGAACGGCAAGTACCCCGCGGAAGCCGCCGTGTACCTCGCGCTCACCGATGCCGCCGAAGAGGGCCAGTCGGACAAGGCGGTGGAGACGCTCGAGAAGTTCGCCGCCACGCTGCGGAAGAACAAGGCCACCGTGCAGGTCGCCCTCGCGCACGTGTACATGCAGAAGGGCGCGCTCGACAAAGCGCGCACCCAGCTCGAAGAGGCCGCGAAGGATCCGGCGGACTACGAGGGCAACGCGATGCTCGGCGAGCTGTTGCTGAGGGCCGGCGTGCCGCCCGAGGTCGCGATGGAGCCGCTCGCCCGCGCGGTGGAGCGCAACGGCAGCCACGCTCCTTCGCGCCACCTCTACACGCGCACGCTGCTCGCGCTCGGCAAGATCCCCGAGGCGGTGAAGCAGATCGAAGCGTGGACGGTGGACAACCCGAACCTCGAGCAGGTCTGGAAGGACGCCGCGCTGGTGTACCTGCAGGCCGGTCGCTTGAAGGATGCCGAGGCCGCTTCGAACAAGATCTCGCCCAACGCCGAGGAGACCGAGGTGTGGCGCACCAAGGCGCTCATCCTCTTCGCGCGCGGCGACGGCCGGAACGCGATGTCCGCGCTCGAGAAGGCCAACAAGCTGAACCCGAAGGACGGAGAGACGTTCTGCGAGATCGGCAACGCCTTCATTCGCCAGGGCAACAACGACACCGCCGTGAAGGCCTTCGAGGCTGCGCAGCGTGAAGATCCCAAGTCGGTGTGCGGCCAGGCCGGTCCGCTGCACGCGCGGCCGATCGCCAAGGGCAAGCCTTCGCCGAAGGATCTCTTGAACCAGCTCATCACCCGCTCCACCAACGCGTGGGAGAAGGGCTTCCTGCAGGCGACCCTCGCGCGCGTCGAGTTGGTAGCGAACGACGTGAAGGGCGCGCGCAGCTCGGTCGACGACGCGATGACCTCGGCTCCGAATCATCCCGCCGTCTGGTACGCGCTCGGCGAAGTGGCGAAGCGCGAGAAGGACGACGCCAAGGCGGTCGAGGCGTACGGCAAGGCCGCCGAGCTCGACGGCTCGTGGAGCCAGGCTCGCCTCGCGTACGCCGATGCGCTCGCCAAGCAGGGCGGCGATTCACTCCCGAAGGCCGTGACCCAGTACGAGGCGGTGCTCGTCATCGATCAGAACGAGAACGATCTCGCACGCGTGAAGAAGACGGTCACCACGCTCAAGAAACAGCTACAGCAGTAGTGGTCATGCCGAATCAGATCCCGGTCTTCAAAATCAGCCTGACGAACGCCTCGATTCTCTCGGGGCTCTACCTGGGGATCGGAGTGCTGGTGGAGCTGATGCGCCGCGTGTGGAACCCGCGGTGGCTCGAGCAGGTCTCGTTGTCGCTCGAGGCGTTCCCCGCGCGCACGCTCGCGTTGTTCGGGTTGTTCGAGCCGCTGCAGCGCGCCTACGTGCAGGGCGATCTCGACCCGACCGGCGTGCGCTTCATCTACGGCATCACCACCATCATCGTGATCTTCACGCTGGGCATGCTGGTCGGCCTGCTGATGTGGATCATTTCGAAGGTTGCAGCTGGTCCAGCCTCGAAAGGGGACTGACCGGCTGCGGCTTGTCCTTCAGGGCGAGCCACGCGCCTCCGAGCAGCACCGCCACTGAGATCAGCGTCCACAACGCTGCCCAGACGATCGCGGGCACGATGGTGAGATCGGCGAGCAGCTGCGCGTCGCTCTGGCTGCGCACCGCGGAGTTCCAGAGGTCGTCCTTCAGATCCATCACTGCGTAGAGCGCGGTGAAGCTGGCGATGAAGAGATTGAGACCGCCGACCAGTCCATCGGGGAGCCACTTCGCGCCTGCTCCGAAGAGCGCCGCCATCACCAATGCGAAGAGCAGGGTGAAGCCGTCGCGCGCGTAGACCACGCCCATCAGCGCGAGCCAGAAGCACGCTCCGGCCAACATCGCGCGGCGTGCGTTGAAGCGGAACGAGGCGACCAGCAACAGCACCGAGATGATCGCGCTCCCCACGTAGCCCGCGGAGTAGACGATCACGCGCGCGAAGAAGCCGTCGGGAATGCGCGAGAGGCATGCGCCCGACTCATCGAGGCTCAGGGTGACGCGATCGACCGAGCCACCCACGATGAGAGAGGCAAGCGCGTGGCCGGTCTCATGCCCCATCACCGAGAGCAGCTTGAAGGGGAGGAGGATCGGGGAGTCCCAGAACACCGCCCCGGCGACGACGATCGCGACCAGCAACGCCGCGCGGCCGGGATGGAGCCTCGACTCAGTCATGATCATCTAAACGCTCGGGGAGAGCGTTCGATTTCACTCCGGTTCAGAGTCCCGGAACGCCCGTAGACCCGCAGAACACGTCGCGATCCAGCGCGCGGGCGAAGTTCGGCAGGCGGGTTGGGAGCGAGCGGAGCGCGGGGTAGTCGCGCATCAGCTCGTTCAGGTCTTTGTGCGAGAGCACGGCGAGCGTGGCGAACTCGGGAGCGAACACGCGCAGCCGCGAAGGCTGGCCCGAGATGGCGCAGGTGATGGTGAGGAACTGGCCCTGGGTGACCTCGAAGTGGCGCGGCGCCTGGCCGACCTTGCTGCGGTCCTCGAGGATGATCGAGCCGTGGGTGACGACCGCGATGAGGTTGGTCACCTCGCCGGGGCTGAGCAGCGCGGACTTCGCCTCGAGCTCCTTGTGCTGGAAGCGGCCGATGAGGCGCGCGCGCGCGATCGAGTCGATGTCGCCGAACAGACGCGACGCCATGAAGCCCTCGACCAGACGCTCCCGGTAGAAGCCGAGCATGCGCTGGTGCAGCACCTCGTCGTTCGCGAGCAGGCCCTGCAGCTTCTCCGAGCTGATCTCGAGGATGGTGCAGTCGCCGATCGCGCGGGACGAAGCAGCGCGCAGCTGCGCGGAGAAGAGACCGAAGAGCCCGAACGCCTCGCCCTTGGTGGTGTGACGGAGCGCGACCTCGCGACCGTCCTTGCGGCGCAGCAGCTCGAGCGTGCCGTCGACGACCACGAAGAAGCTGGTGGCCTCGTCACCCTCGTTGAAGAGGAACTCTCCGTCTGGAACCTCGAGCTGAATCGCGCCTTCCGCGAGCGCGTCGAGCGAGCTCACCGGCAGATCCTTGAAGAGCGGCACCTGCGTGAGCGCGAAGTACGCGACCTCGAGGTCGGCCTTGATGGTGCCGATCTGCGGCACGTCGACCGGAATCGGAGCAGTGCTGACTTCACCGTCGAACGAGTGATCGTCCCTCGACTCACGCTGGGCTTCGCGCGCGGCGTCCTGCAGCACATCGACCGGGATCAGCGACTGAGTTGCCGTTCTCACCGGCTGCACTGGTTGCTGGACCTTGTGGAGCACCGGAGGAGGGCTCGTCGGCACCGCAACTCTCGTCCTCAACTCGCGGGGGACGATGGGCGGCAGCTGATGCTCCGGCATGAACGGCTCCAATCAGGGAGGTGAAGAAGGTGTGGAGATCGTGGATCGGTGGGAGACTGTGGGCAACCGTGTACGGAAGTCGTCACATATCCGTCAAGTCGACCCTCGTGGTGCTCGCGGGAGGCAGAGGCGTGCGCCTCGGAGGATTGCCTAAGGGGTTGATTCGACTGGAAAATGGCGACACCACGATCGAACGCGTCCTCGAGCTCTCGCGCGGCGGGCCTTCTTTCGTGAGCACGAATCACCCCGAGTGGTACGAGCGGCTCGACGTGCCGCTGATCGCTGACGTGGTTCCAGACAAGGGCGCTCCAGGTGGAGTGGTGACGGGCCTCGCCATCGCTCCGACCGAGTGGGTGACCTTCGTCGCGTGCGACATGCCCTTCGTGACGCGCGAGATGATCGCTGAGCTGCACGCGCACGCTCACAAAGGCGCCGACGTCGTGTGCTTCGAGAGAGAGGGACGACTCGAGCCGCTCGTTGGAATCTACAGACGCGAGCTCTGCTTCGACTGGGAGCTCAGACTCGAAGGCAACCCTTCACTTCGAGAACTGGTGATGTCCGTGCGCCTCGACACCCTCGAAGCCGAGGAGCCCGCCCGATTGCTCAGTCTCAACTCACCGGATGACGTGCGCGACGCGGCTGAAAGCTTCAGACAGTTCGACGTTGCTGGTACGTTGCCGCTCCAGGCCCCCACATGGTGAAGACGTTCGAAAAGGCAGTTACCGGCTTCAACCACAACATCAAACACAAGGGGAAGGTCTACCACGTGCAGACCGAGGACTCGGGCGCCTCGAATCCCCACATCATCACGCACCTCTTCGTGGGCGGTAACATCCTCGCCACCAAGAAGTCGTCGTACGCCGACATCGTCAAGAGCGAGAACCTGCCGGAGCTCGTGCGCGACATGATGGAGGAGCAGCACAAGCAGATGCTGCGGAACCTCGTCAACGGCACGTACGACAACGTCGATCGCAGCGCGACCGCGTATCAGCCCGGTGAGCTCGCGGTCGAAGCGGCGAAGATCATCGCGCCGGGAACGTTGGCGGCCGCGCAGGCGAAGAAGCCCGCGCCCATTCCGCTCAGCACCATCGCGCCCGCCGTGGCTCCGAAGCACCTGCCTCCTGAAGTGCTCGCCGCGCGTGAGCTGAAGGAAGCGCCTCGCGAGAACAACATCGGGGTGGAGACGCTCTTCGGCGAAGACCTGATCAGCGAGAAGAGCCTCGACGAAGTGATCCTCAGCTATCTCGCCGGAGATGGTCAGTAAGACCGTCAGTTATCGCGTCAGAAATCAGGTTGAGTTGGGCTAAAGCGCGGCGCCATGACCGCTGCGTTCACTGATCTCGACACCCTCAGCATCAACACCATCCGCACGCTGTCGATCGACGTGGTCCAGAAGGCGGACTCCGGTCACCCCGGACTGCCGCTCGGCGCCGCTCCGATGGCGTACGTGCTCTGGCAGCGGCACCTGAAGCACTGCCCCACGAATCCCAAGTGGGCCGATCGCGATCGCTTCGTGCTCTCGGCGGGGCACGGCTCGATGTTGCTCTACAGCCTCCTTCACCTCACCGGGTACCCGCTCTCGAAGGAAGAGGTGCTGAACTTCCGCCAGTGGGGCTCGAAGACGCCGGGTCACCCCGAGTCCTTCCTCACGCCGGGCGTGGAGGCGACCACGGGTCCGCTCGGCCAGGGCCACGCGAACGCGGTCGGCATGGCGATGGCTGAGCGCGCGCTCGCTGCTCGCTTCAACCAGCCCGGTCACACGATGGTCGATCACCACACGTACTGCCTCGTGGGCGACGGCGACGTGATGGAAGGCGTGGCGATGGAGGCCGCGTCGCTCGCCGGTCACCTGAAGCTCGGCAAGTTGATCTGCCTCTACGACTCGAACGACGTCACGCTCGATGGTCCGGCGAAGCAGTCGTTCACCGAAGACGTGGGCATGCGGTACGAGTCGTGGGGCTGGCAGGTGCTGCACGTGAAGGACGGCAACACCGATCTCAAGGCGCTCGACGAGGCGATCACCGCCGCGAAGGCCGAGACCGGCAAGCCCACGCTGATCGTGGTGAAGACCACCATTGGCTATGGCTCTCCGAACAAGAGCGGCAAGTCGTCGTCGCACGGCAGCCCGCTCGGCAACGACGAGATCGCGCTCACCAAGAAGGCGCTCGGTTGGAACTTCGAAGACAAGTACTTCATCCCCGAGAACGCGCTCGCGAACTTCCGCACCGCGGTGACGAAGGGCGAGGCCGCGCAGGCCGAGTGGAAGAAGCGTTTCGAGGCGTACCGCGCGGCGCACCCGGCGCTCGCGGCTGAGTTCGAGCGGGTGTTCCGCAACGAGCTGCCCGAGGGCATCGCGGCGGCCATTCCTTCCTTCCCCGCGGGTACTGCGGTGGAGACGCGCACTGCTTCAGGCACCGCGCTCAACGCCTTCGCGAAGGTGGTGCCGGAGATCATCGGCGGCGACGCTGACCTCAGCGGCTCGACCAAGACGACCTTGAAGGACGCGGGAAGCTTCGACGGTCAGTCGGGCAAGGGCCGCAACATTCACTTCGGGGTGCGCGAGCACGCGATGGCGTCGATCGCCAACGGCATGAGCTACCACGGCGGAGTTCGTCCCTTCACGGCGACGTTCTTCTGCTTCGTCGACTACATGCGGCCGGCGGTGCGCCTCGCGGCGATGAACCACCTGCCGGTGATTCACGTGTGGACGCACGACTCGATCGGCCTCGGTGAAGACGGTCCCACGCACCAGCCGGTGGAGCAGCTCGCTTCGGTGCGCGCGATTCCGCTGATGAACAGCGTGCGCCCGGCGGATGCGGCCGAAGCGGCGGAGGCGTGGCTCTTCGCGCTCGAGCGCCGTCACGGTCCCACGGGCCTGGTGCTCACGCGCCAGAAGGTGCCCACCTTCGATCGCACGAAGCTCGCTTCGGCGAAGGGCCTGCACAAGGGCGCCTACGTGCTCGCGGAGGCCTCGAGCTCGCCGAAAGTGATCATCATCGCGACGGGCAGCGAAGTGCAGCTCGCGATCGCGGCGCGTGAAGAGCTCGAGAAGAGCGGCACGCCCACGCGCGTGGTGTCGATGCCCTGCATGGAGCACTTCTTCACCCAGGACGCGGCGTACCGTGAGTCGGTGCTCCCCAAGGCGGTGAAGGCGCGCGTGTCGGTCGAGGCGGGCGTGACCTTCGGCTGGGACAAGGTGATCGGCGAGCACGGCGTGGCGATCGGCGTCGACGAGTTCGGCGCGTCTGCTCCGGACAAGATCCTCTTCGAGCAATACGGCTTCACCACGAAGGCCGTGGTCGAGGCTGCGAAGCGCTCGCTGGCGATGTTGTCGTAAGCGACGGCCCAAAGGACCCGACCGTCGCATCAAACTCTTCCCACCTGACTCCATGGGTTTGTCCGTATTCTCGACGGGCAACGGGCCATGGAAAGGGCGGGCGTGTGAATTGGGTCAATCGAAGTGTGTTGTGCGCGGTGTTCGCGGCGTGTTCTCCCCCCGAGCCGCCACCTCCGGCTCCTCCTCCGGCGAGCGCGAAGCGTTTCACCATCGAGTGCGCTGAGCGTGCCGTGCGCGCGTACGACGCCAGCCGAACGGTGATCGACGGCGTGCCCATCGACTGCTCGGTGCGCCTCGCGCAGCGTAATGGCGAGCCGCTCGCTGCAAGAACCATCACGGTGCTCGCCGAGGCCGGGCGCTTCACCATCGAGCCCGCCACTTCGGCGACGGGGAGCGCGGCGCTCCGACTCGAGACGGGCATGCCGCTCCCGCGCGACGTGGCTCCTGTCGTCTTCACCCAAACGCCGCTCAACGATGAGACTCACACCGGTGAGCTCGTCGCGCCGATGTGGATGTCGCCCTACGAATGGAACGAGGACCCGGTGCGCTCGCAGGTGTTCATGCTGCGCGAGCCCAGGCGACCCGACCCGGTGCGCGTGAAGCCCGACGGCTCTCGCTACGAGAACAACCCGCGCGACAACCTCGTCACCATCGTCGCGTGG
>CBIHPJ010000202.1:0-12520 GCA_966211295.1 uncultured Myxococcales bacterium | reverse complement strand
TCGGGACCGGTGGAGAAGGACCGCACGCTCTCGCTCTTCTTCCTCGGCCCCACCGCGAACCTGGTGCTCTCGTTCTTGCGCGTGGCGCTGCTCGGCTTGCTGCTGCTCTGCGTGTTGAACTTCCCCGGCAAGTTCTGGCCGCCGGGAATTCGCAGCCTGCTGAAGACGCCTCCTGACGACGATGAGCCGAAGGTGAGCGACAAGGGCAGCGCTGCGGCGGGAATGATGGTGCTCGCGATTCTCTTCGGAGGATTCAACGCGCACGCCGGTGGCGGCGATGAACTCGAGGCGCCTGAAGCGAACTCCGCGATGCTCGAGCAGCTGCGTCAGCGCTTGCTCGAGAAGCCCGAGTGCGCGCCGTCGTGCGCGTCGATCCCGCGGCTGCAGTTCGAAGCCACTGCGAAGATCTTGAGGCTGCGGCTCGAGGTGCTCTCCGGAGCAGAGACGGCAGTTCCCCTCCCCGGCAGCGCGGCGCAGTGGGTGCCCGAGTCCGTGATGATCGATGGGAAGGCCGCAAGCGGACTCCGTCGTGAAGGCGACGTGCTCTGGCTGCAGGTGCCCGCGGGCGCGCACCAGGTGCAGATGGAAGGCGCCTTGCCTCCGCGAGACACGGTGCAGATCGCGCTGCCGCTCCGTGCTTACCGGGTGGAAGCGAAGCTCGACGGTTGGACCCTCGACGGCCTGCACGAAGACGGAGTGGCCGACGCCGATCTCCAGCTCACGCGCAAAGCCACCAACGACAAGGGCCAGGGAGCGGCGCTGCAGATGGGTACCCTTCCCCCTTTCGTTCGCGTCGAGCGCACCCTCGTGCTCGGCTTGCAGTGGACCGTGGAGACTCGCGTCTCGCGCGTGACTCCCGTCGGCAACGCGGTGGTCCTCGAAGTCCCGCTGCTCACCGGTGAATCAGTCACCTCGAGTGACGTGCGCGTGCAAGGCGGGAAGGCGCTGGTGAACATGGGCGCGAACGCGACCGAAGTGGCGTGGAGCTCGGTGCTCGAGGCGAAGGCGCCGCTCGAGCTCATCGCCCCGAAGGGCCTGCCGTGGGTCGAGGTGTGGCGGCTCGACGTGAGCCCGGTGTGGCACGTGGCGCTCAACGGAATTCCCGTGGTGCACCAGCAAGACGCGAGCGGCGTGCGCATGCCCGAGTGGCGTCCGTGGCCCGGAGAGAAGGTCACCGTCGACGTGATCCGTCCCGAGGCGCAGCAGGGACAGACGCTCACCATCGATCAATCGTCGCTCACCATCACCGCTGGAGCGCGCGCCACCGACGTGAAGTTCACCGCGAACTTCCGCAGCTCGCGCGGAGGCCTGCATGCCTTCACGCTGCCCGCGGGCGCCGAGATGCAGAACGTCACCATCAATGGCTCACAACAACCGATTCGCCAGGAAGGCCAGACGGTGAACATTCCGCTCGTGCCCGGCTCGCAGTCGGTGGTGGTGACGTGGCGCGAGAAGACCGGCATGGGCACCACGTGGACCACGCCGGCGATCGACGTGGGCACTCCCACGGTGAACGCGGACATCGAAGTGAACGTGCCGGCCGATCGCTGGGTGCTGTTGGTGCGCGGCCCGGGCCTCGGACCCGCGGTGCTGTTCTGGAGCTTCCTGCTGGTGTTGCTCGTGGTGAGCATCGGACTCGCGCGCACCACGCTCACGCCGCTCTCCACGCTGAAGTGGATCCTCCTCGCGCTCGGCCTCTCGCAGGTTCCGATTCCGGCGATCGTCTTCGTATTCGGTTGGCTGTTGTTCCTCGGCTGGCGTGAGAAGACCCCGGAGCTCTCGAGTGGTTGGTTCAACCTGCGTCAGCTCGCGTTGGTGGGAGTGACCTCCATCGCGCTGATCATCCTCGGCACCTCGGTGTACGAGGGACTGCTCGGTCAGCCCGAGATGCAGGTGCGCGGCAACGGCTCGAACGCGTCGATGCTCCGCTGGTTCATGGATCGCACGGCGGCGCAGTACCCGACGGCGTGGGTGCTGAGCGTGCCGATGCTCGTCTACCGCGGCGCGATGCTCGCCTGGAGCATGTGGATGGCGCTCTCCCTCGTCTCGTGGCTCAAATGGGGATGGAAGTCGTTCGCGACGGGAGGATTGTGGCGTTCGAGTCCCCCGGCTCCGAAGGCGCCGCCCCCTGCTGCACCGCCTCCCGCGGCCCCGGCAACGTGAGTGGGACGATCTCCCACCACCACGAAGCGTTACGACCGCGTTACGCTTCAGCCGTGCCGTCAACACCGCCGATGCCTGCGTATTTGCTGTCTGTGCTCACCCGTCAACTCGCCCTCGGTCCTGATCAGTTCTTGATGCGGTATCCGCACAGCTGGCTGGTGTGGGAAGTCGGAGGTTGGACGGTTCCCGAGACGAGCCCGGTGGCGGAGACCCGAGTCGACTCGGGTCCTCCGAAGTCGGCGGCGAGCGGTGATGCGCTGTGCTTCGCGCTGAAGGCTCCGGAAGGAACTTCGATTCGGCTCGGTCGCGCGGTCGACAACGAGATCGTGATCGCCGATGCGACGGTGTCGCGCTTCCACGCAAAGCTCGAGGTGAAGGATCGGGTGTGGAGCGTGACGCCGGTGAACGATCCCGCGCTCGTGGGTGAAGAGGTGGTGGGCCCCGGCAACTCGCAGCAGCTCGCGCCTGGGCAAGCCATCGCGCTCGGGAGCGTGCGGCTCGCATATTACGACTCGAAGTCGTTCAGGCAGCGAGTGTCGACCGTGCCTCTGCGCCCCTCTCGCTAATTACTCCCTCTCCCTTCGGGAGAGGGTGAGGGGGCCTCACTTGCAGCCCTGATCGATCAACGCTGCGCCAACCCGCTCCTTGATCCCATCGCCATCAACCGCGAAATCGAGCACCGCCTTCAGCTGCTCACAGCTCTGAGCGCGCTCGAACGCGTCCGATGCACGCTTGGTGCACACATTGGTGACCGCCTTGAGCAGATCGATGCTCGAGCGGGTGAAGGTCAGTCCCACCTTCCACACGCGGCACGCCGCCCGGAAGTCCTTCCGATCCGCGTAGGCCTTCCCCTTCTCGTAGCTCGCCGACGCCATCGACTCGGTGATCGCCTTGCGAAGGAAGGAAACGCGCTCCTTGCCGAGCAACAACCGCTCATCGACCGCGAGCGCTTGCTGAAAGACAGGAGCAGCTCGCTCCGGATCATTGTTGGTCACTGCCGTCACCCCGAGCTCATAGAGATTGATGGCGCTGTTGATGTCGAGGAGCAGCGCCTTCGCCTGTGCGTGATGCTCGGCCTTCGCCATGTTCTCGATCACCTTCTGCAGCGGCACCGGCGCCGAGTGAAAGTCGCCCTTGAAGTACGAGGTCAGCGCGAGCGAGAACTCCGGCACGCTGAAGCGCTTGGTGAACTCTGCGTTCGCGAGCGTGGCCGGATCGGGAGCCACCGGCGGCGCACGGAACGCCGCCAACTCAGGACACCGCCACCTAGGAGCGAGCTTCGACTTCTCGCGCGCACGAAGAAGCGCAACGAGGGTGAGATCACTCGGCCGCCAATCAGTCTTTGGATTGAGCGGACCCTCGAGCTTGGTGCGCATCAACGCGGGCGGATACAGCTCACCGGGATCCATCATTTGGCAGGCGAAGCGCGCATAGACCTCACAGCGCGGCAGCGCGATGTCCCACTTCCCGGCCTTCGCGTAGGCGAGGCAATCCGACGACGCCTCCTTCTTCACGACGCGCACCGGCTCCTTCGCCAGCGTCATCGCGCGGAGCAGGTACGACTCACATCCTTTGTGAATGAGCGCGAGCCGCTCGACGGCACCCTCGAGGCGACCCTGCGCGACGAGCTCTCTGGCTTCAGCGAGGTCGGAGTCGCAGCTCTGCAGCACGGTGATGCGCTTCACGAGCTCGTTCGCTTCGGCGTGAATGGGCTCGAGCTCGAGCACGCCATTGCACGCGGCGAGCGCGCGCGGGAAGTCGGTCATCCCGGCCTCGGTGTTCGAGTACGTGCGGCACTCGGCGAGCATCCCTTCCATCCTCTCCCCGACGGTCGGAACGGGCGCTCGCGGGAGCTCATCCTTCCTGGTGGCACCCGGATGAGGCGCGATCCTCATGCTGAACGAATGCACGCCCACCACGAAGAGCACGCCCGCGAGAGAAGCGAAGGCCACGAACCACCGGAAGCGCTTCGCCTCGGGCGGAGCCGCGTTCTTCCTGAACATCGTGGTCGGCCGCGCGAAGTCGACCTGTTCGACGCTGGTGAGCTTGAGCGACAGCTCGGAGGGCACCGGGCGATCGACCGGCTGCTCCTGCCAGAGCGTCTGGAGCGAAGACTCATCCATGACGGGATCCTTCGTGAAAGCGGCGGGCGAGCGCCGCCTTGATGCGGTGAACCTTGGTGGCGACGTTCGAGCTCGAGAGCCCGGTGATCTCCGAGATGGACGTGGCGTCGAGACCTTCGAGGTAGAGCAAGAGCAACTGTCTGTCTGGCGCCTTCAACGCGTGCACGAGGGCGGTGAGCTTTTGCAGCGCACGATCCCGATCGAGCTTCGCCTCTGCGTCGTTCTCCTCGGGAGCGAGGTCTTCGAGCTCGACGAACTTCGCGCGGTGCTTGCTCAAGTGCGTCGAGCCGACGTTGTGCGCGACGCGCCACGTCCAGGTCTTCAGCGAGCAGCGTTGGTCGAAGTTCTCGAGGCTGTGCCAGAGCGCGGCGTGCATTTCCTGGAGCAGATCGCGCCGCACTTCGCGATCGGCCTCGTAGCCCGCGGCCACGCGCGCCAGCGCAGGAGCCAGCTGGCCAATCGCTTCGCGGTAGAGGCGTTCGCGCTCGCGCACCACCCCGACTTTCCTCGCCAACGCAGCGTTCACGAACCTCTTAGTGGGAGGTCGAATTCATTTCTTACAAATGCCTCCCTCGCCCTGCGAAGCGGGGAGAGGGGCGATCCTTCACGTCCAGGTGACCGTGAACTCCACCATCGGCCCATCCGCCGCGAAGCTCACCGAACAGCTGTTCGCGCCCGCATACGCCGCAATGGCGTCGATGATGCCGCACAGGAACTCCGCCGACGGCACCGCCTCATTCACGACCACGCGCACCGAGTTCCCCGGCGACTCGACCACCGCGACCTTGAGGAAGTTGTTGCTCATGGTGAGCATCTTCGGAAGCCGGAGCAACACGCGCCGCACGCCCATCAGCCGCACTCCGGGCGCCATCGTCTTACCCAGCAAACTCTCCGCGAAGCCGTTGGTGATGTCGTGCCCGAGCTGCCGGCTGCACGCCGAAGCGTCGCCGTTCACGCTGAGCTCCCGCGCGACGACGTCCACGGCGCGAATCCAGACCTCCTTCGGGTACGCAGGCAGCAACTTCCTGTCGAGGTCGATGCCGGCGGCGCGCACCTTGTCCTTGAGCGAAGGCGTGAGGCGATCGCCGAGCCCCTTGAAGAGGCTCTCGATGCTGAAGTCGTAGACGAGATGTTGCTCCGAAGCCGGCATCAGACCCGGACGCCGAGCGGCGAACCCGTGTTGCGGCAGACCCCGCTGCCGAACGACGTGATCGCCGAGACGTCGAGCAGCGACGCGATCTCCATGTGCAGATCCGAGAGCGGCCGACGCACACCCTGCTGGCCGACTTCCTGGCCGAACTTCAGATCCGCCCCGGCGCCGCAGAGGATCATCGGCAGGTTCTCGGTGAGGTGCACGTTGCCGTCGGACATGTCCGACCCGTAGAGCACGAGCGTCTCGTTGAGCAGGTTCGCGGTCTTCAGACGATCCACGAGGTCCGCGATGATCCCCGCTTGCACCTGGTTGATCGCCTTCAGACGATCGATCGAACTCTGCGTGCCGCCGTGATGCGCGACCGCGTGGTGACCCGCACCACCGCCGAGCGCCTCGGGGAAGCTCATCTGCTCGGACACGCCGGGGCCGTACATCAGCGTCGCGACGTTGGTGAGATCGCACTGCATCGCGATCACGATCATCTGGTGCATCAGCTGGAACCGCAGCGCGTAGTTCGTGTTCGGCGCGGTGAAGTCCTGGGTCGGCTTCGCGATGCCGGGCATGCACGTCGAAACAGTGCCGAGCCCCTGCTCCACTTCGCGCACCGTATCCATGTACGACGAGAGGACCGGGCGATACGTCGCGGGCAGACGATTCGAGAGCCGGGTCGCGTCCTGGTGCATCGAGTCGAGGATGCTGCGCTTGCGCTGATGCAGGTACGCGATCTGCGCCGCGCTGCCCGCCTGTCCTCCGAACAACTTCTCGAAGAGCTGCGCGGGATCCGGAATCGGCGAGCGGAACTTGTCGGCCGCCTGCCAACAGATGCGATTGAGATAGTCGTTCGAGTACCCGGGGTGATCGTTGAGCGGGTGCACGTGGTAGTAGAGCCCGCCCAATTCGAGCGACCTCATCGACGAAGGGTGACGATCCGCGACGAATTGATCGAGCGTCTTTCCGCAGCGCGCCACGCCGGGATCACCGAGCTCGATCGGCTCGCACGAGAGAAAGCCCGCGCAGTTCTGCCAGTGCGGATCCGCTCCGGGGAAGCCGTTGAACAGGCCGCGGAGGATCATCGTGTTCGGCTGGAGTCCCTTCGCCACCAGCGGCTGCAGCGCTTCGCCGAAGTTCCAGCTGCCGTTCACGCCGCTGGGCATGTGCGCGCCGTTGGGCACGTAGCCGGCGATGAAGCGCTTGCGCGTGACGGTCTGCGCCTGCGCGTAGTGCGAATCGAGCGCAGGCAGTGCGAGCGAGAGCGCGCCCGCCTTCAAGATCAGTCGCCGAGAGATCTTCATGACGTTGTCTCCCTCTCCCTGCGGCAGCGGGGAGAGGGGCGGGGGAGAGGGGCGAACTTCGCGTACGTCAGGGCGCTCATGGCGTCACCTCCGTGAGCTCGAGTGATTTCAAGAACGCGTCCACGGTCATCTGCTTGAGCGTCGGAGCGACTCCGTTGATCGGCGCCGCGATTCGCTTCGCCACGCACTGCTCTCCTTCGAGCGGTCCGCGATGCATGCCGTAGGTGAGCAGCTTGTCGGCCACACACGCGCGGTAATCCGGGGAAGCCTGAATCACCGCGGCAAGCGCCATCGGATCAGCGACCACGTGACCGTCGAGCTCGAGGTCGCTCGTGATGGCAGCGCCGTTCGGGTACGCGTCACGCCACAAACCCATGGTGTCGTACTTCTCGAGCGCGAGCCCGATGGGATCCATCAAGCCGTGGCAACCAGCGCAGCGCGGCGCGTTGTTGCGGTGAATCTCCATCTGTTCACGCAGCGGCAGGCTGCGATCGATGCTTCCCACCGACGCGCTGATCTCCTCCAGCGTCGCGGCATCGAGGCGCGGGAGCGAGCGGCACATCAGCCGAGTGAGCGTCCACAGACCGCGATGAATCGGACGACGGAACTCGGAGCCCGCGCCGGTACGCGTGAGGAAGAGCGCCTGGCTCAACAGTCCTCCGCGCGTCGCAGAGGTGGTCATCTCCACCGAGCCGTTGCCGCCCATGAAGGGCAGGCCGTAGTGCGCGGCGAGCGGCGCATCGACCATCGTGAAGCCGGGGTTCAAGAGGCGCTCGGCAGGAAGATCAGTCGAGAACACCTGGCTGAACACGCCCGCTGACTCGGCCTGCATCGAGGAGGTGAGCGGACCGAAGTCAGCCGACTCGCGGAAGTCGAGCCACTGTCCGGCGAAGTTCTTGGTGAAGCGCGGAAGATCGCTGGTGAGCAGGCGGCGCGTCTCGCGCTCCACCACGACGGGATCATTCAGCTCGCCCGTGCCCGCGAGGTTCCACAGCTGATCATCCGCGATGGAGCTGCGGGTGAAGAACGCGATGCGTGACGCGGTGCCGTAGGCCTTCTCCGCGGTGTCGAGTCCGCCGGGCACGAGCTCGGGCTTGAACACGAGGTTCGGCGAGAGCATCACCGCCTGGATGACCGCGTTGAGCGCTTCGTCAGCGGGCTCGGCGAAGCCAGCAGCCGCGGCGTCGGTACGCGAGGTCTCGAACAGCGCGCGGTACTGCGCCAGCTCATCAGCGCGCGCGGGGCGACGGAAGCCGTGGCTCGCGAGCCGGGTGACGAGCGGACCGATGCAGTTGTCCCAGGTCCACGCGGCCTTGAGCGGACGCTGCACGAAGTCGATGGTCACCGCGAACGCCGTGGAGTCGTAGTTGGGATTCGCATTGCGGTTCACCACGAAGTCGATGGTGTCGCCGCGATTGAGATCGAGCGGGACGGAGAACTGCGCGTTGCCTCCGTTCGGAATGGTGCGCGTCCACACGTCGGTGCCGTTGCGACGAATCGCTGCGATGATGCCGTCGCCGCCGCCGGGATCTGCGTCGGTGAAGTGACCGGTGAGCGTGACCGAGCCGGTGAGCGATGCCTGCCACCGGCGCACCGAGTCGAGCGTGGTTCCGGGGTGCGTGCCGTTCTGCCAGAGGAGCACGGTCTGATCAGGCTCCTTGCGCCAGCGCGCGTTCACGTTGTCGAAGATCATCGGGACGCCGCTCGAGTCGAGATACGACCAGCACTCGCGAGGCTGCGCGTCGGAGAAGTCGATCGTCGACGAGTACTGGGCTTTGAGCGGGCACGCAGGAGCTTGAGGCTGCGCGGGCGCGGGGCAATGAGCAGTGAGTCCGGGCGTAGCGAGCACCAGGTTCGCGAGTCGCTCAGCAGTGGCGAGCTGCTCGGTGAGCGCCTGCGCGTCGATGCGCGTCTCGCTCATGGTGTCGAAGCCATAGACCTGCGCGACCGGAGTCCAGCGCACGAAGTAATCGTTGGTGATCGGCTGCGTGAGGAGATCAGACGCGATGGTCTGGTATTCGAAGTTTGAGAGCCGCAGCAGCTTGGGCACCGCGTGCACGCCGGGGCGGCACTTCTCGGGCGCCTCGGGCCGCACCGTGAGCGGCGGCGTGGGCGTGACGGGCTTCGGCTCTCCGCGGGGACCGAGCAGGCTTCCCTCACAGGAGCACAGGGCGAAGAAGAGAATCGGGGAGAGGGAGCGCATCGGGCCGCCCATATTGCTCGATCTGTGCCTGATGTGGGTGTCGTGGAACCTTTTGATGTGACTGGTGAGTCACCTCGGTGACGACGTGATGACTGGAGCACCGCTAATCCACCTGCTCAGCAATGTGCGCATCTCGGTAAACAACACCGCATGAACCCGGAGTGGCTTCTCCCAGCACTGCTCGTTCTCCTCGCGCTGCTCAGCGCAGGCGCGATCGTCTGGTTCCTCCTTCGCCGCCGAAAGCGAATCGAGGAGATCCCGCGGAGGAAGGGCCCACTCCTCCGCCACCCCGTGGTGCTCGCGCACGGCATTCTCGGGTTCGATCAACTGAACCTCGGTCTCGTGAAGCCGAGGTACTTCCGCGGCGTCGGCGCGCGTCTCGAAAAACTCGGCACCAAGGTCTACTCCTTCCGAGTTCACCCCACGGCGACGGTCGCCTCGAGGGCCGAACAATTGGCGAAGGCCGTCGAAGCGCTCGACGCCGAGCGCGTGAACATCGTCGCGCACAGCATGGGCGGGCTCGACGCGCGCTACCTCGCTTCGAAACTCTCACTCTCGAAGCGCGTGGCGTCGATCATCACGGTGGGCACTCCGCATCGCGGAACTCCCCTCGCGGACCTGGGGTCGGGCCTCTGGCTCGTCGCGCCCGCCACCAAGCTGCTGCTCGAGAAGGGCGGCTTCGACGCGCAGGGTCTGCTCGAGCTCACCACGCAGCGCATGATTCGCTTCAACGAAGAGGTGCTCGATCAAGAGGGCATCTTCTACGGGTGCTGGCTGGCGCGCTCCACGTTCCGCACCTTGAACCCGATGCTCTTGCCCACCTGGCAGGTGCTCAAGTTGAAGGCAGGAGAGAACGACGGCCTGGTGCCGGTGAGCTCACAGCAGTGGGGCGAGACGTGCGGGAAGATCGAAGCTGATCACTGGGGCCAGGTCGGCTGGGCGCTCGGCTTCGACGCGCCCGGGTTCTACGAAGACGTGGTGACCGATCTGATCGGCCGCGGCTTCTGACTTCTGCTCAAGCTGCCGAAGCGACGGCGTCGACCAACTCGGATCTCTCGGACGCCGCCTTCCGTCCCTCGGCGCAGAGCAACTTCGCGAGCACCTCGGCGAACTCCGCGCTCGCAGGCGGGCGCAGCGCGGCCGGCTTGTTCTGATCAGCGATCGCCGGAGCCTTCGCCGAGTCGAGCTCCACGCTTGTTGAAGCCGCCATGTTTGCGTTGCGCGCAAACACGTTCCGCAGCGCGATGAGCGAGCGGGTGAACTCACAGTCCTCCACGCCGGGACGGGTGAGGAACTTGTCGAACTCGACCACGCGCAACCGATCGAGTGGATGCGGCTCCTGATGATGGAAGGCGACCCAGTGCACCAGCTCCGCGCTCCCGTGGATGTCGGGCAGGCCGTAGTGCGTCTCGACCCACTTGGTGAAGAGCTCGGAGTCGAGCCTCTGCTGCACCATCAACGCGCACAGTTCGCCCATCGATGCGGAGTTCGTCATACGGACCCGGCTCCGTTTCATCGGGCGCGCCAACCACATGCACCTCCTCTTCCTTTCCTCGGATCGAAGGAGGTAGGAAATGCACTCATGGGGGCAATGCCGACAGCGACTGCTGGAGCTCCACAACGACTCCGCCTGCTCGTCTCGGTCGGCATGGGCGTCGCGACGGTGGTGCTTGGCACTCCGCTCCTCGTCGCACACTCAGGCTTCGCGCTGGGTCCCTTCCTCGCGCTGTGCGGGCTCGCTGCTTGTCTCGGAGGCCCGGCAGTGGGGTGGTCGCTGATGATGGACCCGGTCTTTCCACGGAAGCGGTGGAGCGGATGTTCGAGCCATTCTTCACCACCAAGCCACGCGGCAAGGGCACGGGACTGGGGCTCGCGTTGTGCCGCCAGTACCTCTCTGAGCACGGTTACTCGATCACCGCTGACGGTCGTCCGGGCGGCGGAGCGCGCTTCATCGTGAACTTCTCGCAGTCCACGTGAGTGAGTTCCAATCCGGGACGGCGATGACCCAGCTTCTCGGCTGAGTTCGCCTCGGGGTAGGACACGATCATGGCGGGGACATCGAGCAGGCTGATCAGACGTCGTCGACGGCTGTTCGTCGTGATCACCCTCGCAACGCTCACGTTCATTCTCGGACCGCTGATCTGGCTGAAGCTCGGCACGCCGGGCGCGCTGATCGCCGCGTTCATGCTCGGAGCCAGCTACATCCCTCCAGTCGCGGTGCTGTGGACTGAGCGTGCGCGGCTGATCACCTGGGTGCAGCTCCTCTCGGCGATCGTCGCCAGCGTCGCGCTGGCCATCTTCATCTTCGACACCGGTGGTTCGAAGAGCCTCGCCTTTCAGGGCACGATGGCACTCCCGTTGGCGGTGGCGCTGATGAGCCGCGAGACCCCAGCAGGAGCGGTGTGCGCTGGGGCGCTGATCGCCTGCTTCTCGGGTTGGTTGTTGATCCACGACGGAGCGACCGCGCTCGAGGCTGGCGTGATGGCGACGCTCGCGCTCTCCGCGGGGTGCCTGGGCGCCTACAGCACGGTGATGTACCAGCAGGTGGTGGAAGACGAGCTGCGCGCCGAGCGTGAACAACGTCGCGCGCTCGAAGAGCTCAGCATGATTCATCGGCAGGGCGCTGAAGCAGAGCGGCTGGCCGCGGTGGGTCGCCTCGCCGCGGGAGTGGCGCACGAGATCAACAACCCACTCGCCTACGTGACGGCGAACGTGACCTTCGTCGCGAAAGCGGTGGTCGATCATCAGCTCAACCTGAAAGCGCCGGAGCTCGATGACGTGCTCGCGGAGACCGCCGAAGGGTTGCTGCGGATTCAGCACATCGTGGGAGATCTCACCGATCTCGCGCGGCCCGCGACTCGAGCGCACGACAGCTGCGATCCCGCGGCGTCGATCGAGACCGCGGTGCGCATCGCTTCTCTGCGCGCGAAGGGCATCGCGGCGATCAAAGTGGAGACCGCTCCGCTCCCTGGGCCGCTCGCGATGAACGGCGCGCGCCTGGTGCAGGTGTTGGTGAACCTGCTCCTGAACGCGGTGGATGCGATTGAGTCGGGACCACAGCGCGAGGCACCCGGCAATGTCTGGATTCAGCTCGCACCCGGAAAGTTGGTCGTCGCGGATGATGGTCCTGGCCTCTCGGTCGAGGCGCGTGAGCGTCTCTTCGAACCGTTCTTCACCACCAAGGCGCGCGGCAAGGGCACCGGCCTGGGGCTGGCGCTCTGCCGCCAATATCTCTCGGAGCACGGCTACTCGATCACCGCCGACCCGCGGCCGGGCGGAGGCGCGCGCTTCACCGTGAACTTCAGCTGACCCACCGGGATGAACCGTTCATCACCACCAAGCCGCGGGGAATAGGTACCGGGCTAAGACTCGCGCTGTGCCGCAGTACTCTTCTGAGCACGGTCACTCGATCACCGCCGACCCGCGCCCGGCGGAGGCGCGCGTTTCACCGTTCGGTTCAGCGCAGCAGGTGCGACGCGCATTCAGCGTAGTTCGAACTGAGCAACGCTCGGACTGTCGAGGCGGGAGAAGTTCAGCGTGGTTTGACGCTGCGGAACACATTGTGCTCGAATTGCGGCAGTCATTC
>CBIHPJ010000201.1:0-12553 GCA_966211295.1 uncultured Myxococcales bacterium | reverse complement strand
GCGCTTCACGTGTACCGCTTCTGAGCGATCGCCCGCAGGAGTCCGCCGTTCGAATCGAGGAAGCGGCGGAACTCGGTTTCATCGAGGCGCATGCGCGTGAGCACGCCGTGAATGAGCTCGTCCACGGGGCGCGCGTCGGCCTTCTTCAGCTCCATCGCGATCTTCAGCATCGCCACGCCGTAGAGCGGGCTCGCCGCCACGTTCTCGGGCACTTCGGCGGACTGCGACTCCAGCGAAACGACCGTCGAGTGCTTCCCCCTCGGGATGGCCATGGTCATGACCATACGTGACATGACATGTCAGGTCAACGAACGACTTGATCTTGCTGGCGTTTCTCTGACTTTCGTTGATCGCCTCCCCACCTTTGTGGTTGTGTGCCCACCTCCATTTCAGGCCGGTAAATCGGCCCTAGATCCACTCAAGGCCGAATGAAACTGGACCACCGCTACATCGTCGTTGAGGGTCCGATCGGCGTCGGGAAATCCTCCCTCACCAACATCGTCGCCGAGCGCTTCAACGCGCGCCGGGTGATGGAGGTCGTGGAAGAGAACCCGTTCCTCGCCAGCTTCTACGGCGACCGCGCGAAGTACGCGTTCCAGACGCAGATGTTCTTCCTGCTCTCGCGCTTCAAGCAGCAGCAGGAGCTCTTCCAGCAAGACCTCTTCGCCGAGGTCACGGTGAGCGACTACCTCTTCGCGAAGGACCGCATCTTCGCGGCGCTCACGCTCGACGAGAACGAGCTCGGCCTCTACGAGCGCGTGTTCGAGGCGCTCGGGCCCCGCGTGACGAAGCCCGATCTCGTCATCTATCTCCAGGCGCGCATGGACGTGCTGCTCACCCGCATCAAGAAGCGCGCGCGTGAGTTCGAGCGGAAGTTCGACTCGGCGTACCTCGAGTCACTCTGCCGCTCGTACAACGACTTCTTCTTCCACTACGCGGACACCCCGCTTCTGGTCGTCAACACGTCCGATATCGACTTCGTCAACAACCCGGAAGACTTGGAAAACCTGATGCAGGTCATCCGGCAAACCCGCAAGGGCACGGTGCATTACCAACCGCTCCCCAGCAGGAAGTAAGAAAGCGGATTAGAGGTAGGGAGCTCGACGCAACTCGTCAAAGTCGAATGAGATAACGCAGTAGCAACTCAGCAACGCAGCAGCACGTCCTGGTCGACGGCGACTCGAAAGAGCGGCGAACCGACAGCAGCTTCAGGACCTCACTCGCAGTTCAAAATGACGGAGGTGAACCGTGAAGAACCAGGTCACCATCCACACGCTCAAGAAGCTGAAGACCGCAGGTCAGAAGATCTGCATGGTCACTGCCTACGACGCGACGTTCTCGCGGCTCTTCGACGAAGCGGGCGCAGACGTGCTGCTCGTCGGTGATTCAGTCGGCATGGTGGTGCAGGGTCACGAGTCGACCCTCCCCGTGACGATGGATCAGATGGTCTACCACTCGCGCGCAGTCACTCGCGGCGCGAAGCGGGCGCACGTGGTGGGCGACATGCCCTTCATGAGCTACCAGAACTCGGTCGACCAGGCCGTCGCCAACGCGGGCCGCCTCGTGGCCGAAGGTGGCGTGGGCAGCGTGAAGCTCGAGGGCGGTTCCGAGTTCGCCGACGTGGTGAGCCGCATCGTGCGCGCCTCGATTCCCGTGATGGGCCACCTCGGTCTCACTCCGCAGTCCGTTCACAAGATGGGCGGCTACGTGGTGCAGGGCCGCGATGAAGATCAGGCGCGCAAGCTCCTCGACGACGCCGTCGCCCTGGAGCAGGCCGGTTGCTACGCGCTGGTGCTCGAGGGCGTGCCGCTCGAGCTCGCCAAGACGATCACCGCTCGCCTCTCGATTCCCACCATCGGCATCGGCGCGGGCAAGTACTGCGATGGCCAGGTGCTCGTTTGCTACGACCTGCTCGGCCTCAACCCGCACTTCAAGCCGAAGTTCGTGAAGCACTACGCGATGCTCTCGAACGACGTGAAGGGCGCCGCTGGAGCGTTCTTCGACGAGGTCCGCCAGGGCTCGTTCCCCGACGAGGATCACTCGTTCCGCAGCAACACGATGCGCCTGGTCGCTTCGAATCCCGACGTGGAGCCGAGCGAGCGGGATGAGAAGCAGCCGGTGTACGGCGTGCCGGTCTAACGGTCGAACGTCATGTCGAAGCCAGTGATCTGGAAGACGCCGGGCGAGGTCCGTGCCTGGGTGAAGTCTGTCCATCTGCTCGGTCAGCGCATCGCGCTGGTGCCGACCATGGGCTACCTCCACGAGGGTCATCTCTCGTTGATGCGCGAGGGCGGCAAGCGCGCCGACGTGGTGGCCGCTTCGATCTTCGTGAACCCGACGCAGTTCGGGCCGAAGGAAGATCTCTCCACGTACCCGCGCGATCCCGAAGGTGACCTCGCGCGCTGCGGGAGCGCCGGCGTGTTCGGGGTGTACATGCCCGAGCCCTCCAGCGTGTACCCCGAGGGCTACCAGACGTACGTGAGCGTCGAAGAGGTGAGCAAAGGCCTCGATGGCGACAAGCGTCCGGGACACTTTCGCGGAGTGGCCACGGTGGTGGCGAAGCTGCTCGCGCTCTTCCGCCCTGACGTCGCGCTGTTCGGGGAGAAGGATTACCAGCAGCTCCAGGTGATCACCCGGCTCAACGCGGATCTCGAGCTCGGCGCCGAGATCATCGGCATGCCGACCATCCGCGAGAAGGACGGGCTCGCGATGAGCTCTCGCAACAGCTACCTCTCGGCGGAGGAACGCGTGCGCGCGCTCGGTCTCTCGCGGGGACTCTTCGCGGCGCAGAACGCAGCGAAGGCCGGCGAGAGTGACGTGTCGAAGCTGATCGCCCTCATCCGCGCGGAGCTCGAGGCCGTGCAGGCCCGCGAGGACTACGTGGAGCTCGTCGACGCAAGCCGGCTTACGTCGCTCTCGAAGCTCGAGAAAAATTCGCCCGCCAGAGCCCTCATCGCGGCGTTCGTTGGGAAAACCCGCCTCATCGACAACATGCAGATCCAGCTGGGGTGATAAATTTGCCTTCTGTAGGCAAATTCACCGCGCGCGAGAGTTGAAGAGCGCTCGAGTGACGGGCTAAGCGCGCTCACATGATGCGCCTGACTCCTGGAGCAGTGCTGCTGGTGTTGGTGGCTGGTTGTTCATGCGAGCCCTCGAAGTCGTGCACCAGCTCGAGCGATTGTGGAGCTGGCTTCATCTGCTCTCGCAACGTCTGCCAGGCCTCCTCGGGATCCGGTGGCGGAGGTGGCACTGACGCTGGTGCAGGGGGAGGCGGGGGCGCGAGCGGAGGCGGTGGCGGGATGGACGCCGGCCCCACGGTGATGCTCACGCGCATCGAGGTGACCCCTCAGAGCTCGACGCTCCAGTCGATCAACGGAGCGACGCCGACGCAGGCCTTCACGGTGACCGCGTTCTTCGATGACGGCAGCTCGAGCGTGGTGCCTGACGCGGACTTCGCGGTGGATCAGCTGGCGATCGGCACGGTCGCTCCCGTCGGAGGTCCCTTCACGGCGTCGGGTCTGGTGGGTGGCCTCGTCACCGTGACGGTCTCGGTGACCCGCGGCGCCCAGACGCAGACCGCGCAGGCCACCATCCAGGTGCAGCTCGAGCAGACCTTCGCTCCTCCGGGTGCGCCGGGCGATCTCTCGACCACCACGTTCGGCGGCACTCCGATGATGGACGCCTCGCGTACCGCCGGCGTGGTGTACCCGCTCGACGGCGTGGTCTTCCCGCAGAACGTGGCGCCGCCCGACGTGCAGTGGCTCAACGGCGCCGCTGGCGACTGGATGCGCGTGCGCATCACCAAGCCCGACATCACGCTCACCAGCTACACGCGCGAAGACGGCAATCACCACCTGATGCTCGACCCGACCGCCTGGCGCGCGCTGGCGCAGACCAACCCGCTCGCCACCGCCTCGCTCGAGGTCACTCGCTACGACGCCGCGAACCAGCAGCTGATCGCCGGCACGCCGCGGAGCATGCGCTTCGCCTCGGCCGCGCTGGTGGGCAGCGTCTATTACTGGGACATCGTGCGCGGTCGCATCGTGCGCATCGACGACGGAACGACCACGCGCACCGAGATCATGCCGTCGCCTCCCGCAGGCGTGGATGGTGCGACCTGCGTCGGCTGCCACGTGGTGAGCCCCAGCGGCCGTTACATGGTCGGTCGCCTCGGCGGCGGCGACAACATCGGCGCGGTGTTCGATCTCACCGCGAACCTCACCTCGACGCCCGCGGATACGGTGTGGCCGATCAGCAACATGGCGCCTGAGACTCCGCGCTGGTGGTTCGCTTCGTTCAACCCCACCGAGACGCGCGTGGCGATCTCGCGCAACGAATCGGGGACGAACGATCTCGCCTTCATGGATCCCTTCACCGGCACGATCATCGCCCCGACGAATCCGCTCAACGTGCGCGTCACGCACCCGGCGTGGTCTCCCGACGGCACGCGCATCGCGTACACGGTGCTCAGCGGCCCTGGTGACTGGGGCGGGAACTCGGCGACCGGAGACATCGGATCGGTGCCGGTGACTGGCGACACCCTGGGCACTCCGACGGTGCTGCACCAGGGCGCATCTCTCTCGGGTGACATGCCCGGTGGCAACGCTGACGGGTACCCGACGTGGACTCCGGACTCGCGCTGGCTCGCGTTCTCGCATGGCGTCAACAACCGCAGCGAAGGCGGCGAAGCAGCGCTCTACTTCATGAAGGCCGATGGCAGCGAAGTGCGCCGGTTGAGCCGCGCCTCGGGCGGAGCGTCGACCAACCACACCTTTCAGCCCCGCTTCTCGCCCTTCAAGGCGGGCGGCTATTTCTGGATGAGCTTCTTGAGCACGCGCGACTACGGCAACGCGCAGGTCGGCACGGCGGGCTCGAATCGCCAGCAGATCTGGGTCGCGGCGATCTCCGAGAACCCGTCACCGAGCGCAGACCCCAGCGAGGTCGGCTACTGGTTGCCCGGTCAGAACACCCAATCGCAGAACATCGCGGCCTACTGGGCGCCGCGCGCGTGCCGCCAGGCGGGCAGCTCGTGTTCCGTCGGGAGCGAGTGCTGCAGCGGCGACTGCCGCATGGACATGGGCTCGCTGCGCTGCTCGCCGCCTCCCCCGGAGCGCTGCCGCCGCGAGAACGAGACCTGCGGTGGCACGGGAGATTGCTGCCCGGGATTGGGCCTCGTTTGCTCGCAAAACGTCTGCATCCTCGACATTCAATAGCCGTTGGCTCATTGAGGGCCCCGGACCAGGGAAGCGACCAGGGAAGCGACCAGGGAAGATGGCCCAGCAGAAGCTCAACGCGACGGAACAGCTGATTTGCGAGAACCGCCGCGCGACCTTCGACTTCGCGATCGACGACACCGTCGAGGCCGGGTTGCAGCTCACCGGCAGCGAAGTGAAGGCGTTGAGGGCGGGTGAAGCCAGCCTCTCCGATGCCTACGCACAGCCAGAGAGGAATGAGCTCTTTCTCTGTAACGCCCACATTGGGGCGTACAAACCCGCCTCAGCGTTCAGCCACACGCCCATCCGCAAGCGGAAGCTGCTCATGCACCGGGTGGAGATCGACCGCTGGGCGACGAAGGTGAAGGAGCGCGGTTACTCGATTATCCCGTTGGTGATGTACTTCAAGAACGGGAAAGCCAAGATCCGCCTCGGGCTGGGCAAGGGCAAGACGGGCCTCGACCGCCGGGACACGATCAAGGACCGTGAAGCGAAGCGCGAGATGGATCGTGCCATGCGAAGGAAGTAGCGCCGGAAGTAGCGCAGGAAGTGAACGGACGTGACGGACCGGAAGCTCAAAGAGAAGAAGGACCGAGTGCTGGAAGCCCTCGAGCAGGGCATGACGCAGATCCACCTCGACGCGCGGCGCCCTGGAGTGCTCGTGCCCGAGAAGTTCCGCGGTGATCACCACCTCGTGCTGAACATCTCGTATCGCTTCGACCCGCCCGATCTCTCAGTGAGCGAGTGGGGCGTGCGGCAGACGCTCTCGTTCGGCGGCAGCCGCTACACCATCGCGGTGCCGTGGTCGGCGCTCTACGCGGTGGCCTCGCTCTCCACGCGCGAGTTCTGGATGTTCCCCGACGATCTCCCGCAGGAGCTCGCTGAGGCCGCGACGGAGAAGGCGAAGTTGCCTCCCACCATCGAGCCCGAGGCCGAGAAGCAGCGCGCAGTCTTGCGTGAAGTGGTGCTCGACAAGCGGCCGCCTGGCGAAGAGGGAGACGACGAGGGGCCGCCTGAGCCTCCGAGCGCGCCGCGCCGCGGGCATCTGCGCGTGGTGAAGTAGCGCCTCGCATGGAGCGCAGGGCGCACCTCTCGATCGAGCTGCCGGCATCCGCCGAAGTGGTTGCCGCCACCGTCTCGGATCTCGCGAAGCTGGAGAAGCTGCACCCGTTGCTTCGATCCATTCGCCTCGAGAGCGAGGTCGACGGCACTCGCACCTGGCGCTGCGAAGATCGGATCTTCGGCGTGAAGCTCGTCTACTTCACCGAGCAGCGCATCGATCCCGGCGGGCTGAGTTGGCGGAGCGTGGTGCGCCAGAGCGGCTTGCTCCTCACCAACGTGTGCAGCGTCACGCCTACCGAGAAGGGCTCACGGCTCGACGAGTACCTGGCCTTCGAGGGACCTGCGCTGCAGGTGTTGTTCGGCGAGAGCGTCGGCGTGCGAGCCCACCGGAAGCTCTTCGCCGCGATCGCGAAGAGTTTTTCTTAGGCCGCCTGCTTCTTCTGCCAGCTCGCGAGCGACTTGCCGGCCTGGCCCTGCACCGCGTTCCTCAAGATCGGAGTCCACCCGAGGACCAGTCCCGCGGGGCCGAGCGCCTGCCGGCTCCAGCGCCAGAAGTCGAAGGTGTCGACGTGGCGGGTGATGAGCCCGTTCGAGAACGTGAACTGCGCGTCGATGATGTTGTGCACCTGGCGCTTGCCCTGAAAGCGGTACCACGCCTCCCAGTGCGCTGAGCCCGTGGTGTCGTCGGCCTTCACGTCGCGGAACTCGAGGCGGAAGTCCTTCGCCTGGCCGCAGAGCATCGTCCACATGTCGCCGACCTGCGCGCCGCGGAGATTGGGAAACGCGGGATCGCTGAAGTGCGCATCGGGCGCGTACGCCGCGCGCATGGGCTTCGGGTCCTGCTTGTTGAACGCCGTGTAGAAGTGGGTGATCAGCTGCTCGTTGGGGTGGCTCACTTGCGAACCACCAACACCGGGCACGACGCGTGATGCACCACGCGATCGCTCACCGAGCCGAGGAGGAACCGCTGCGCCGCGTTGTGTCCGCGCGCGCCCACGATGACGAGGTCGACGTTCATGTTCTTCGCGACGTCGCAGATGGTGTCGACGGGATCACCCAATTCGACGCGCGTGGTGATCTTCAGGCCCGGTCTCTCTTTCGCGACCTGCTCGACGATCGCCTCGGCCTTCCGCACCTCTTCTTCCGAGCGCGCGGGCGCAGTGGTCACGTAGCCAGAGAGCGGCCCCACGGGGATCACCTGCGGCGTCTCGATCACGAACAGGAAGGTGAGCTGCGCCGAGGTCTGCGTCGCGAGATCCATCGCGTAGTGGCAGGCCTGCACTGAGGGTTTCGAGCCATCGACCCCGACGAGGATGTTCTTGATCATGGTGAGTTACCTTTTGAGGGTGATGTCGAGCGTCTGCGGCTCGCCGCCTTCCAGTTTGCCTTCCCACGTCTTGTAGCCACGGAGCTTGATCGTGACAGCGGTTTGACCAACCCAGCGGTTTTCGCCCGCCCACGGCGTCTGCCCCACCTCCTTGGTGCCGATGGTGATGGTCGCGCCGGTGGGGGTGGAGCTGATGATGATCGGAGGCGCGTCGGTGCCCGCGGTGAGCTCATCGAGGAAGCCGGAGGGATGCACGCCGTCTGAGACGTTCCGGGGGAGCTCGAGGTGCGGCTTGAAATAGAGGAAGCCGCCGAGCGCGAGCACGCCGAGCAGCATTGCCCCGAGCACGAACTTCATCGCGCCGCTTCGCTTCTGGTCCGCCGGCAGCGGCACGTTGGGGCGGAAGTTCTCGATGCGCTCTTCGACGGGCGCCACGTGCCGCGCCTCCAGCTCGGGCCTCTCCTCCTGGGCAGGTGCTGGCGGCAGCGCGACGTTGTTGAGCTCGACGTTGTTGAGTCGACCCTCGAGGCGTCCATTGGCGTCGAGCGAGGGACCCCCGAAGAGCTCGTCTCCATCCTTCTGATCGTTCTGATCTGTCACGGGCTGCATTGTGCCGTGTTTTGCAGAGGCGTATGGCTGGCGCGATCTGATGCGCTCGCTTAAATCCCCCTCCGGCCTTCGCGGTCGGTGGCCGCTCGCTGGGGTGAAACCCCGCGTCAACGGAATCGCCGTCATCGCCGTCTCCTCGCTCTTCTTCGGGCTGATGGCGGTGCTGACCCGGTTGCTCGCGGGGCAGGTTCCGGCGACCCAGGTGGCGACCCTGCGCTTTGCGGTAGGCGGGGTGGGCTGCGGCTTTCTCTTTCTCTACCAGGGTCGGCCACCTGATCTGACGCAGTGGCGCCTGCTCGGCATGCGCGGCGTCTCGGGCGGCATCGCGGTGGTGACCTACTTCTTCGCGATCGAGCGGCTCGGAGCCGCGGCCGCCACGGTGCTGAACTACTCGTCGCCGATCTACGCGGCGGCGTTCGCGGCGTGGTTCCTCGGTGAGACCTCGACGCCGATGAAGCGCCTGGGGCTGGTGGTGGCGACGAGCGGCGCGGTGGTGGTCGCGTTCTCCACGGGCTCGCTGGAGAACCCGTTCGTTCCTGATCTCGGAGCAGTCGCGGGAGTGATCTCCGCGATCGCGGGTGGTGCGTCGATGACCGCGATCCGCCGGCTGCGCAACACCACGGACGCGACCACGGTGTTCTTCGCGTTCTGCATCGTGGGCGTGCTGGTGAGCTTCCCGCTCGCGGCGCCGGGCTGGGTGCCGATGTCGAGCAGGTCGATGCTGATCTGTCTCGGGGTCGGCGTGCTCTCGATCGCGGGGCAGCTGCTCTTCACCTACGGCATGGGCTTCACCACCGCGACTGCGGGCAGCGCCACCACTCAGCTCGTTCCCGCGGTCGCGTGGACGTTGGCGCTCGGGTGGCTCGGCGAACCCGTGACTGCGCTCGGAGTCCTTGGCGCGGTGTTGTGCGTGAGTGGAGTGCTGCTCGGCGTGGTGTCGAGCGCGAAGTACGCCCCTCTCCCCGCGTCTCTCCCCGCTCCGCCGCAGGGAGAGGGAGAAGAAGTCACTCAGCGCTGACGGGATCCTTCACGCGCGAGATGAGCGCGATACCCGCCGCGACCAGCAGAATGCCGATCACCTGGGGAATTCCGAACCGCTCCTTCAGCAGCGTCGCGCCCACCGCTGCGGTGATCACGATCGAACCGCCCATGATGATCGGCGTGGCGAGCGAAGCGGGCGCACCGCGCGTGTAGACGACGAAGGTGAGGATCTCCGCGATGCCGACCGCGACACCCGCGATCGCTGCGTAGCCCAGACCTTCACGGCTGACCGGCAGCTCCTTGCCGCCGAGCTTGAGCACGAGCGCGTAGCCGCCTCCGATGATCGCGGCGACGACCTGGAGCACCACAGCGCCGAGCACGTGATCGATCTTCCCCGAGCCCAGCTTGATGAAGACGTTGTACGCGCCGAACGCAGCGGCGGTGAGGAGCGCGATGAAGATCCAATTCATGACTCAACCCAGGGACGAGAGCTCCTTGAGGTACTCCCACTGGTAGATGCCGGTGTTGTGCGCGTCGCTGAAGGTGAACGAGATCGCGTAATTCCCCACGCTCTGCACCTCGAGGATCTTCGTCCCCTCGGCGATGGTGTCGACCTCGAAGGTGCGCTTGCCGGTCCACTCCTCGACGCAGCCGGCGCACGGGCAGTACTGCCGCAGGCGGCGTGAAGGGACGGAGCTCTGCGTGCCGTCGCTCCAGGTGAGCGAGAGGGTGAGCTGGTCTTTCGACAGCACGATCGCGGTGGCGGTGATCGACTTCTTCTTCGGCTTGACGGAATTCCAGATGCTCACGGTTCCTCCACGAGGGCGATGGTCGCGGTCGCCATGCGATCGATGAACCCGTCGATCAGCACGGCGGGTCGCGGGCGCTCGTCGGCGAGCAGCCCTTCTGTGTACGAGATGTCGAGGCCGAACTCTCGGCGGAGCGGCGGGACGTTCGCGAGATTCACCGCGAAGTCGGGTTGGCTCGGGTACTTCACCAAGCGGCCGGGCAGCGAGCTGGCGTCGACGCCGTAGCGTTCGACCGCGCCGTAGACGCGCACAGTCTCTTCCACCGGGTTGATGTTGAAGAACTGCAGCGGAAGGATCACGAGGCCGAACGCGAACGCGAGGTTCTTGAGCGTGCGATCGCTGGCGACGAGCTGGTCGCCTTCGATGATGGTGCGCACCACGGTGACCTGGCCCTTCAAGAGCTGCGAGCCGCCCGTCGAGGTCACGCGCCAACTCGGCCGGCGGCGCTGCACTTCGGCGAGCAGACGGTGCTGCAGCTCGACGAGAGTGGTCGCCTTCGCGAAGTACGGCTTCTCCTGGATCTGCCGGGTCACCATGACCGAGGTCGGTGTCCCCATCGGGCTGAAGCCACTGCCGGGCATGACGCTGCCGGGCATCATGTTGGTGTTGACGTACTCATTGCGCGTCGTGGTCTGCAGCTCGGCGAGCTCGAAGAAAGGCTCGATGACGACGGTGCGCTCGATCTGCGGATCTTCCGGGGTGAAGGCGCGATCACCGACGAGCTTCGCCGTGGCGCAGCCGGACGACAGGGCGAGCATCAGCGGGGGAATGAACCGCGCGTAAGACATGCCCCGTCCTATACCTCGCTCCACGGAAATTGCTGAGGCGCGTATAAGCCGCCAGTGAGCAGTGATGACGCGCGCCGTCGCATCAACTTCTGGACGACCCTCATCATGGCGGCCGGTGCGACGTTGTCCGTGTACCTCAACGTCACGCAGCGTATCCCTGAGGGCGGCTGGACCATCGTCTGGAACTACGAGCTCGTTCTCTACGGAGCGATGGGCGCGTTCCCCGGGTGGATTTTGAACGGAATGCTCAAGCGCGACTTGAGCCCCGAGACGCACGGCGACGCTCAGACGAAGCAACCTCGCTGCCGCGAATGCGGAGCGATCCTCGCGCGCTCAGGCGAACGTTGCCCCGACTGCCGGGCCTTCTGATTAGGTCAGCCGGCGGTGTTGCAGGGCGGGCAGGGTGCGGCGCACCTTCGCGAGGTACTCGAGATCCAGCTCGGCGATCGCGAGGCCTTCACCCTCCGACGCGCGCGCGGTCACCAGCCCCCACGGATCGATCACCATCGCGTGACCCCAGGTCATCCGGTCCTTCGGGTGCTTGCCCTGCTGCGCGGGCGCGATCACGTACGCCTGGTTCTCGATCGCGCGCGCACGGAGCAGGACTTCCCAGTGATCCTTGCCGGTCATCAGCGTGAAGGCGGCAGGCACCGTGAGCAGCACCGCTCCGTTCTTCGCGAGCTGCCGGTAGAGCTCAGGGAAGCGGAGGTCGTAGCAAACCGACAAACCGACCTTGCCCAGCGGGGCATCGGCCACCACGACCTCGGTGCCGGGCGCGACGGCGGCGGACTCGCGATAGGTCTGGCCGTCTCCGACCTCGACGTCGAAGAGGTGAATCTTCCGGTACAGCCCGATGCGCGCGCCGTCGGGACCAAAGAGCGTGCTGGTGTTGAAGAGCCGGCCGCCCGGAGCACCAGTCTCGAGCACCGATCCCGCGAGCACGGTGATCTGGTGGCTGCGCGCGAGCTCGGCCATTCGGGCGAGGGTCGCTCCTTCGAGCGTCTCGGCGTTCTGGGCGCGCCCCGGCTCAGGTCCCATCCACGAGAAGTTCTCGGGTAACCCCACGAAATTCGCGCCCGATTCGGCGGCTTTCGTGATCAGCCGGGTGGCGACCTCGAGGTTGTGGGCCTTGTCGGCCCCGCTGGTCATCTGGGCAGCAGCGATGCGCATGACGTGCTGTTTACACGGGGTAGGGACGTGTCGTAGAGGACGGGCACCAATTTTTCGGAACTCGAAAAGTGGGCCGATGTGCCCACTTTTTCTTTTTTTGGGGGTCTTGCAGTGAGCAGCGGAGCGAAGTCTCAGAAGGTCGAAGAGCGCGTGCAGGAGATCTGTGAGCCGCTGATCGCGGCCGAGGGTCTCGAGCTGCTCGATCTCGAGTTCGTGCGCGAGCACGGGTGGATCCTGAGGCTCTTCATCGACAAGCCGGGTGGCACCGTGGGCGTCGAGGAGTGCGCCATCGCCAGCCGCGCCGTCGACAAGGCGCTCGACGTCGAAGACGTGATCCCCCACGAGTACAGCCTCGAGGTCTCGAGCCCTGGCCTCAACCGTCCGCTCAAGAAGCTCGCGCACTTCGAGTCGGTGAAGGGCAAGCAGGTGCGCATCAAGACCTTCGGGCCGCTCTTCACGCCGCCTCGCAAGAACTTCCTCGGGACGCTGAGCCAGGTCTCGTCAGACGCCGTAACGGTCGAGGTCGAAGGAGCGGGCGCCTTCACCATCAACTTGAAGGACATCGCCCGCGCGAATCTGGAGTACCAGCTGTAA
>CBIHPJ010000200.1:0-12568 GCA_966211295.1 uncultured Myxococcales bacterium | reverse complement strand
AGCTTCAGAACAGGCAGCTTCAGAACAGGCAGCTTCAGGGCACGCAGCGCGCGACGCAGGTATTCGCTACGCACGCACCCGACGCGCACTCTTCACCGCGCGTGCAGGGCTGCGCGGCGCTGAGCAGCGCTCCACAGATCGCGCCGCCGTCGGTGTTCGCGACGTCGCGGCACAGTCCCCAGCGGCACTCACGGGTGTCCGCGCAGCTCTGGCCCGGTCCCGGCAACTCGACGCAGCTGCCGTTCAAGCAGGTCGCGCCGGCTTGGCATGTCGCCGACGTCCTGCAGGACGAGCCCGCCATGGAGCGGCGCTGGCAGGTGAAGCCGCCGTCGGCCGCGAGACACGCGAGGTGCGACTCGCAATCGAGGCTCGTCTCGCAGTGCTCGTTCTCCATCTTCGGAGCGAGGCACGTTCCCGCCGAGTTCGCCGACGCGCCCACGCAAACCTGGCCCTGCGGACACACCTGCGCGAGCGAGCAGAGATCACCCGACGAGAGCTGCACTCTCACGCACACCGCGCGAATCGGATCGCACACCAGGCCGCTCGCGCATTGCTCTTCGGTGCACGTCGCGCCTTCGCTCTTGCGGGTGATGCAGATGCCCGCGTCGCCTACTCCGTCGCAGTAACCCGTCTCAGCGCACAGGCCCTCGGCGCACGGGGTGCCGGGAGCAGGAAGCGCACGGCAGGTCTGATTGAGACAGTGCAGACCCTCCAGGCACTCCTTGTCGTTCTCGCACGCGGTGCCGTTGGTGCCGAACGCGGCGCACTTGCCGGTAGCGGGCATGAAGGGAGAGCGCTTGCAGTACAGCGGCGTCTTGCACTCTGCGTCGCTGGTGCAGGGATCGTCGAGCAACGCGCGGGGCTGGCAGGTGCGCGGGCACGAAGAGCCGCGGCACACGCCTTCGGTGCACTCGGTGAAGCCGTCGTAGCAATCACCGCCGAGCGCCACGCGCGGAACGAGGAAGCGCGTGCACGAATCAGGCAGCGTGTTCCACTCACCGCACGCCTGTGTGTCGAAGGCGCTCGCGCACGATTCCGCGCGCGACGGCTCGAATTTGAGGGTGCCCGCGGCGACGTGGCTGGGCCAGGTCATCGGTCCACACCAGGTCGCTTCGAAGTAGTGCTCGCACTGATCGAGCGACTGCACGTCGGAATTGATGAGTCCGCAGCGCGCCAGGTAGTCGCAGCGCTTTCCGTTGAGCAGCGAGCACGCGGCTTCAGGCTGGAGGCCGCCGTCGGGGCGCGGGCCTCCGTCGGGCGTGATGGTGATTCCGCTGTCGGGCTTCCCTGCGTCAGGGACCGGGAAGACGGGCGCGAAGGAACACGCCGGCGTGAGCGCGAGCGCGACGGCAACAACGAAAGATCTGAACGAGAAAGGAAGCTTCAAGGACTTATTTACAGCCCGCCATCGGCCCTCTGCGAGCAACTCGCGTTGCATGTGCCACCGAAGCCACCGTCCGGCAAGGTGGCGTACGCGCAGTCGTTGGACAGGCACTCACCACCATACCCGCACTCCGAGCCAACCGTCTTCCAGGCCACGCATCTGTCGTCGGAGGTACCCGAAAACGCACACGCATTTCCCGGGGCACAGCGATAGCCGGTGCGGTCGAACGAGCAGTCTCCGCCAGCGTCGGGGAGCAGCTCGCAGCGCTGGGTGGTGACATCGCAGTACAGCCCGTCTTCGCAGTCGTCGTAGTTGATGCAGCCCTCGCGCACGGTCGCCTTGGGCAAGCAGGTGCCGGTGGTGAGCAGCGTGCTGCAGCGCAGGCTGGGCAGGCAGCTCCCGGGGCCGGTGCAGGTGCCGCCCAGCCCCGACTTCCGCTGACAGGTTCCGGGCGGGCGCACGCCGTTCACCGGCGGATCCTGGCGGCAGAAATATTCTTCGGTGCAGAAGGGGAAGCCGCTGCGCGTGGCGCACGCCTCTCCGGGATTCGCGGTGCGCGTGATGCAGCGACCGTCGACGCACGAGCTCTTGTCGCCGCACGCGTCGTAGCGAATGCAGGGATCGTCATCGTTCTTCTTCGGGAAGCACACCGCGATGCCGGCGTCGTTGTTGTCGCAGCTCCCGTTCACGGGATCGCAGCGGCGCGTGAAGCCATCGCACTGCTCGCCGATCGCGGCCCAGGGGCGGCACTGGTGCGGGCAGCGGCCGTCGTAGAGATCGCAGAAGCCGAAGGCGTTGCAGTCGGTGGGAGCGAGGCAGCCCGCGTCGGGCGCGGTGAGTCCCGTGAACGCGTCGGTGCAGGAGATCGGAGTGTCTTCGCACGAGCCCGAGCCGAACGCGTTCAAGCAGCTCACGCCTTCCGTCTCGAGGTACTGAATGCGGCGCTCGGCGACTCCGCGCGAGTACGCGGTCTGATCGCACGTCGCGATGCTCGAGTGGGCGACGAGGCAGCCGGCGTAGGTCGAGGCGCTCAAGCGGCCGCAGCGAAGATCTCGCGAGCACTCGGCGCGCGCGCGCAGCTGGCACCACGAGGCGATCGGCGCAGCGGTGAACCCCGCGTCGGGAATTCCAGCGTCACGCGGAGGACGTCCCGCATCAGGTTGGCCGGCGTCGGGCACCCCGGAGTCGACCTCGGGCATCGCGGCATCCGGATTGGGCGTCGGCATCGGACAGCCCGCGCCGAGGAGCACAAGGAAGAGGATCGAGACGTGACGCACGGTCGAGCAAGGTACCACTGAGTTCGCACCCTCCTGAGGGCCCTCTGGTGCATGTGGGATGAGGTGTGATAGCGGCCAGCGCATGAAGAAGATCGTCTGGCTCGCCCTCGCAGTGCTCTCCGCTTGCGGAGTGCAGGACGCCTTCCTCGACGAGGGCGATTCGGCGGACTTCGAGGAAGTGGTCGACTCTCCGTTGCTCGGCGCGAACGGGAAAGACGCGGCAGATCGCGGCTGCAACATCGTGCTCCGCAGCGTCGATCGCGGCGCGACCTCGTGCACCTCGGGCGTGTGCTGGTGGTCCTTCACTGGGCTCGTCGACGTCTCGAATCAGGCCGTCGCCGAGGGCGCGAAGGCGAAGGTGTTGTTCAAGAACATCGACGCGGCAGCCTGGTCCAGCGTGTCGGCGACGAAGACCACGGGCGCTCCTGCGGGCTTCACGCGCTATCGCTTCAAGCTCATCCGCGACACCTTGCGCGATGGCATGTCGGCCACTGCGTATTCGCGCGCGAACGTGCAGGTCGCTCCGTTCTTGCTCACCACCACCGGGGCGCGGCTCTTCGATCACAACCGCATGCCGGGAGATCTGGAGTCGTACGTGTTGAACCAGGCGGGGAGCTGGAGCGTGGGCACCGACGCGGCGATCTGCAGCGGAGACGTGGTGGTGTCGCGGACGCTCGATTTCCAGAGCGGGTACCGCCAGCAGCGCGGCACGCTGGTCGCGGGCCAGCCGGTGACGATCAACTTCGCGCTCGATCGCCTCACGACCTGCCGCGGCACGCACAACGGATTCCCCGCGTGGGACATCGTGGCGACCGCGAAGTTTCTTCCCTCGGGCGCGATGGTCGAGGGCACGGTGCGCGGCTTCGATGCGCCCAATGGTGTGCCGTCGAACGCGGGCGCGAAGAGCGTGCCGCTGGAGCTCAACATTCCCTCGGGCACGACGTCGATGGAGCTGTGGTTCAAGAACTCGAGCGGCGCGGGGATGAACTGCGAAGCGTGGGACTCGAACAACGGGAGCAACTACCGGTTCGCGGTCTCGGCGGCTTCGCCTGCGCGCGTGGGCTGGGTGGGAAATCCGGGCTCGAGCTTCACGCGTGCGTGCGCTCGGCAGGATGGTGCGCCCGCTTCCACGCGGCTCGATTCGTACGTGCAGCAGCGCGCGTGCACCTTCGTCGAGGTCGATGTGTACGTGCCCGGCCTCACGGACTCGGCGGAGCTGCAGCCGCAAGCGGTGTTCGCGCAGGCAGAAATGAAGCTCGACGGCGTGGCGCTGCCGGCCACTGAGCTCAGCTTCGTGGGCCGCTTCGGGAATGACTACCGCTTCCATTTCGAGGTGCCGAAGAGCGAGCTGTTCTACGGGCCGAAGTGGCAGAAGTTCGAGTACGGGTTCCGCTTCAGCACCGATGGTCGCGTGTGGATGCGGGAGGCGTCGCGTGAAGTGGTGCGCGACGTGAGCTTCTGCAATCCGGCGTGGCCGAGCGGCTGCTGATCAGCCTTGAGGAAGCGTGGGTGAGCGATGAACTCTGCGCTTTTGCTCGCGTCGAACAGGCCTCTCAGCTTCGAACTTTCTGTGACTCGGTGAGCGAATCTTCGACCTGAGTGACGAGCGTACAGGGGCGTGTACGCTGAACCGTCAGGTCTCCGAATTCGTCACGTTGACGTCCTCGCAGCGCGCCGAGAGCCCGCACGTGACGAGCAACGCACGAGATCGTGAGCCGACCACGCTCACTTGGGCAGAGGCACCACGTAGAACTGATCGAGCGCCGGCAGGGTGAACCCAATCGCAGCCCTGCTGATCATTCCGCCGGCGATCACTTCCTGCGCCCGCGACTTCTTCGCCTCTTCGACATCGAGCATCGGCCGCGCAGCCCAGTAGCGAGCGAGAGAGAAGGTGCAGCGCTCACTCGGCTTCGAGATCGTCTCGAGCGCAGCTGAATAGCGAGCACGCCACGGATCCCGCAGCAGCGACTCGAGCCCCGAGTTGATCGCGGTGACCTCGCTGTACGCCGAGCACACCGTCAATCGATCGCACTCCATCGCGCGCGAGATCGTCCGTTCGTGACTCATTGGTGAGAAGTACGCCGGAGCCGTTCTCACCACCCGCCGAGCACGCTCGATCAGATCAGGCTCGATCACATCCCACCCGGCGATCGAGCGACCGCTCTGGTACGCGTAGTCGCGCGCCTTCCACTCGATGCTGAGCAGGTTCACCGCGACCGCCTGGCCCACGAGGTTCTCGGAGTTGAACGCGATCTTCGCGGCCTGCCGCACCTCACGAGCCGCCTGCGTCAGTTTCCCCGACTCGAGCCCACGCCGCAGATGCACGCGCGCCGCGACGTTCAAGAGCGCGAAGCGCGGCAGCGGAGCCTTCGCCGCGTTCAGCGAGCTCAGCTTGGTGAGCGGGCCGCCGTTCTCCACCAGTTCCCAGCGATCGAAGTTCTGCAGCTTGGTGAAGAACGAGGTGTCCACGCGCGCGGCGATGGCGAGCTCCTTCCTTCCCAGCGTCATGAAGCGATCCGCGCTGAACAGTTCGACGATCTCAGCGGTGAGCTGCAGCGAGCCAGTGACCTTCTTCGCGCCAGCCTGCTCTTCCCACCCGAGCACCGAGCTCATCAGCGGTCCTGCGTCGCGCCTGTTCGCCGAGCTCGCGGGTTGAAAGAACTCGTTCTGCACGAGCGCGCGCTGGTCAGCGCAGAAGAACTCCACGGTGTTCTCGGCCGCGGTCTCGTGCGCGCGCACCGCGTCGAGCCATCGCTCGCGTCTCACCTTGAACGGCGTCTTCGAATCCGTCATCGCGAGGTCGAGGCACTTCTGCACCTGTACCGCGAGCTGCGGAGAGGGCGACTTCGAGAGCCCATCGAGACATGCAGCAGCCTCCTTGTTCGTCTCGAGCACCACCTCGGCCGGCATGCGCGGATCGACGAGCGACCACGACCAGCTCGACCACTTGCCGGTGACCGCGGCGGCAGGGGAGAGCACCTTCGGCGTGGAGAAGTAGCCGTTGCTGAAATTCACCACCGTGGGGTTGGGCCGACCTTCGACGAAGAACACCGCCGTGCCGCTCGACGAAGGCGAGGTGGCGACCATGGTGAGTCCGCCCATCTTCGCGAGCACTTCCGCGGTGGCGATGAGGTTGAGCACGCCAGCCACACGGGGGCGGGGGAGCTCGCCGTGGTTCTCTCCGAACACCTGCGCGGGCATCAGGCCGGCGACCGCGAGATCTGGATCGAGCGCGAAGTCGAGCAGGTGATCGGAACCCGATGCGTACGGCGTGGGATCTCTCCCTGCGAAGCGCAGCGGATCGCTCTCGCCGTCGAAGTACACCTCGCCCGCGTCGTCGCGACGGATGGCGTGACAGTCGCGGTCCTTCATCTTCGAAGCTTCCGAGGCGCCGATGGCTGCGAGCTCGGCGAAGAAGATCTGCGGGGGATGCTCCGTGGTCGCGGGAGTGCCGAGCAGATTGGTGTCGGCCATCAACCGCATCACCCACGCGCGCGACTTGCCCTGCACCAACGCCTCCAGCTTCCAGCGCGTTCCACCTTCTGGCTCGATGCACAGGTTCACCAGCGTCGGCGCTTCCGCGCTCACCTTCTGATTGATCGCGCGCACGTCTTCATCGAGCGAAGTGGCGATCATGCCCAGCTCAGCGGCGCGCTTCTCCTGGCGGTACCCGATGGGCGCGGAGACGAGCGTGGCGAACGAGCGAGTGACGTCGCGCTTCGGCTCGGCGATCAGATCGAGCACGCCTCCCGCGAAGATCGCGCTCATGCGCGCGACTTCGTTTTCACCGAGCGGCCTGGGAGGTGGTGATGCAGCGAGGATGAAGAGCAAGGTAGGGATCATGGATGTACGCCCTCACCCCGACCCTCTCCCGATGGGAGAGGGAGGCACTATCGTTTTCTTCGGACGGAGATCAACCGCGCGACGATCGACACCGCGATCTCCGCCGGCGTGAGCGCGTCGATCTGCACGCCCATCGGGCTCTCGAAGCGCTCCACTTCTTCCTTCGTGAAGCCCGCGGCCTCCATGCGCTGACGGAAGCGGAGCGACTTGCGCTGGCTGCCGATCACCCCGAGGTACGCGAGCTTCTTCTTCACCAGCGCCTCGACGCACGCCTGATCGAGCGGATGATCGTGCGTGGTGACGCAGCAGTACACCTGGTCACCTTCCGCGAGCGCCTTCGCCACCACGTCGGGCTGTTCGAGTCTTCGAGTGGCCTGCGGAAAACGCTCGGCGTTGAGCCACTCGGCGCGTTCGTCGATCACGGTGACCTGGAAGCCCACGTGCTGTGCGAGGGAGGCGAGCTCCTTCGCCACGTGACCTGCGCCGAACACGAAGAGCGAGGCGGGTGCGCCGTGCTTCTCGAGGAAGACGGTCATCTTTCCCCCGCAGCACATGCCCAAATCGTGCGTGAGGTGCGTCTCGATCGTCCGCGTCTCGACGCTCGCGTCAGCCAGCAACGCGAGCGCGGCGTCGATCACCTGCTTCTCGATCGCTCCGCCGCCGATGGTGCCGCGGAGCGATCCATCGGGCAGCACCACGAGGCGCGAGCCCGGCTTCTGCGGAGTGCTCCCATGCGACGCCGTCACCGTGCACAGCACGAAGGGCCGTCCTTCGGCCTCGAGCTGCGCGATGTCGGCGAAGAGGGTGCTCACCGTGAGATCAGTACTTCGTCTTCGGGCAGGCGTTGAGGTCGTTCTTCTTCTGCTCTTCGATCTTCGGGACCTCGGCGCTGGTGGTGGTGATCTTCGCCGTCACCGCCTGCTCCACCTGCGACCACGCCGGGTCATTCGCCTTCTCGGCGACGGCGAGCTTCTTTGAGTCTTCGAAGGTCGCGAGCAGGTTCTTCACCGCCGCCAGCCACTTGTCGTCACCGGTGGCGACGTCGGCGCACTTCGTCTTGAGCTCCTCGAGCATCCCCTTCGCGGGCTTCGCCTTGTACTTCTTCGCGAGGTCGTCGTACGCGAAGGCGGCCGCGGAGCGCTGACCGGCGGCGATCAGCACGTCAGAGGTGCGCTGGCCGGTCATTCCGTCGAGCTGCTGGAAACGAAGCGGCGCGGTGGCCGTGGGGTCGACCGCGGTCGCGTAGCTGTTCTTGAGGAGCAGCGGCCAGTTCATCTTGGTCGCGCTCTCGGCGAACTTGATCGCCTGCATCTTGCCCGCGACGCACGTCGCCACCTCGTCGGTGGAGTTCATGTTCACCTTCGCGGTGCCATCGGCCGCCACGTCGATCTCGGCCTTCAGCGAGGGCGGCGCCTTGTCGCCCAGCTTCGCGTAGCACTCGCACATCGACGGCTGAGCGAGGCGCAGCTTGCCGGCGACGTCGTTGGCCGCGTTGTCACCGATGCGCACCGTGGTGTTGCCCGCGCCGACCGGAATCTCGGCGACGACCGGCTTGCTGCCCGCCGGGAGCGCCTGGAGCGGCAGCTTCTTGAACGCGCCTTCCACGCACGCCTTGCCGGCGGGAGACGCGCCCAGACCGTTCACCTCGACCGTCACGCCCGACTCGGCGACGGTCACCTTCGCCTTGAGGTCGAACGGCTGACCATCGCGCGCGGTGAGGTCCATGAAGCACTCCTGCGTGGCGGGGCTCATCGAGAGCATCGCGCCCAGCAGCACCTCAGTGGTGAGCGGAGCGAGCGCGAGCGTGCGCGGGCCACAGGAAGCGACGTCGAAGGGGATCACGTTGGTGATCGCCATCTTCTGCGGGCCGGTGTCGGCGGGCTTCGAGCTTCCACCCCCAGAGGCCGTGGAGTCCGAAGTGGTGCTCGATGAGGTGGTCGCGCAGCCAGCGAGAACGAAGGCGAGCGCGGCGGTGGAGAGGCGGATCATGTGAGTGACTCCCAGGAGAGTTTGGCGGGGGCGTTACACACGAGCGCGGTGACTCAGGCAATCACTCTTAGAGCGGCTGCCGAGTGCACACGCGGGTGTGAACGGTGCCGCGCTTCGCACCCACTGGAACGTTCGGGGGCAGATAGCCCTGAAAGGTCCCTGCGCTCTCGATGAAGGCGCTGCGCTCGAGCGCGATGTCATCGACGATCACGTCGAGCACCGAGCTCAAGTTGTTTCCGTGGAGCACCACGGGATCGGCCGAGGTCGCGGGCCAATCGACGCTGGTGACTTCCGGAGCGGAGAGCGAGTCGTCGCACACGAAGTATTGCCAGTCGCGCCACGACTGCCCGCCGCGGGTGTCGCGGAACACGGTGTAGAGCGTTCCCGTGCGGCGCTCAGGCACGGGATCCGCCTTCGATCCCGGCGCGGTGAAGATCGTCTTCACGCCTTCATTGAGCGCGGTGCTCGTCTCGGTGAAACGGCCCGAGGTCGAGTACCAGGCGGTGAGGATTCGCTCTGTCTTCATCTCTTCACCCGTCGGCGTGCTGAGCACGTACGGCTCGAACGAAGACTCGGGGGCGATGAGGTCGAGGTTGATCGGCTCCTTCTCCTTCACGAAGAAGCGAGCCCCACGCGGCCACCGCTCGTTGGCGACGACGAGCGAGTCGACCACCGGGTTTGCGTTGCGATCACTCGACTCGGAGATCTGCACGCGGAACAACGCGAGCACCGACTTCACTTCCTTGCTCCGCACTCGATCGAAGAGCGCGCGCAGTTCCTCGGGGCTCGCCTGCGGACTGACGGTCTCCGCCACCGCGAAGGCGATCATCTGACCGACGGTGCCGCTCTGCCGCCGCGGATCATCGGGGGTGAGCACGTCGAAGAGGCCCGCGGGCACCGTGTAGAACGCTTGCTCGTTGAACCCGATCACCGAGACGCCCGGCGGGAGCATTCCGTTGCCTGAGTTCAACGCCGAAGGATCCTGCAGGATGTCGGGGTTCGCGCAGGGACTGCGGTTCAGGTTGTAGGGATCGGGCTCGCAGCCAATCCACAACACGGTGCTGTTCATCGTGCGTGAAGGATCGAGCACCAGCGCACGCACGCGGGTGCTCTCACCGGGCAGCAACTTCGGATTGTCGGCGGACACTCCGATGAGGCGCAGGTTCTCCACCAGCGTCTCGGGGCGGAACCCCGGATCACAACCAGCGAGCAGGATGAGGAGAAGGAGCTTCTTCATTCAGAACTCCGCTCGCAGTCCCAGCACGGGGAGAATCGGCAGGCCGGTCAAGTACGCCTGCTCCGAGTAGTCGTAGCTGTTGAGCACTGCTTCGACGTTGCGCTGGTACGTCACGTTCTGCACGTCGAGGTAGATGGCGAACATCCAGTCCTGGAAGACGAAGCGCTTGTCGATGCGCAGGTCGAGTTGGAAGAAGTCGGGCAGGCGGCGCGAGTATTCCTGGCTCTGAATGGGGAAGAAGTAGTTCCCGTTCGCGTCCCAGATCGCCGAGCTGATCGGTCTCGTGAGCGGCCCCGAGGTGTAACGAACCTTCGCGCCCACGATGAAGTCGTAGGGCAGCTTGTAGCTCGCGACGACGATCAGGTTGTGCGGCTGATCGTACTGAGAGAGGCCGTAGACGGTGCCGCCGTAGAAATCGCGCTCCACGCGCGAGAGCGAGTACGAGATCCACCCGAAGAAGTTCTTGGTGAGCGAGTGGCGCAGGAGGATCTCCGCGCCGTAGCTCCGCCCGCGGCCGTTGCTCGTGTAGCGCAGGTCCACCGAATCGAGATTGACCGCCCCGCTCACGTCACCGAGCGTCGCGCGCGCCTGGTTGAAGAGGTCTTTGTAATAGAGCTGCACGTCGAGGCTGATCGCGTCGGTGAAGCGCGCCTCGGTGCCGACCATGAATTGCCGCGCACCCTCGGCCTCGAGGTTCGGGTTGCCGTAGCCCTTGGTGAGCAGGCCTCCGCGGTAGTCGGGCGTCTGGTGGTAGATGCCCGCCGCTCCCTTGAGCGCGACGCGCTCGTGCAGCTGCCAGAACACGGCGAGCCGCGGATCGACCCACGCCTTGTTCATCTGCGAGTTGTAGTCAGCGCGCACGCCGCCGATCACTCGCAGGGAGTCGAGCGGCTTCCACAAGAGCTGCGCGAAGATCCCCGGCTCCACCGCGGTGACGAACTCGTTCGTGTACTGGAGCCGCTTGCTCTGGAACGGATCAGGCACCTGGTTCAGCTTCGGCAACGGCGGTGACTGGATCTCCACCGAGTACGGCTGCACGCCCAGGTCGACGCCGAAGCTGAGCTCCGAGCGGATGATCGGGATCGCGTAGTTGAAGGTGTTGCGCGAGCGCACCGGGTACTGGCGGCCCTTCGCGAAGATGTCGTCGCCCACCGTGAAGCTGAGCTCGTCGAGACCGATCGAGGTGCGCGAACGGAAGTCGAAGCCGTCGCCGAGCTTCAGGTCCACTCCGAAGAGGAGCCGGTTGTAGAGAATGCTGGTGCCGAACGTGCCGCGGCCTTCGGGATCGATCGACGGATTCGGGAGCGCGAGCACGAGCTGATCCGAAGATCCGAAGAAGCTGGCGAAGAAGCGCAGCTTGCCGTTCTTCGGGCGGTACTCGATGCGTGCCTGGTAGTCGTAGTAGCGCGGCGCGAGCGTGAAGCTGACCGTGTCGTTCGCGTTCGGAATGAGCGACATCACCGCGGGGAGAATCACGTCGATGTACGAGCGGCGCGCGCTGACCGAGAAGCTCCAGTTCTCGTTGATCGGCGCCTGCAGGATTCCCGAGGCGTCGACGAGGTTGATGTCGACGTAGCCGTGAATTCCCTTCTTCGAGGGCGTGCGCGCTTCGGCGGTGACGAGGCCACCGATGTTGCGTCCGAAGTCGGCGTTGAAGTTGCCCGCTTGGAAGCTGATGTTCTCGAGGAGCCCCGCGTTGTACGTCGAGAAGAGTCCGCCGAAGTGGAAGAGCTGCGGCACCGGCGCTTCGTCGACGTAGGTGCGCGTGTCCCACGATTTTCCTCCGCGGACGATCAGCAGGCCGATGCCGAAGGGCGCGCGCGCGACTCCGGGGAGGTTTTGCACCACGCGGAAGGCATCTCCGTTGGTGCCGGGGATGAGCTTGATCTCTTCCTGCGAGAGCGTGACCTGCGCGACCTCTTTGCGCTCTTTCGGCGCGCGCACCACGGTCTCGTACGAGCCGTAGAGCTTCTTGCGGATGAAGTACTTCACCTCGGTGCGCTTGCCCGCGCTGAAGGTCTCGGTGACTTCGTACTTCTGGTACTCGGAGTTCACGACCACGACGGGGAAGGTGCCCTCGGGAATGTCGGTGAACTCGAAACGTCCGCCGGGGCCGGTGATCGCTTCGCGGCCCTCGACCACGACTTGCGCTCCCTCGACGGGGTCGCGCGTGCCGCGCTCGACCACGATGCCGCTGAAGTTCACCGGAGTGCCGGCATCGGTCTCGAGCGGCACTTCCACGACTTGCGGGCGGTAGAGGAACTCGAGCGCGAACGAGATGCGCACTGCCGCGGGAGCGCCGTCGATCTCGGCGGGCGTGAAGATGAATTGTCTCGCCGCGGTGAGCGCCGCTTGATCGAACGCTTCACCCGCGCTGTTCGCCACGCGCGCGTCGAAGACTTTTCCGTCGGGGCCGATGTCGAGCTCGAGCGTCACGGTGCCGCTGGCGCCGGCGTCGACGAGCTCGGGCGGGAAGATCGGCTCGACTTGCTGCACGAGCGTCGGCGGCCTGGTGAGCACGCCGGTGGCGCCCGCGTCTTCCTGCGCAAAGGCAGAGGTCGCGAGGAGCAGGCCGAGGATCAGCGCGCGGTGAATCAAGCGGCCGCTGATGTATCAAGAATGCGAGAGGCTGGCGGTTACTGACCCCGAAGAAACTATCTCCCTCTCCCTTCGGGAGAGGGTTGGGCGCGTTCGAGAAAGTCACGCCGGTACATGCGCAGCGCCTCGAGCATCAGCGCCACTGAAAGCGGTCCAACCAACAGACCGATCGCGCCGAACATCGCCAGGCCGCCGAGCAACGAGAAGAACACGATCGCCCCATGCAGCGGCACGTCGTCC
>CBIHPJ010000199.1:0-12582 GCA_966211295.1 uncultured Myxococcales bacterium | reverse complement strand
TGGTGGCCCAGGTGCCCAACGTGCACCGCTTCCTGAAGAAGAACGACGTCGACTTCGAAGAGCTCACGGCTGGCGAGTTCAAACGCACCGTCAGCGTGTTCGGCGAGATCACCGCGAAGGGTCGGCAGAAGTTCGTCGATCAGCTCGATGAGACGCACGGGCTCTTCAAGGAGTTCGTGAAGTCTCAGCGCCCTGCTCTCGACGTCGACAAGGTGGCGACCGGTGAGTACTGGCTCGCGAAGCGCGGGCTCGAGCTGGGTCTCGTCGATTCACTCGGGACCAGTGACGACTACTTGCTGGGCCGCGTGCAGGACGCGAACGTCTACCAGGTGAGCTTCCGGCCCGACGTCCCGTGGCGGAAGCGGCTCGGTGCCGCGGCTGCGGAAGTGGTCGAGCGAGTCGTGATCACCCTGATGACCCGCTTGGAGTCGTTGCAGCTCCGCGAGGGATCGCGGCGGAAGGAAGAGGGCGGGATGGCGAAGAGCTGCGAGCGACGGTTCGGCCTGTCGCGTCCCTCAGAGGGATTCTTCGAGCGAAAGCTCGAAGGATTCTTTGCGTGGGGACTCCTCAAAACGTCTGAGACGACTTTCACGATCCACTCGGTCACGATCGGAACCCCTGCGGCCCTCGAGTCGACGGTGCGAAAGGCGTTCGGGTTCGTGCAGCAGAGCCCCGCCGCATACCGCCGAGTCCTCCGCCTGGTCCGCATCGTGATCGTCGCCCCGGGGGAAGACTCCTTCCGGGGAGCTGGATGCGTGATGCTCGATGAAGACTGTCTCACCGACGGGGTGATTGGCGCGCTCAGGCTCTACGAGCTCGGCGTCATCGCGTGGCTGGCACACGTGGGCGGTCTCACCGGCACCGCGGAGCGGCTCGAGCGACAGAACATCCTCGCACTGCGCGCGCTTCGGCGGTTCTATCCCTCGTTCCTCGAGCGCATCGATCAGTCTGAGTATGCGCCACGCGTCGAGGCCGAGCTGAAGGAGCGTCAGCAGTGGCTCGCCGAATCCAAGATCGTTCGGAAACGCCTCGGCTGGGCGCGCGTCGCGAAGACTTGATCAGAAATCCAGCGGCAACACGAACGCCGTCCCGTTGGCCGTGCCCTGCCGGTAGCTGAGCGGAGCTCCGATACCGAGCGCAGCGGGCACATTTCCTCGCGAGGCAGAGAGCGAGAGATCCTGACCGAACGCACCACGCTCGCGATCGTCTGCCGCGATCAGCAGCACCGGCAGATTCGCACCCTGCGTCACCGTGCCGCCTTTGAACACGTAGACCGCACCCGTGCCGTCGCCGTTCACGTTCGCACCCGGCGCCGACACCACGAGGTCACGCTTCCCATCACCATCCGTGTCCACGTTGCCCATGAGCTGCCGGCCGAACCCGAGCGCACGCACCATCGGAACGATCGGCACCGCCACCAGTCCATCACCGAGAATGCTCACCAGCCGCTCCCCCGACGCCGGGCGCTTCGCCACGATTTGCGAGGTCGGCACGAGCAGCACCGTCGGCTGCGTCACGCCCTGGAACGGATAGAGGTCCGCGGTGATCGCGACGGTATCCACTCCGCTCGCGAGCACATCGCGCGCGCGAGTCATCGCCACGCCGAGCCGCATGGTCGCCACTCCGGTCTCCGTGTCGCCCGAGATGCGCACCCACGACGGCACGGTCACTCCACCGCAGCGCGTGCCGCCGGGATCGAAGCCGAACGCGATGATCACTCCCTGTCGGTTTGCGTTGTCGGAATAGCGGAAACCGATCTCGTCACAACCATCCGCGTTGAGATCTCCGAGCGGCGTCGGCATCGACGTCGTCTGCGTGATGAACGGGAAGGTGAAGATCGGATCACACGCCATCGACGGCTTGGTCAGCTGCGCATCATCCGGAGCGCGCCCAGCAAACACCTCGAACCCGTTCGAGCGCGTCATGCCGAGGTCCTGCTTCGCGTCGCCGTCGAAGTCGAAGCCGCCGATCACTCCGTTGCGAGAGAGCTGCGTGCGCTGGCAGATCGTCGCGGAGCCACCGTCGGGCACCGTACAGCCCGGAATGTCGCGCACCGCCCACACGCGGAAGCCCTCGCGATACGTGCCATCCGCCATGCCCATGTGCACCAGCACCGCACCCGGGCTCTGCGCAGAAGGCACCGCGCACTCAGAACGATTCAGCGCGTACTCGGTGCTCGAGACGCCACCATCCGTCGTGCGCGTGGGAATGCCGAAGTTTGGAGCAGCGATGATCAGATCCTTCCGCCCATCTCCGTCGAAGTCGGTCATCGCCACGTCGGCTGCGATGGTGCGTCCCCCGAACGCGCGAAGCCCCGCATCCGTCACGTACGGCGTGTTCGATCCCTCGGCCAGCAGGCGCGGAGTCGCGGGCGCCGACCAATTCCAGGCGATGCCCTGACCCGCGCCGATCTCATTGCCCGAAGAATCACTCGACGGTCCCGAGATGTTCGGCACTCCGACGATCGCGTGCAGCTCATTGCCCTGCGGCCCCACCTCGATGCCCACGCCCATCTGCTGCGCGCCCGGCCGGCTCGCGATCGGAACCGAGTTCACCATCCACGTCGACGTGTCCGCGCTGCCGCCCGAGAAGATGTCGAGCCGCCCCGTGAAGTCACCCAGCGTGGTCGACGCGCGGCCATTGAACGCCACCACGCGGCCATTCCAGCTCTCCACCGCGGTGCCGAGAATGTCGGTGCGGTTGAGACCCGGCTGCACGAAGTCGGGCCGATTCGCGACCGCGCCCGAAGAGAGCCGCGAGAGCGAGAAGAACTCGAGTCGCCCCGTGTTCGGAGTCGTCGTGCCGCCATCCACCTTCGAGGCATAGGGTGCGCCGAGCACCAGCTCCTGCGCACCGTCACCATCGGCGTCGATGATGGCGAAGCTGCGGCCCGCCTGGATGTTCGCCTGCGAGCCGTACACGCGCGCCCAGGCCTGAAGGCGACCGACCTGCTGCGGCATCGCGAGCGACGGAGTGGCCGCGCTCAAGTCGAACAAGAGCGCACCTCCGCCGTTGGATCCTCCCTGCATGCCCGCATCATTCGCGCGCAAATCCGGAGAGTCAGTGCGATCAGCCGCGGCCACCAGCAGGGGAGGGCGACCACTCGCACCAGCGATGAATCCCAGTCGCCAGTTGCCCTCGTCACCGTCCGCCGTGTTCGAGGGGAGCACGTAGAGATCCGGCGTGTCTTCGAAGCGGCGCGGACCCGAACCGCGGCCGAGGTGCACCTGCGCGGCGATCATGCTGCGCGCGAGGTTGCCGCCGTCCGCGCCGATCGAGTTGTTCACCGAGCTCAAGATCGCGAGGTCCACCAGCGAGTCGCCGTTGAAGTCCTTCGCGATCAGCGCGCGGCCTGCGCGGAGGTTCGAGAACCGGCGCACTCCGGCATCGGCGTCGAGGTCGTATCCACTCAGACGAATCGAGCCGAGGTCGGGGATCGGCAGGTCCTTCTGCAGCAGGAAGATGTCGATCACTCCGCGCGCGGTGAAGGCGCCGCCCGGGGCGATGTCTGCTCCGGGAGATCCGACAATCAGATCCGCATCGCCGTCAGCGTCCACGTCGCCGATCGCGAGCGCCGCGCCGAAGTTGCCGCGACCGAGTCCCGTGAGCGGAGGGCGCAGCTGCCGAGGTCCATTGGGTCCGATGCCGAAGAGATAGACGGCTCCGGAGTCAGCGACCGTGACGTCATCGCCTGGCGCGGAGATCGCGAGATCCGCGCGGCCATCGCCGTCGAGATCGCCTGCCGCCATCACCGATCCGAACTGCGCGGTGTCGGACTGCCCGAGGATCACCCAAGTCGGAGCGTCCGGCAGGCCCGTGGTGCTGCCCTTGAAGATGAACACCGCGCCGCCCTGGGGCTTGTTGAGATCGCTCTCAGGAACTCCGAGCGCGACGTCGTCCACGCCGTCTCCGTCGAAGTCACCGGTCACCAGCGTCGCCACGTCGCTGCGACGGCCCTGCGCCACGAGACCCGGCCGCGTGAGCTCGGTGAGTACGCGCAGAGAAACGGTGGTGGTGGTGTTGAGCAGCTGATCGGTCGCCACCAGGCGCACCGTGCCGCCGCCCGTGCTGGGCGCGACGAAGACCGTGGCGCCGTTGCGCTGCTCGATGCTTCCTGCGCCCGCGTCGATGCTCCACCGCACCACGCCCGTGCCGTCGAGCGTCTCGAGGGGAATGAAGCTGCCGCTCGGCACCGCAAGTCGCGGCGAGCTCGGACGGAACGAAGCCGTCGGAGACACCGTGATCACCACCGCCGCTTGATCACCGGTCACGGTGTCGCGCACGAGCAGGATGTCGGTCGCCGCGGTCGTACCCGCCACGTAGTTGCCGGCGTTGTCGATGGAGCCGCCTGAAGCGAGCGGTCCGCCGCTCTGCGATCCGAAGGCTGGAGCGCCGCGCGATCCCGAGACCCGCAGCTGGAAGCGAGAACCCGGCGCCACGCTCGCGCGCGTGGGGAGCACTTCGAACGCGGCTTCCACCGCGACCGCGATGCGCGTGCTGTTGCCGCAGTCGTCGGCCACGGTGATCGTGTCGGTGCCGACGATCAGCCCCGCGATGTACCGAGTGCCCGAGAGCGTGCCGCTCGGCATGTCGTTGGTGATCGAATACGTGTAGCGGCCGCTGCCGCCGTGCGCGGTGACGGTGGCGGCTCCGTTGACGCGCACTGTGTCGGGCACGATCTCAGCGGTCACCGCGGGAAGATCGACGCACGGATCGACCGGCGGAGGCGGCTTGGGCGGAGCGCTGATCGTCGCGTCGCAGGCAGTGAGCGCGAGGAGAAGGATCAGAGTGCGCGAAGTGCGCCCCTCACCCCGACCCTCTCCCCGCTGCGCAGGGAGAGGGAGAAAAGTACGTGCCTTCACGGCTGCGCCCCTCCGTTGACCCAGCGGATGATCGCGGCCACTCCAGCCGAATCGAGCGGACCATCAGCGGGCATGCGCGACTCGCGAACGGCCGAAGCAATCGCCGCCGCGTTCGCTCTCCACTGCGCGTAGGTGACGAGCTCCGGCTCCGTCCCCGTGGCATGGCACTTCGAGCACCGATCGATGCCGAGCTGCTGAATGTCCTGCGCCCAGCTCACCGCCGCGGTGCCCGCTCCGAGGAACTCGAAGTGCACGCGGCGATACGAGACGACCTCTCCTTCGGTCGCGGTGATGGTCAGCGTGTGCCACCCATCTTCCAACGTGCCGAACGAGACGGGCTTGAGCACCCCGCTCAGCTCCGCGCCGCCGAGTGAATGGAACGTCTGCCCCGCGGTCGGCCCGCTGCCTTCCACTCCGTTGATCAAGTTGATGGTGTGCGTGGTGACGCCGTCGATGTCCCACGTGAGCGAGGTGAGCATCTGCGCCGTGGGCACCGAGGCCTCGAGCACCAGCTGCCCGTCGAACACGCGCGAGGTCTGGAAGAGCCCGCGCAGCCGCGGCGTCACGTTCGGTGCGACGGAGATCGTGCTCTCACCCACGCGAATCCACGCGCTGCCCGAGGAGTCCGCGCTGAGGAGCGTGCCCGCCGACTCCAGGCCCTGCACCTGCGCCCACACGCGCGTGTCGCCGTCGTAGCGATAGAGCGCATCGCCCGCCTGCATCCACGCGAAGCGGCCCGAGGCGACCAGTTTCCGTGGGCTCGCGCTCAGCGAATACTCGCGCCACGAGGTGCCCGTGTAGAGCAGCAGGCTGCGCTTGGTGATCGCCCACAGCTCACCGCCCGTCTCGCGCGAGGGGCTGATGCCGGCGAGCCCGAGGATTCCTCCAGCCAGCGTCTCGTCACTCAGTCCCGAGCTGCGGACGGTGAAGTCGGTGCGCGAGGCCTGCGCCGCGGAGAACAGCTTTCCCTCGCGCGCGAACCACACCCCCGGAGTGCCATCGAGCGTGGGCGCCACGGCCATCGCGGTGAGGCCGGTGAGGCTGTCACTCCCCAGCTTGAACTCCGTGAGCGTGCCGCGATCGAGGCGATAGAGCCCTTGCGTGTGCGCGAGCCAGGCGACTCCGTCTCCTCCGAGCGCGGTGCCCAGCAGTCCTTCGGCGGGAATCAGGTCCTGCCACGAGGGCGCGATCAGCCAGCCCTGGTCCGCGACGAACACTCCGCGCGAGGTCGCCACCAACGCGTTCGAGGGACCCATGGCGAAGACCGCCGAAGCAGGCCCGGGGAACACCGCGTTGCGCGGGTGAGACTCGAGCACGCCGCGCTCTCCGTTCGCGCGCACGCGCACCACGCGGCCCGCGAGATCGATGAACACGCCTCCACCGCGCTCATCAGCGAAGCCCGGAGCAGCGGACAGCTCGAGCATCGTGGTCTGCGCGACCGCTTCGAACGAACTGGGAGTCAGCGGCTCGAGGGTCGTGACTTCTTCACAACCCACGGCGAGGAGGGCGAGGCACAGCAGAGAATTCTTCATCACGCCTTCAGAGCAATCAGGCCAGCAGACCCGCGAGCGGCTCCACGCGGGTGATGGAGTAGTCGATGCCGGCCGCGGCCATCACGGTGGCGATCACGTGGTCAGGGAGGATCTGGAAGCCGCTCGGCGAGGGCAGACCCGTGCGGTGGTCGATGATGCCCGCGGAGAGGCCGACGTCGCCGCTCTTGCCGAACACCGTGTTGTGCTTGATGCCCTTGCCCAGCAGCATGCAGCTGTTGGTGATGTGGTGATCGCGGCCGCCCGACGCGTTGATCAGCGGGGTGCGCGAGAACTCCGAGAAGATCAGCACCGTGGTGTGATCCATGAAGTTGCCGCCCGACGGGTGCGCCGAGTTGCGGAGGTCGGTGACGAGATCCGCGAGCGCGTTCCAGCCCACGCGCTGATTCGTCGCATGGGTGAGCTGCGTACCGAAGTGCGTGTCGAGTCCGCCGGTGATGTTCATCGAGACGCACTGGCTGACGCCGCGCTTGAGCGCCGTCGCGACGAGGGCCGCACGCGCCGCTGCGGAGGAGCGGGGATCGTTGCCGCCTTCAGGACGCAGCCCGTACAGCGCGCGCAGCGTCGCCTTCTCCGCGCGCATCGCCGCGGTGTCGGAGGTGCTGTCTTCGAAGCGGAAGTAGCGATCGAGCTGCGCGTCGAGCACCGTCTGCATCTGCGCCTGCGACTCGCGGTACTGCTTCACCATGCCGCGGCTGTCGTAGAGGTCGGCTTCGCACGAGATGCGGCGGCCGTGCATGTCGACCAGCTCCTGCTCGATCTCGCTGTCGAGCGCGGTGGGGCTGGGCGCGAGCGTGAGCAGGAGATCGTTGCTCGAGGAGACGCGCAGCGCATTCGCGTACCCGGGATAGCGATCGTTATAGGTCTCGATGTTGTACGCGATGTTCGGCACCGGCACCGACGGCTTCATCTGGCCGACGATCTCGGTGGCCGTGCTGCTGGCGCGCGCCGCCGAGCCGTTGGGCTCCTTGCCCGTGAGGAAGTAGCGGTAGCCGACCTCGTGGGCGACGGTGGCCATATTGATGCCGCGCACCACCGACATCAGGTCGAAGTGGTTCGCCATCCGGCCGATCGCCGGGCCGAAGTCGATGTTGCTGCCCGCGGGCTTCACCACGTTGGTGGGGAAGCTGGCGTCGTTCGAGAGCAGGCTGTAGCCGGGGAGGATGCGCGTCTCGCTGATGCGCTCGGCGGTGAACGTCGCGGGATCGCGCGGGTCGAGCGAGAGGAGCACGTCCCACCCGCCGTTGAAGTACGCGAACACGAAGCAGTGATCTGCGGGAGCGAGGTTGGCCGCCTGCGCGAAGGCCTTGAACGAGAGGCCGCCGAAGAGGCTGGCGCCCGCGAAACCAGCGGCCGCCTTCATGAAGGTGCGTCGGGGGAGAGCGAGGTTTTTCTTCATGGTCTTGGTCCTCGTTCAGTAGGTGATGAAGCGCGGGTCGGTCATCATCGCCACGCAGATGGAGCCCCAGGCCTGCTCGGGCTTGTTGATGGTCTTGGCGCGCGTCGCGAACTTCTTGAACGTGGCCGTCCAGTCCGTGAGCTCGGTGGCGTCGAGCGGCGAGCCCCAGAAGCGCACCGAGAGCGTCCCCAGGTTCTTCTGAATGGTGGCGTCGTCGAGCACGGTGAAGTCGCGGCCGGTGCCGGGCACTTCGGGCCAGAGGACTCGGAGATCCTGCGCGCGGTTGAGATCGTCGCGCGCCACGTTGAGGCAGACCTCGCGCGCGCCGTCCTCGAGGAACTTGGCGAACACCAGGTTGGGCTCCGTCGCGTCGGAGACGGTGACCGCGTAGTCGGCCTGGCCGAGCGAAGAAGCGAGGTTGTCGATCTGCGACCACTGCTTGCCGGTGACCGTGATGATGCTGGTCTTGAGCTGCGCCACCGAGATGCGGCGCGGCGCGCGGCCGGCGTGACCACCGTTCATCTCGGGGTCCGGCAGCGGATTGAGCACGGGATGATCAGTGGGCAGCGTCACCGGAGTGAGGGTGGCGGGTTGATCAGGCGTGGCCGTGGGTCCCTTGCTGCAGGCCATGAGGACGAAGCACGACGAGACGAGGAGTGCGCGAAGCATCAGTCGACCCTCCGGTAGGCATCGGTGGTGACGATGCGTTGCATGAGGTGCTTGAGGTTGTGGTTGCTCATGGCGAACTGGTCGACGAGCTCACCCATGTAGAGGCGCTCCTCTTCGACCGTCATCGGGCGGCCCAGGAGGTGGTTCCACATGTTCTTCACCGCGCACTTCTCGAGCTCACCGGTCTGCATGGTGCGCTCCACGAGGAGGCGAGGACCGCCCACGATGTTCGGCTCTTCATCCGGCGTGCGGTACAGGTACGTGCGGAGCAAACCGAGCGACGTGGCACCTTCACCGTCGAAGGCCTGCATCACGTAGTTGCCGCACTCGTTGTCGCAGGTGGTGTTGCCCGCGAGCGCGCAGTCGCGGCACTTCGCCGAGACCTTGGGGAAGAGAGTGGGGTCGAGGTACTGCGCGTTGCGCTCACCGAAGCGGCCCCAGTGCGCGCCGACCGGCTCGATGGTGGCGTGGCAGTACGAGCAGCCGCAGCGAGTGGCGAGGTTGTTGTCGCGGTTGCAGCTGTCTTCCGGCGGAGGCACCAGCGCTCCCGCGGGAGGCGAGAAGCTCTTGCAGAGGAACGCGGACCAGAACTGGTTCACGCGCGAGCGCTGCGTAGGGAAGCGGTACAGCCACGCGGCGGTGGTGAGCACGCCCGCGGCCTGCTCGTCGCGCGTGTACTCGACCCAGGTGTTGGTGTTGTTGAGCGCGACGTCGGGAACGAGCGAGGGCTGGGTGGGCGAAGAGGCCATCCACACCGTGGGGCTCTGCGCGTTGCGGTAGAGCTGGCTGAGCGTGCCGTTCACCACGCCGCGGCGAGTGGTGAGGATGTTGAAGTAGTCCTCATCGCGGCGGAGCACGGTCTCGATCAGCTGGAGCGGCTCTTCGTTCACCGCGGCGATGCGCGCGTTGTGAATCGCGCCACTGCCCGACTCGCAGCGACGTCCGGCGACGCCACAGCCACAGGAGCGGTCGCTCATGAAGCGGCTCTCACAACCCTCCATCGTCCACGGGTTGACGTCGCGCGCCTGCGCTTCGATCGCGCACATGGTGACGGTGGGAGCGGTGGTCTCCCAGAACGGCGCGGGCACGGTGACCACGCCTTCCTTCTGCACGCAGCCGGTCTGCGTCGCGTAGCGGCCGCGCACGCCGCCGGTGAGGAGGAGATCGAGACCACAGCGATCGAGGCGAGCGAGCTGACCGGAAGGAGGCGAGGGGTTGCGGAAGGCGATCACGCGGTTGGCGCTGTCGAGCACCTCTTCAGTCATCGCCGCGGTAATCGGGTTGCCCGCTTGCGGCAAGCAGAGGTGAGGGTGCAGCACGCCCGGAGTGCCGACGCGGCGCATGTCGCAGAAGTAGAGGTGCTTGTCGGGAATCGCGCCCGCGGTGACTGCGGAGGCGCAGTCGGTGATCGCGGTGTTCGTCATATTGAGGCGCGTGCAGGTGTAGTTGTCGGTCGAGTAGTCGAACGAGACCGGGAGGGGCACGCCGAGCGAGTCGCGGCAGGTCTTGGTCGCGGGCTCCGCGTGCGGGTCTTCACTCAGCGCGTTGCAGTTGTCCTGCTCGATGAAGTGATCGCAGCCCTGACCGTTGCGACCCCGGAGCGGACGCGAGGGATTGCCGCGGAACTCGAGCGGCTTGAGTCCCTCGGTGACGGCCTGGAGACGCGTGTCACCGTTGGTGGTGATCGACGCGCTCACGTTCGCCCGCAGCAGGGCGCGGTGGTAGTTCTTCAAGCGGCCGTAGAACTCGTCGCGGCCCATGAGCTCCGCGAGATCGTCGTCGAGGATCTCGCCCTTGCTCTGAATGAAGCGGTACTCGTCGAGGGTCGGGGGCCGCCCGATGAGATCGAGGTAGACCTGCCGCAGACGTCGCTCGAGTGACACTTGCGAGCGCGAGATGTTGCACGTCGGACCGTCAGCCCACGCTGCGCTCGCGATCAGAACGAGGCCCAGCGCGAGATAGCGGGAATATGGAATTTTCTGCATCGGCCACCCCCTGCGTTTGTCAGGACGAGAGGACGGAGTGTGGTTCGGATGGTGACCTGCCGCAATGGCGGAGCTTGACGAAGATCAAGGTCGTGTGTGCGCACGTCGCACTGGCTCGCCTTTGACACCTTGAAGACTGCCAGCCGGTGCTGGGGTATCGAGCGCTCATGAATCGATGGTGGTTGATGGTGGGGTTGGTGCTCTCGTCGTGTGACCCTGGCTCGTCGCAGCCGGACTCTGGCGGCGAGCTTGGCGGTGGGACGGGCGTGATGGGCGGTGGTGCAGGTGGTGGTGCAGGCGGAGGGACCGCCCAGGACGCTGGGCCGGTCACGTGCCAGCCCGCCTGCGACGACACGCAGGTCTGTGAGGCGCGACAGTGCGTGAGCCGTGCGCTCGCGGTGCGTTGGCTGGCCCCAGGCGATGGCGCTCGCATCGACGCAGGTCTCACGACGCTCACTGCGATCATCGTTCCCTTCACGGGTCGCGAGCAGCGATGGCCAGACACGATGCAGGCCTCACTCACGGGCTCAGATGGCGGCGCCACTGCGGTCACGCTCGAGCGAGACGATGGCGGCTACTCGGCGTCCGTGCCGATCGCGCGAGGAGAATGGACGGCGAGCGTGTCGTTGGGGGCGCTGATGGCTCGCCAATCCTTCCGCGCGGGGCCCGTGAGCCCCACGCTTCGCGTCGACATCTCGCCGATTCCTGACGCGGGCATCTCGACGAACGTCGTGCGCTTCGAAGACCCGCAGTATCCGAGCAGCTACCGACGCGACGATCACGTCGCGGTGCGGTTGCGAGTCGAGGCCGGTGATTTCGAGGCTGACTCATTCGCCGCGACGTTGGTCTCGGACGGCCAGAACACGTCTCTGTCGAAAGTCACCTGCCCCACTGCGATGAGTTGCGCGAACGCGGGCTGCGCGTGCTTCGACGCCGACCTCTCGGTGCCAGCCTTCGAGAAGTTCCGGGGCGTGTTCCAGCTCGTCGCAGTCGTTCGTGACGCAGACGGCGCGCCGGTCCAGGTCGATTCGTCGAACGGTGCGCCCTCGTTGCGCGTCACCCGCTGGGCCTGGGGGCGGCGCTTCTTCGTCACGAACAGCGGCCCAGACCCTGCGTTCGGTCCGTACTTCGCGGTCGACAGCAGCGGGCGGTTGGTGGCGGCATACGCACAGGGCGCCAACGCCGTGACCGCGGGCATCGATAGCCTCGGCAATCCGCTGTGGCAGCTCGTCCGCTCCACCATGACCTCACCCGTCATCGCTCAGTGGCCCGACGCTGGAGAGGTCGTGCACACTCCGAACATCGAGCAAGGCATCGTGACGCTCGACACCGCGACTGGTGCCGTGATCGCGCGCGGCTCGCCCACCCAGTACGCGACGGTGAGCCTCGAGACGAGCCTGGTTCCTGGCGCAGCCCTCGATGGTGGCCTCGACACCTTGGTGGGCCTCACGTACCCGGGAGATCCCTCCGTCCATCAACTCTTCACGTTCAACCCGGCAGGCTGGACCACCACCGCCGCGTCGACGAGCGGCGACTTCTGGGCGCTCACAGGCAACGGGGCTGACGTCATCTGGGGCGTGACCAACTTTTCCGGCAGCGCGAGGTTGAACGCGCGCACGTACCAGGACCAGCAATGGCAGCCGACCCGTGTGCTCGACACGCCGACGCCGGCGTGGCGGCTCGTCCCGACCGACGCGGGAGTGGTGCAGAGCTCGGCCTACCCACGAGACCCGTCGTGGCTGTCGTGGTCGACGCACTCGAACACCGCCGACTGGTCCGCCGGCGTGGGAACGGGCTGGCCGGCGCGTGGGTTCGTGATGCCGAACGCTCAGGAACTCATCGGAGCTCGTTACGTCTCGCAGACGAACTCCGAATTGGTGCGCCAGGTCATCGGTGCGTCGGCGCCCGCAGTGCGAGTGCCGATGCCAACTGTGTACTCAGCCCCTGCGCTGGGAGCCGATGGCACGGTCTACGTCCTCACGGTCAGCGGTCAGCTGTACGCGCTGCGAGGCAACACGCTGGCCACCATTTGGTCGGAGTCCTTCACGACTGAGTCCTTCGAGAATTACCCGATGCTGGACTGCGGAAGGAACCGAGCTGGCGCCGTCGTGCCCGGA
>CBIHPJ010000198.1:0-12594 GCA_966211295.1 uncultured Myxococcales bacterium | reverse complement strand
CGCGGGTACACCGCGTTCACCTCGACCGGGAACATCGGCAGCCGCACCATCGCGAACTCGCGCTGCAACACCGAGTATCCGGGTTCGCACCTCTGCAACCAGACCGAGTTCCGCCTGGCGCGTTCACTGACTTCGATCCCCGGAGGTGTCGGCGCGTGGATCGACTACGCGCTCAGCACGACCTCGACGGATCCCGACCAGAGCGTGCCGTGCAACAACTGGACTGCGGGCACGGGCGGCACGTACCAGTCGGCGATCGCGTTGCCGACGGGCGTCACCGTGGCGAACACCAGCGCGACTCCGAACTGCGGGAATACGTTGCCGCTGGCGTGTTGCGACTGATCAGCGCAAACGGGTCGCAATGGCACGACGGACTGCGATTCTGCTGGCGCTGACGGGCAGCGTGCTCTCAATCGGTTGCGCGTCCACGCCGTCGGCGAGCATCGCGTATCTGCCTGCGCTGGCCGGCGACTACTTCCAACTGGCCTCGCGCGCGACTGGGTCCCGCTATCACGTCTACGTCCGCCTCCCCGAGGGCTATGCCGCGGCTGCTGGAAGGCGGTACCCGACGGTCTACCTGCTCGACGGCGATTCGACGTTTCCGATGCTCGCGCCGCAGCATCTGTTCCTCACAATGGACGATGCGCTGCCCGAAGCGATCATCGTTGGCATCGCTTACGGCGGGTTTGGTGAGGTGAACCGGCGGGGCTTCGACTTCATGCCCCCGGGGAGCGAGCGCCAAGCGGGTGCGCCGGCATTCCAGGCGATGCTGAAGGATGAGCTGATCCCGCAGATCGAGACGCGCTTCCGCACGGACGCGACGCGGCGCATCCTCGTGGGCCAGTCGCGCGGTGGATCGTTCGTCCTCTATTCGGCGTTCACCGATCCAGATCTGTTCTGGGGACGGATAGCGAGCAATCCCTCAATCCCTCCGACGCCCGACTTCTTCAACGGCACACCTGCGGCGGCGACGCGCAAGGATCTGGCACTGGTGGTCGTGAACGGCACGCGCGACCTTCCGCGGCTGCGGCCTCAGACCCAGGCTTGGTTCGCGCAGTGGCGCGGCCGGTCCGCCGCGCCCTGGGCGCTGCACGCGATCGATCTCGACGGCGGCACTCATGCGGCAGACCTGCCCAACGCCTATCGCCTGGGGCTGCACGCACTGTTCGACGCGCCCGGGGCCGACCTTCTCCCGAAGGGAGAGGGAGACGGTTCGCGATGAGCCCTACGGATTCGCGCGGGCGCGCAGCTCGCTCGAAAGCTCCGAGCGCGGGTGCATCTTCAACAACCCGCGCGCTTCCTTCGGAGAGAGAAGAGCGACGAGCGGCTTCAGCGCACGCGCGCCCGCCTGATCACGATTCGCCAGCACCTCGGTGAACAGCACCGCAGGAGACGACACCGACTTCGCGAAGCGCTCGAGCGCCTTCGGCTGATCAGCGAGCACAGACACGGCCGCGCGCGCGAGGTTCTTCGTGGCGTCGGCGCTGATCAGCACCTCATCACTCATGATGTGCGGAGCGAGCTCGAGCTTCTGGCTCCTGGTGAGCTGCGCGCCGTCGTTCACCAACTCGAGCGCGAGCTGCGCATCACCGGAGGAGATCGCGTCGTTCATCAACCGCTCGGCCAGCGCGGGAGTGTTCGCTCCGAGCGCGGTGGCGAGCGCGAGAATGCGTCCACGTTCTTCCGCATTACGAGCCGGCAGCTTCGCGTTGAGCTGCTCTGCGATGACTCGCTTGCCGTCAGCGCCAACTGTGCCGAGCGCAGCGCGCACGTGTCCGAGGCGCGCGAGGAACGACGTGCCGGCAGGCAAGGTGATCGCATCGTTCAACGTGCGATCGAGCATCCGTCGCTGATCGAGCGTCGTGTTGCCGGGCTTCCACCCCGTGGCGGCCGGAGCCTGCTGTGCGACTGGCTTCTGAGCAGCAGCAGGGGCGTTACGGGGAACGACGACTGCGGGGCTGGAGGCAATTCTTCGGGGCATGCCTGGGAGACAGGCTGACCTTTGAAAGCGCGCGCAGGAGACGCCACGTGGACTGCAGGTCCTTGGAATGACTGCCGAATCGTCACCCCCTCATCCCGACCCTCTCCCGGAGGGAGAGGGAGCCTTGTCCCGCTCGGCTGCGATTGATCAGGCTTTGATCTTCTTCATCTCGGGATCGTAGAGCGGCTTCATCGAGGCGACCGCGGGGTACTTCTTGCCGGCGATCTCCAGCTCCCACGTGCCTGACTCGAGGTACTTCGAGTCGACCACGTCGTGGCCGCCTTCGATCATCGCGAGCCCCACCGCTCCACCCACGGTGTGTCCGTACGAAGCGGCGCGCACGTAGCCGACGCACTTCCCGTTCCGCCACACCGGCTCGGCGTGGAACATCAGCGGCTCGGGATCCTTGCAGAGCACCTGCACGATGCGGCGCTTCAGCGGACCCTCTTCCTTCTTCTTCAGCACCGCGTCCTTGCCGATGAACCCGTCGGGCTTCTTGAGGTCCACCGCGAAGCCCAGGCCCGCCTCGAGCACCGAGTCGGTGTTGTCGATGTCGTGCCCGTAGTCGCGGTAGCCCTTCTCCATGCGCAGCGACGCGAGCGCCTTCAGCCCCGCGTGACGCAGCCCGAGCGGCTCGCCCGCCTTCACCAGGCGATCGTAGACGTGCACCGCCTGCTCCGAGGGAATGTAGAGCTCGTAGCCCAGCTCACCGAGGTACGTGATGCGCACGCACAACACGCGCGCGAAGCCGATGTCGATCTCCGCCACCGCGCGGAACGGGAACGCGTCGTTCGAGAGATCGTGCGAGGTCACCGCCTGCATCAGCTCGCGTGACTGAGGACCCTGGATGTTGATCTGCGCGTACGCCGAGGTGACGTCGGAGCAGAACGCGTGGTGCTCCTCGAAGAGCCGCTTCATGCGCGTCTCGACGTGACGATGCGCGGTATCGGACGCGACCACGAAGTAGTGACGATCATCGAACTTCGTCACCGTGAGATCGGCCTCCAGCGTGCCGCCCTCGTTCATCCACTGCGTGTACGTGATGCGCTTGTTCTCGGCGTCGACGTTGTTGCCCGAGAGCTGGTTGAGCAACCGCCCCGCGTCGCGTCCCTCCACGCGGAACTTCGACATGAACGACATGTCCATCAGGATCACGCCTTCACGCGTGGCGCGGTGCTCCTCTTCCCAGTTCTTCCACCACGTGGGACGCGTGAAACCGAGCGGACCGGGATCCGGAGTCTTCCCCGCGCCCGCGTACCAATCGGCGCCTTCCCAACCGCTCACGTCCTTGAAGTACGCGCCCTGCGCAGCGAGCCGATCGTGAATCGCCGAGCGCTTCGCGTCGCGCGCGGTGCTCAGTGACTTGAAGGGATAGTGGCAGGCGTACACGAGGCCGAGCGACTCCACCGTGCGCGTGCGCCGGTACTCGGCGTTCGTCTGGTAGGGGTGCAGGCGATCGATGTTCATGCCCGTGACGTCCACGTCTGGCCGGCCGTTGATGATCCAGTGCGCCATCACGCGCCCCAGGCCACCGCCGGTGAGAATGCCGATGGAGTTGAGACCCGCGGCCACGAAGTAGTTCTTCACTTCCGGCGCTTCACCGACGCACGGCTTCAGATCAGGCGTGAAGCTCTCAGGGCCGCAGAAGAACTTCTTGAGCCCCGCTTCCTGCGAGACCGGCACGCGCGCCATCGCCTTCTCGAGGTACGGGGTCATGCGATCCCAATCAGGAGGGATCTCTCCGAAGCTGAAGTCTTCGGGCACGCCGCCGATCTTCCACGGCGCGCACACCGGCTCGAACAGGCCGACCATCAGACCGCCGCCCTCTTCGCGGAAGTAACCGTACGAGCCGGGGTCCTCGAGCACGGGCCAGTTGCGATCGATGCCGGGGATCTTCTCGGTGATCAGGTAATAGTGCTCAGCGCTCTGCAGCGGAATGTGCACGCCGTTCTTGAGGCCGAGCTGCCGCGCCCACATGCCGGCGCAGTTCACGACGTACTCGCAGGCGATGGTGCCGTACGGAGTGTCCACTCCGGCGACCGCGCCCTTCTTCGTCACCACGCCGAGCGCAGGCACGCCTTCGAGGATCGTCGCGCCCTGCAGCTTCGCGCCCTTCCCGAGCGCCATGGTGACGTCGACCGGATCAACGCGCCCGTCTTCCTTCACGTAGAAGCCGGCGAGCACGTCGTCGACCTTCGCGATGGGGAAGAGCTCCTTCACCTGCGCGGGGGAAATCTCGTGCACGTCGACGCCGCAGTAGCGGTTGAACGCCGAGACGCGGCGGTACTCCTCGAGGCGATCCTTGTCGGACGCGCACTCGATGAAGCCGCAGCCGCGAAAACCGGTGGCCTGGCCCGTCTCCTTCTCGAGGCGCGCGTAGAGATCGCGCGTGTACTTGCGCATCTCCGTCGAGGTCTCCGAGGTCGAGCCGAAGGTGACCATCAACCCGGCCGCGTGCCACGTGGTGCCGGAGGTGAGCTTGTCGCGCTCGAGCAGCACCACGTCTTTCCAGCCCATGTGAGCCAGGTGGTACGCGATGGAGGTGCCAATCACGCCGCCGCCGATGACGACGACGCGCGCATGCTTCGGAAGTACGGGCTGAGACATGCGGCGGAACTTACCGCGAGACCGTCAACTCACGGGACCAATCGAGCCATTCGTTCAGACAGAGCGCGTGCTCTGGACGAAGCGCTTGTGAGCGCGCTCATCCCAGGCGCGGCGCTCGGCGCGGAGCTCGAAGAGCGGCACGTCGCGAAACAACACGCCCTCCTTCTTCGAAGCGAGGTGCACCCGGCGTTTCCGCTTCTCGGGACTGAAGATCTCCGAGTCACCGAACATCGCGTGATTGCAGAACGCCGTGCACACGTAGAGCGCGCGGCGCGCAGCGAAGTGAGCCGCCGAGAAATCCGCCGTCACCGGCGTGAACGCGGGGTTGATCAGCACGTCGATGGGTGGGTCTGCGTTCCGCAGCTCCACCAGCAGATCGAGGTCGAGAAAGTCGCGGCAGGTGGCGACCGCGATGCGCCCGAAGCGGGTCGACGCGACGACGTTGACGTACGGAGCGGGAGTCTCGATCGGCTCGTCGATCGCCTGCCCACCGATGGTGAGGAGCGCGGGGATGTGCTTGCGCTGCTGCCAGACCAGGCCCTGCGGGCCGAGCACCTTGCACACGTTCGCGCGGGTGAGCTCATCGTGGTACCCGCCCGCGACCAGATACATGCCGTGGTGACGCGCGAGCTCGCCGAGCTGCGCCTCGAGCTCAGCCACGTTCAGGTCGAGGCTCATCTCGGGGAAGACGAGCAGGTTCACACCCTGATCAGCGGCGGCCCGCACCACGCGCTCGACCGCAGCCTGGACGGAAGAGACGCGCTCGGGAGGAAGGCGAAACAGCCCGCTCGGCCCTGGCATGAAGAGGTCGTCGGGCTCGCCGATCTGCGCCACACCCAGGCGAAACCGCTCGCGCGCTTCTTCGACCGCGTACTGCAGAGACTCGTAGCGACGCTTCTGACGGACCGGCGCAGCGACCGCGGGGGGCGGTGCTCGGAGCGTGCTGGGCACGAAGCCCTCGATGAGCTCGGCGACCCCCTGCCAGTCACCCAGCCACGGGCAGTGGATGCCGCCGTCGATCAGCGCGAGTTGCGCGTTGGGAAGGTGCGAGGCGAGCTCCACCCCGAGGCGGCTGGGGATCGCGTGATCATCGCGGCGGTGAATCACCAGCGTCGGAGCGATCACCCGCGGCGTGAGCGCGCTCACATCACACTCATAGACAGCCTCGAGGAGCTGAGCGGCCACCGCACCCGACGACGCCGCGCGCTGGAAGTGCTTCAGCTTCGCGTGCAGCGCCGCGTCGAGCTCCGTGGGGACGAAGATCGAGGCCATCGCCTCGGCACCGAGACCCCAGCTCGCGCGCACGAGCGAGATGAGCGAGTCCCGAACCTGCGGCTTCGTGATGCGCGAGCCGACTTCGTACGCGCCGAAGAGCACGAGCTGCGTCACGCGCTCCGGGTGGGTGGCGGCGTACGCGATGGAGAGCGGCCCCGCCTGCGAGTGTCCGAAGAGCGAGATCGGCCCGCGGGTGACCTGGTCGATCACGAGCTCGAGATCTGCCAGCTCATCACCGAGCGAAAAGTCGTCGCGCTCGCGCTCCGAGAGTCCCGTTCCCCGCTTGTCGTAGAAGACCAGCTCGTAGCGGCGGGCGAGACGCTCGTACAGCTCGCGCATTCCGAGGTCGTGCCACTGCAGCTCGAGGTGACTGACCCAGCCCTGAGGCACGATGAGCAGGGGGCCAGCGCCCCACCTCAGATAGGCGAGGCGCTCGCCGCGACGATTTCGACAGAACGCGACCGTTGGCGTCATCATGACTCTGCGTTGCATCGCGCAGGCCGTGCAGACCGGAAGACCAGCGGGTGATCAGGAGCGCAGCGGGGGCACTTGCGTGGAGTCGAAGTCGTCATCCGACGGCGCGGCCTGCGGACGGCGCTCGAGGAAGTAGCGCGGCGGCCCCGCATCGCGCTCGGTGGCGAGCTGCCAGAGCAACGCACCCCAGGAAGGAATGAACGCGAGACGCCCGTAGAGCTCGGGAGCGATCGCCTTGAGCTGACGCAGCTTGTTCCACGGCACGCTCGGCAGATCGTGATGCTCGACGTGGTAACCGACGTTGAAGCTGATCCAATTCAGCGGACCGTAATACGAGACCGTGGGCTGTTCTTTCTCGAGCGTGAGGTGCTCTCCGTAGCGGCGAATGCCCACGGGGTGAGGAGCGAAGGCGGAGAGACCGGAAGCAGCGAGGAAGAGGAGCGCCTTGAAACCAAACGTGAGCGTGAGCGGCACCATGGTCGCGACCTGCACCGCGGCCTGAATCGGAATCCACTTCGAGCTCGCCGGCTTCGTCCACACCGGGCCGATCGCCAGCCAGATGAGCGTACGCACCGGAGTGGTGGCGAAGCGGAACTCCCAGCCCTTCGGCGCCTGGGTGTCGGCGCCATCGGGCTCGCCGAGGTGGGCGTGGTGCTTGAGGTGCTTCTCGCGGAAGTCCATCGCCGCGGGGAACACGAGGGGCACGTTGGCGAGCATCGCCACCCAGCGATTCGCGAGGGGCGACTTGAAGATCAGATCGTGCGTCGCTTCATGAATGAGCACACCGAGCGCGTGCGAGATGAACGCGCCCACCAGGTACGCCCCCGCGAGCACCACCCACCACGGCTGCGTCGAGAGCGTCACGGAGAGCGCGAGCTGAATCGCCACGAGGGTGACGATGAGCAGCGCGCTCCACCGATTGCGGCCCATCAGCTCACGAACAACAGGGTGCGAGGCGAACAACTTTCGCCGTCGTTCGTCGTGCCACCTCATCCCCGTACGAGCCACGCGCATGGCCGAGAGGTAACGATCGCCTCCAGGGTTTGCCGCCAGAACTGGGGAGTCAGAGATGCTGCGCGTTCACCACTGAGATCGCGTCGAGGTCAAAACCACCCCCGGGATTCGCGCCACTGTCTGTGACACGAATGAAGCGCACGCGAGTGAGGCCGACGAGCGAGAGATCAAAGCCATCGCCTCCCGCGACGGAAGGATCGGTGCCTGAAATTCCCTGCGCAGGATTCGCGAATACCGGCCGAGTTCCTGCGCAGCCGCTCATCCCCGCATCGGGAGCGCACGGGAAGGTGCGCCAGTCGACTCCGTCGTCGCTCACCGCCACCACGCCCGTTTCGAAGTAGCCGTTGAAGCCGTTCTCGAAGACGAGGAGATCGACGCCGGGTCCATCGATCGCGACGAAGTCGGTGAACTCGAGCTCGATCACTCCGCTCTTCCCGAGCGTGAGCACGTCGAGCGATCCGCTCATGTCCCCTTGTCCCGACGGAGGGCCGAGCACCACGCCGGGAAGCTTGTCCTGACCGAAGCCCGCGCCCGGGCCCGGAGTGAATGCCACCACGCGATCAGCCCAGGGATCTCCCGCGTCGACGTCGACGCCAGCATCAACGCCAGCGTCCACCTCGAGAGGCTCCACGCCAGCGTCGATGGCAGGCGGCGGCATTCCGCAGCCCACCAACAACACACTGATCAGCGCGCAGTACTTCACGGGGTGATGTCGAGGAGGCGGCGGCCGTTCTTGTCAGACAGCCCCACGAGCACGCGGGGGCCGTTGGTCTGAATGAAGAGCACGTCGGTGCAGGTGTCGGTGGTGCTGAGCAGGGGCGACGCGGTGCCCACGGTGATGGTCTGCGTGCCAGAGCCCATCAGGGTGAGCGGAATGCGATCGACGTGGCTCACGTGCGCGGTGAAGTTCGCGTCGAACGAGCCGAACGAGACGATCGCCGTGCTGCCCGCGGCCGCCAGATCCATCACGTCGCCCGTCGCGCTGGGACCGGCGACGAGCACTTCCGGAGCGAGCGCGAACGGAGCGCCTCCGCCGAGCGTCGCCGAGTAGCTCGAAGGCGGAGCTGCGCGCACGTAGTTCCCCGCCATCGGCGTCATCCCGTAGTAGCCGAGGAGCACGATGCCCTGGGGCGTGGTCGCCGCCAGACCCGAGCCCGCCCACGACATGTCGAAGGTGGAGAAGGGAAAGCCCGTGGTCTGGGTGAGCCCGAACACGCCCGAGCCCGTCGCCGTGCCGACCTGCAGTCCGTTGATCAGGAACAAGCCCGCGCCCAGGTCGGTCGCGTCGTAGTTGCCCGGCGCATCGACGTAATAGACGCCTGCGTCTTCGGTCTCGATCACCGCCACGTTGCCCGGCATCGTCATGCCGGCCTTGGTGTAGCCGGCGAGCAACTGCGTGCCGCTCTTCGCGAGGAACGCGCTGGTGAAGATGGTGCCGGTCGCGTCTGCCGGTGCACGAATGCTCGCGAGCTGCCCGCCCGCGGTGAGCGTGGGGAAGGAGCCGAGCAGAATGACGTGGTCATCCGTGGTGAGGCCGTAGAGCTTGTTGTTGACCGCGGCGACCTGCGTGACGCCGGCAGGCAGGGTCGCGGTCTGCATGATGTTCGCGCCCGCGCCGAGCGTGAAGGTGCCGGTGCGGAGGTCGTGCGTCGCGGAGTCGCAGGGATTCGCGGTGCCGCCGTCTCCACCACCACCACCGCCGGTCGCGCCGCCACCTCCGCCTCCACCCATCGCTCCACCGCCACTGCCACCGCCCATCTCGCCGCCGCCTCCAGTGCCGCCGCCGGTGACGGTGCCGCCGCCTCCGCCCGTGCCTGCGTCAGTGTTCATCATGGGACCGGGGCAACCGAGGAGCACCACGGCGCACGCTGCACTGATCAACTGCTGAATCGTCTTCACGTTCATCTCCGACACGATCCCCTCGGATCGCGCTCTGGCTGAACGAGTTGAGACGCGTGTGACGGAGCTGACCTGGAGCGAGCGCTGCAGCGATCCGCCCAACGCGCTCCCCTCGGAGCCGGTGGATACTTCATCGCTGGCAGGTTTTCGGACTCACAGGCGCGCACTCTTGCGAGTGCTCCTACTCACCGTCGCTTCCCAGGTGCCCCCATGGCGCCCAGTGCTTCGAGTTGACGGTTTTCGTTCCTGCTTACCGCTGCGGGGCAGTCCCGGATTCACACCGGGTTCCCTTACCGACGACGGAGCGGCGTGTACGGCGCGCGATCCGCGAAGTCAATCGACCACGAAGAGCTTCGCGCCGGTCGCGGTGCGGGAGCGGTGCGCGGCGTCGCCGTGATCGGACACCGTGTAGCTCATGCCCGCCTTCAGCTTGAAGGTGCGGCCGTCGCGCAACTCGGTGTCGAGCTCGCCCTCCAGCACGAAGAGCACGTGGCCTCGATCGCACCAGTGATCGGCGAGGTAACCGGGCGAGTACTCCACGATTCGCACCCGCAGATCTCCGTTGGTGAAGGTGCGCCAGAACGAGGTGCCGGTCTCTCCCTTGTGTTCAACTGCCGGGACCGCGGACCAGTCGGTGAGCGTGAAGGGGAGCGCAGGAAGTTTCATGAGGCCGATGAGAACTGAATTCGTCGCCGTGGACGAGTTCGAGTTCTTCTGACGAAGAGGAGGAGCGCACCATGGAGTGGTTCGACGCACCGCCCTGCACTCGCATGGATCTCGCCGGGAGCACCGACGAGTCGATCAAGCTCACCGGTCCCACCGCGGGCTCGCGCGTGGTCGGAGGCGCCACCGCCGCGTTCGGCGGAGTCTTCGCCACGGTGGGCGCGGGCTTCATGCGGCTCCCGATTCCTCTGCCCTTCAAGCTCATTCCGCTCGCCTTCACCGCCATCGGCACCGGCATCGCCGCGGTCGGCACCAGCGCGGCGCTCTCCGCGTGCAGCGTCGAGGTGAAGAAGGGCCAGGGAATCACCGCCAGCTGGAAATTGCCGCTGAGAGACGAACGCTCCTTCCACATCCCGCTCGACAAGCTCGAGGCCTTCGAGGTCACCGACCACGCCCACGAGCAGCGCGACGACTACGGCAGTCGCATCGTGATGGAGTACCGGCTGGTGGCAGTCACCAGGAGCGGCAACGCCATCGGCCTCGAGTCCTTCGGCACCAGGACGCAGGCGCGCCTCCGCAAGGAAGCGTTCGAGAAGGTGCTGGGCCGCGTATAGAGTCGCGCGCGATGCGGGCACTCATCGCGACGGGCGTACTCGTCCTTCTGGGCTGCCCTCTTCCGTCCAACGTCCTCTATCGCTGCGAGTCGAACGGAACCTGCGCGCAAGCAGGCTACGTGTGCGGCAGCGACAACTTCTGCCGGCCGCCGAGTGACGGTGGTGAGCCCTGCGTGCCGCGCGACGTGGCGGCGGTCTGCGCCGCGGTGGAGTGCGGCTTCGTCGACGACGGCTGCGGCCAGGAGCACGAGTGCGAACACCCATGTTCCGCAGGGCAGGAGTGCGGGCTGAGAGAGCCCAATCGCTGCGCCGTGCCTTCGCTGTGCACGCCGGAGGGGTGGTGCTGGGAAAATCCGCTCCCGCAGGGCTTCAACCTGAACGCGGCGTTGCGGCTCGACGCGCGGCGCACCTGGTTCGTCGGCGAGAACCGCGTGGTGGTGTTCTTCGACGGAGATCGTTCGCGCCTGCAGGAAGTGCCCGCGCCTCCCGGTGCGGAGCTCTTCGCGATTCACGGCACGGCGAACAACGACGTCTTCGTGGTGGGCAGCGGCGGAGTGATCCTCCACTACGACGGCACTCGCTGGGAGCGCGAAGGCACGCTCGCGGGCTTCACCAATCCGCTGCGCACGGTGTGGAGCTTCGGCGACGGTGGCGCCCTGGCCGCGGGCCCACAAGGCAAGCTGCTCAGCCGCGCGGCGGAGATCGATCCCTTCTCGCGCTGGACGCTGGAGACCTTCCCCTCGGTGGAGGAAGTGGTGGAGGTGTTCGCGGACTCCGCGGGTGGCGTGTACGCGGTCACTCGAGGCAACGAGCTCTTCACGCGCTCCACTGGCAACTGGGAACGCCTCGACACCGTGCCGCTCACCGAGACCCTCGCGGCGACGCCCCGCGGCGATGGGTTGCTCTTCGGTGGCTCGGCCGCTGATCGCGCGAACCTGGTGCAGAGAGATCCCGACGGCGGTTGGAGAGAGCTCACCGACGCGGGCTTCACCACCACCGGTTTCGCGCGCGGAGATGGCGGCGTGTTCGCGCTCAGCAACGCGCTCGACTTCGCGTGGCTCGACGAGGCTGATCAATTCACGCGCTTCGCAGTGCAGCCCGGTCAATGGAACGCGGGCGCGGCGCTGCCGGGTCCGAGGCTGCTGCTGGTGGGCACCTCGGGTTCCACCGCGGTGGTGACGCTCGATGGAGGGCTCACCTGGCGCAGCACGCCGCGGCCCACGCGTGGCCAGTCGTTCAACGCGATCTGCGGCTCTTCTCCGGGGGCGATGTACGCCGTGGGCGGCATCGACAACGGCTCGGCGTGCCCGACCTGCAAGGTGAAGTGGCTGGAGCGCAGCGTGACCGACGGAGTTCCGGCGTGGACGTCGAAGGACTTTCAGCTGGGGAACACGGTGCAGCTGCTCAGCTGCTACGCGGAGAACGCGGAACGCGTGTGGCTCACCGGAGACGACTCGAAGTTCATCTCCCTCTCGAACGGCGAGCCGGACGCGGGCGATTTCGGAGGAGGTGCTTTCGCGGGGCGCTACACCGGCGCGTGGGGCAACCCCGACGCGGGCTACTTCTTCGCGCGGCGCGAGAGCGCGGAGCTGACGCTCTCTCCTGATGGGCTCAGCGGCTTCGTGCTCAGCGGCACGGTGGCGAGCGGCGCGCAGGTTTCGGTGTGGGGTTTCTCGAGCTCAGACGTCCGGGTCGCGGGGCTCAACGGCGCGACGAGCTACTTCGACGGCGCGAACTGGTGGCAGGACAGTCTTCCCAGCAACGCGGATTTCGCTTCAGTGCACGGAGCGATGTTGGGTGACGGAGGGACGCGCTACGTGGCGGCGGGCTCTCGCGGCACCATCGCGATGTTCGACGGAGATGCGGGCACGCTCACCGAGCTCAGCCCCGCGGTGGACTTCAACGCAGCCTGGGTCTCAGCGAGCGGGCGCGCGTGGGCGGCGGGCAGCGCGTCCGATGGCGGCGCGTTCGTGATGCGGAACAACGGGAACACGTGGATCAACGATCCGCTGATCTCTCCGCGACCTGTGCGCGGCGTCTTCGGATTCGATCGCGAAGATGGCGGCG
>CBIHPJ010000197.1:0-12604 GCA_966211295.1 uncultured Myxococcales bacterium | reverse complement strand
CCGCAGTACTTGCTCCAGCAGCCCGACGATTCGGAGATGCACTTCTATTACGCCGAGTTGCTCTGGTCGGCGGAGCGCTACGCCGAGGCGGCAGTCGAGTACCGGCGCGTGGCGACAGATCCAAAGTGCCGTTTCGCGAAGGACGCGGCGTACGACTACGTGCTGGCGCGAAACCAGTTGGTGAAGCCATCGTCGCAGCCTCGCTTCGACGGCAAGCCGTGGCCGCTCACCGTGGAGAAGCAGGGGCTCGTCGATGCGATCGACTTCTACCTGGAGCTGTATCCCGCAGATCGTGACTCTGAGTCCGTCGCGTACCAGGCGGCGAAGCTCTACTTCGAGGCGGATGACTTCGTGCACGCCGAGCAGCGGCTGCTGTGGATGGTCTTCCACGGCTACGCGAAGGACTACGTGATGGACCTCTTCAAGGCGATCGAGGTGAGACGCCATGAGGCGCGTGACGGCGTGGGCGAGAGTCAATCAATCGGGCGGTCGGAGACGATCGGTAACCCTCGAGACATCGGCGAGTCGCAGACGATCGGAGAGCCGCACGACATCGGTGGCTCAGACACCGTGGAATACGAACCCGAAGAGGGGGAGGACGTCTCGGACGAGTACGTCGTGGAATAGAGTTCGCTCGTGGCAACGAAGCTGCGTCAGGCGCTGCACGAGATGGTGGTTCCGACGAAGGGACGTGGGTTGTTCGCGGTCACTCCGTCGCTGCGCGAGTGGTTGCGGCAGGAGTCGGCGATCGATGGCCTGCTCACGATCTTCATCAAGCACACGTCGGCGAGTTTGATCGTTCAGGAAAACGCGGATCCTTCAGTGCGCTCGGATCTCGAACGTTTCTTGTCTGAGCTCGTGCCGGATGGAGATCCTCGATTCACGCATGACGCAGAAGGGCCGGACGACATGCCCGCGCACGTACGGGCGGCGCTCACGCAGACTCAGCTGGCGATTCCGGTGCGTGGCGGTCAGCTCACCCTGGGCACGTGGCAGGCGGTCTACGTGTACGAGCACCGTACGTCGCCGCATCAGCGGTCACTCGCTCTGCACTATTTCGGCACGTGATGTTCAAAAGCCCAAAGGGAAGCAGCCGGGTGGGGTTCGCGCGCCGTGTTTCGTTCGCACAAGCTCCTCACCTCGAGCTTTCTGTGACTGACTGAGCGTCGCTTCGAGCTCCTTTCGCTCGAAAACTCGACCTGAGGGACCAGCGTACAGGGGCCTGTACGCCCATCCCGCGGGTCTCCGAATTCGTCACGTGGGCGTCCACGCCGCGAGTTCGAGGGCTTGTTCAAGTCGGGCAACGCACCAGATCGGTCAGCCCCACGTCCCCTCGAGGCTGTTGCGGACCTCACGCGATCAGATCCATGAACTGAGTGCGCCGCAGGGCGCGCCAGGTGGTGACGAGTCCCAGCGCGAGCGGATACGCCACTGCGATCGCGAGCGCGATCGACGGACCCATCGAGTTCGCGAGCCAGAACCCCACGGGCCCGAGCACTGAGAGCTCAGGATCCACGCTCGCAAGAATTCCCACGCGCGCCGCTTCACTCGGGTTGAGCGCGGCGAGTCCGAACACCACCTGCGGAGGAATCGCGGTCTTCAGAAGCGCAGTGATGAGCAGCACGTCGTGTAGCGCCGAGGTCGCGACGAACACCAACAACGCCCAGACCATCGCGCGCTCCGCACTCCGAGCGAGCGAAGAGATCAGCAACCCAATCCCCACGAACGCGAAGACCAACGCGACGCACACCAGGAGGCTCTTGAGTCCGATGAACGCGAGGCCCGGCTCAGGCTCGACGAACGCCGCGGCCACGAAGCACCCAACGAGCAACACGATCAGCGGGCCCACCAGCACGAGCAGCCGCGAGGTGAGCAAGGCGAAGAACCAGGTCGATCTCTTCACCGGCTGAGTGAGCATGAGCTCGCAGAACCCGCTGGTCCGCGCGTGCACGACCGCGGAGTGAGTGCCGATCAGCACCACGAGCGGAAACACCACCAGCACCGCGTTCGCCAAATTGAGCAACACGCGCGAGAGCCCAGTGAAGCCGAGGACCGTCGACTCCCGAAGACCGAGCCAGATGAACGCGCCCGCGAGTCCGAGGTAGAGCAACGACGCGAAGGCCACCCATCTCGATCGCAGTGCATCCGCGAGCTCGAGGCGAAGAAACGCTGCGAAGGGCGACTTCATTGATTCCTCCCGCGTGAGACCTTCTCTTGCACCGCCGCGCGCACTTGCTCGAAGTCCGAGTCACCCGAGGGCGAAGGCAGAAATCCGAAGTCCATCGGGGTGGTCGCCTGGCTCACGAAGCGAGTCGCGCTCGGATCCACCCACGATCCATCTGGATTCCGCACCCAGCGCGCAGTGACCTGCGGCTTCTCACGCAGCTCCCACGCGATCATGCAGCCGAGGTCATCGAAGAAGCGCCGCTTGTTGTCCGCGGTCACCGCCTGCGCCGCGGGAGGCTTCTCGCTCACCAACATCGCGCAGTGAGCACATTGCTGTTTGCCCCAGATCGGCTCGACGGCTTCGAGCCGCGCCTCGCTGCAACCCATCACGAGGATCAACATCAGTGCGCGTTTCATGAGTTCACCGCCCTGAGCGGGATGATCTTCCCGCTCTCGTGAAGTCCATCAGCGTCCTGCAGGGAGAGATCGAGGAGCCTCGGACCCCAGGTCGCCATCAGCCGACTCACCACCTCGACCTTGTCGACCTCGGAGAACTCACCGTGGAAGCGAGTCGGCCCTGAGCTCACGAAGCCGCGCGCCGCGAGAGTCGCCACCTCGCCACTCACCGGAGCTTCACGGAAAGTCAGATCCACTCTGAACCCATTCAACCGAGCGAGGGTCTGCGAGAGCGACGCGTCACTCACCACGCGGCCTTCATCGAGTTGCACCACGCGCTCCACCAGGTGCTTCACCTCGTCCACGCGGTGACTGCAGAGCACGAGGATCGAATTCGACGGCCGCGCGAGCACCTCTTCGAAGAACACTCTCCGCGCCGCGGGATCGAGGTTGGCGGTGGGCTCGTCGCAGACCAGCACCGGCGCTTCCGCGGTGAGCGCGAGGGCCGCGAGCAGCTTCTGCTTCATGCCTCCCGAGAGATCTCTCACTCGAGTGCGCGCGACGGTCTCGAGATCCAGCCCGAGACGCTTCGCACGTGCTGCGACCACTGAGGTTTCACGATTGCGCAACACGCAGAACGCGCGCACCAACTCCGCCACCGGCGCATCGAGCGGCGGAGCGATCTGCGGCATCGACGCGAGGCTTTTGAGCGCGAGCTCGGGCTCCTTCGACACATCGGCGCCGAAGATGGTGATGCGGCCTTCGACTCTCAACAGCCCGCACATCGCGCGGAGCAGGGTGGTCTTTCCCGAGCCATTGGTGCCCACCAATGCCACTCGAGATCCCGGCGGCAGCTCGAGCGAAACCGCATCGAGTGCCTGCACCGGACCGAAGGTCTTGCTGACGTTCTGAATCGAGATCATCGCTGAATCTCCCGATGAGGGTGAATCGCGGGCCGGAGGTCTTCGAGCAGCAGCCGCGAGGCGAAGTAGGGGAGCGCGACCGCCACCGCGTCGTAGAGCCCGAAGGCCGCGGTGCCGTGGAAGAATTTGAGCTCCGGGTGCGCGTCACTGAGCGAGCTCGAGGCCTGCTTCACCTGGAACGCCACGTCGCCCACGCCGTCGCGATCGAGGTCGTAGCCCGCGTAGGTCGCCCAGTAGTTGTTCTGGAACTCCACTCCGCGCGCGTCGCCATTGCCGTCGACTTCCACCAGCACATCGTTCGAGAGGAAGTCGTTCGCGACGAACTTCGCGCCGCGCTCGCTGGAGTGAGTGCGCAGCGCCACTCCGTTCAGGGCGAGGGTGTTGCCCTCGAACAGCACGGGCTGCGATGGATCGCGCGGAGTGAAATCCAAATAGGTGCCGATGGTGTTCGACACGATCGAGTTGCGCTTGAGCGTGACTGCGTCGCTCTCCTTGAAGCCGATGCCCATGCCCGCGGGCCCGCGCGCACCGGAGAGCTCGTTGTCTTCCGCGAGCACGCGCGCCGAGTACATGACGAAGATCCCCACGGTGTTGCCGCGCATCACGCTGCGCCGCACGGTGGAGTCGTGCGCGTACATGAAGTGAGTGCCGTAGCGCCCGCCGGTGATGTGGTTGTCCTCGAGGGTGACGTGGCGCGAGTACCAGACCACCATGTCGCGCATGCCGTGCACCGAGACGCGCCGCACCGAAGAGCCGTGCGCTTCCCACAGCTTCACCGCGTCGCCGCGCTCGTTCTCTTCGAGCTGAGGCCTGCCGGAGATCTCGGAGTCCTCCAGGCGGCACTCGTGGCACTGCTCGAACGCAATGCCATACAGGGTGTCTCTCACGGTGATGCGGCGAACCACCGCGCGCTTGCCGGTGATCTTGAGCGCGCCGTCTTCGAACGAGGTGCGCACTCCGGAGTTCTGCAGGACGACGTCTTCCACCAGCACGTCGTCGCCCTTGAAGCGGAGCACGGTGCCCTTGCCGGATCCTTCGAGCACCGCGCCTTCACATCCGTGCAGCGACAGCCCGCGCTTCGCTTCGAAGTCACCGACGAGCTTGCCGGCGACCCACACCTCTTTCTCCTCACTCGAAAGCAGCGAGGAGAGCTGCTCCGCGCTCCGCGCCACCGCCGCCCCGCTCGGACACGGACGGTCGACCGGCCCGATGCTGGAGAGAACGGCGACGACGAGGAGCGCGTGCATGACTCACTTCTCCGCGTTCTTCAGGAAGGAGAGGATGAAGGGCAGCTCGGTCTTCGGATCGACGCCCTGGTTGGGCATCGGCACGAAGGTCTCGGCGAGGAGCTTCTTCGCGATCTCGTCCTCCTTCACCATCACCTCGGGCCGGAGGATCATCTTCTTGATCCAGTCCTCCTGGCGGCGCGCGGTGACTCCCTTGAGGTCGGGGCCCACCAACTTGCCTCCGCCGATCTTGTGACAGCCCACGCAGCCCTTGGCAGCGAAGAGCGCTTCGCCCTTCTTGATGTCCTCGGGGGTGGTGCCGATCACGAACTGCGGCACTTCGATGACGGTCTTCGCCGGTTCCGCGGCGGCCACTGGAGCAGCAGGCGCCGCGGGAGGTGCAGCAACCGGTGCAGCTTCAGCTCTCTTCTCGTCACACGCGCTGAAGCACAACACCGTGACCAGTACAGCGAACACACGTCTCATGACTTTCTCCTTGGGAAAATTGAATTGGGAGCAGGGGAGCGCGCGCTACTTCTTCGGCTTCACCATGAAGTAGCCCATCATCTCGAGGTGCAGCGCCGAGCAGAACTCGGTGCAGTACATCGGGAACGCGCCCGGCTTGTCCGCGACGAACGTGACGTTCTCGTGCTTGCCGGGTTCGAGCGAGAGGTTCACGTTGTACATGTCGAGGGTGAAGCCGTGGACCTGGTCTTCGGCCTGCTCGATCGAGGTGAGGTGCAGGCGCACGGTGTCGCCCTCTTCGACCTCCACGTAGTCAGGAGTGAAGTGGCTGCGAATCGCAGTCATGTACACGTCGACCACGTTGCCCTTGCGCTCGATGCGCTCCTTGCCCGGCTCGACGGCGAACTCGTCCTTCTCGTCGGTGAGCGGGTTGGTGCCCATCGGGTACACCTTCATCGGCTTCAGCTTGTCCGCCTTGATCATCTGGGCGTAGTGCGGCTCGCCGATGCCGATCGGCATGTCGGTGAGCAGCCGCATCTTCGCGCCGTCGATGCCGACCAGCTGGAAGTTCTGCGGGTAGAGCGGACCGATGTTGGCGAAGCGGTCGATGCTCATCTTGTTCATCGCGACCACGTACTTGCCGTCGGGGCTCACGGTGTCGCCCTCGGCCGCGAGGATGTGACCGATGTTGTAGTGAACGGGCAGCTTGTCGACGACCTTGAGGGCCTTCAGGTCCCACTTGGCGACGACCGACTCGATGAACACCGAGGTGTAGGCGAAGCCCTTGTCGTCATAGACGGTGTGCAGGGGGCCCAGGCCGATCTCCACCTGGCCGCGGATCGCGTCCTTGAAGGGGAGAATGGAGAGACCATACGGGTCCTTGCCCTCGGCGGTGCCGGCTTCGATCAGCGCCTGGATCTTCTTGAAGTTGTAGACCGTGGCGTGGGTGTCGAGCTTGCCGCCGACCACGATGTCCTCGCCGTCAGGAGTGACGTCGACGCCGTGGGGGCTCTTCGGCTCGGGGATCAGGCTCAAGACCTTCTCGGGGCCGCTCACGTCCATCATGAGCACCTTCACGCCCTTGATGTCCTTCGCCTTGCCGGCCTTCACCAACGCTTCGGCCTTCTTCCAGTTGATCACGTGCAGGAAGTCGGTGTCGTTCTGCGACGCGCCGGACTCCACGGGAGGATTGCCCTCGAGGATTCCGCCCGTCGCCATCTCGGTGTTGAAGCTGTTGATGAAGACGTAGCCGTCGGAGGTCAGCTTGCCGCTGTCCGCGAGATCCTGGGTGTAGGGCGGCAGCTCGACGCCGAACGACTCGCTCTCGATGATGCGGCCCTTCTGCTTGTCGAACTTCCAGAACATCGCGAGGCCGCGGTACTTCTCCTTGTACTCGGAGAGCGGCGCGTACTCGCGGCCGAGCGGCGCGGGGTATTGCGAGGTCTCGACCACGTACTCCGTGTCGGGAGTGACGAAGGCGCCACCGTGATCGGAGGCCACCAGCTTGTTGGGCACGATCTGCTTGGTGGCGAAGTCACTCAGGTCGACCACCGCCACGCGGGCGTTGGCCTTGTCGTTCACGAAGAGGAAGCGGCCGTCGTAGTCACCCTTGGCCTCGGAGAGGTTGGGGTGGTGCACGTCGGCCCAGGTGATGCGCTCGCCGACCTTGTACTGCTGGCCGCCGGCGAGGACCTTGTCGCTGTAGCCGCCGTAGCCGTAGCCCTGCCAGGGCTCGGGAGTGAAGACCGCGATCACCTTGAGCAGGCGCATCGAGGGAACGCCGATTACCAGCACCTGGCCGGACTGACCGCCCGACGCGAAGATGACGTAGTCGTCCTTCTGACCGGTGGGCTTGTAGGTGAGGAGCGCGGCCTCGACGTCCGCTTCGCTCAACTTGCGGTCCGTCATGATCTGCTTGAGGCCGCCGCTCGACTGCGCCGCTGCGCTCGGAGCGTTGGCGGTGCCGCCGCCTCCGTTCTGACAGCCATAGGCGAACGCAGCGAGGATCAGCAGGCCAGCCACTGAACCGATCAATTTCTTCTTCATGGGGGACTCTCCGGGTGCGGCGGTGCGGAGGGGGGCATTGCCACTCCCGTGCCAGAGGTCTTCCCGTACTGATAGATGCAGGTCCTCCTATAAGTGTTTCACTTTGGTTCAGGGTGAAACACAGTTCAGACCGTCTCAAGCCCATACGCCTTCAGCTTTCGCCAGAGCGTGGTGCGCCCGATGCCGAGCACCCGGGCGGCGTCGAGCTGCTGACCACCACACGCTTCGAGCACCCGGAGGATGTGGCGGCGCTCCGCCTCTTCCAGCGTGAGCAGCGCTCCGCCTTCCTCCGGGGTCGACAGGTGCACCGGCTGAGTGAGCTCCTCCGGGAGATGTTCCACATCGACCACCTGGCCCTGGGCGAGCACCACGCCGTGCTTCACCGCGTTCTGCAGCTCGCGCACGTTGCCAGGCCACGGGTACTTGAGCAGCGCGGCGTTCGCGCGCGGAGTGAACTTGCCGCCCGGCGTCTCCTGCTCGAGGAACATGCCGGCGAGCACGGGGATGTCTTCGGTGCGCTCGCGCAGCGGAGGCACCACCAGGGTGAAGACCTTCAGGCGGAAATAGAGATCTTCGCGGAAGCGCCGCTCGCGCACGCACTGCTGCAGGTTCTGGTGTGACGCACAGATGACCCGCACATCGACGTGCACGGATTCCGATTCGCCCACGCGGCGGATCTCGCCGTCCTGCAGGGCGCGCAGCAGCTTGGCCTGCAGGGAGAGCGGCATCTCGGCGATCTCGTCGAGGAACAGCGTGCCTCCGTCGGCGGTCTCGAAGAGGCCCTTCCGGGCCACGTTCGCCCCGGTGAAGGCGCCGCGGGCGTGGCCGAAGAGCTCCGACTCGAGCAGCTCGGCGGGGAGGGCCGCGCAGTTCACCGCGAGGAACGGCTTCATCTTCCGCGCGCTGTTCGCGTGGAGGGCGCGGGCCACGACTTCCTTCCCCGAGCCGCTCTCGCCTCTCAGCACCACCGACGCGTCCGCGTTCGCCACCAGCGCCGCCTTCTTCAGGAGCGTGCTCATCGCCGGGCTGCGGGCGACCATGCGGTTGCACTTGCGGCCGGTGGGCGTCTCCGAGAGCAGGCGACAGGTCTTGCAGAGACCGCCTCCGCGCTCGAACGGGGTGTCGCAGTTGAACGGGCCTGAGATCTGGTTCTGTTCGGCCATGTTTCGAGTTGGAACACGCCGGAGAAGCGCCGTCAATCAGCGACTCAGGCGGCATTAGCCCCACTCAGGCGATCCAACGGGCTGCGGTAATGGCGAGCCGGTTGCAGTCCCGACGCGGCATGCGTCTCTATCTCGACAAGTTCTACGCGTTTCTCGCTCGTCCCCTGAAGACTCGCAGCCGCGTGCTCCTCGTGATCTCCGCGATCGCGCTGGGCGCCTCGTTCACGCAGCCGCTCTGGCGGATCTCCATGGTGGCGCCGCAGTACCCGGGCGGCCTCTACATGGACATCTACGCGTACACGATCGAGGGCGGGAACAACGGCCAGCACCTGCAGGAGATCAACGTCCTCAATCACTACATCGGCATGCACAAGCTCGATCGCGAGGCGATGAGTGATCTCGACTGGCTGCCCTTCGCGCTCGGTGCGCTGCTGATCTTCGCGCTGCGCGTGGCGGCGATCGGCAACGTGAGCTCGCTCGTCGATCTGGTGGTGATGACCACGTACGTGAGCGGGTTCGCCTTCGCGCGCTTCATCTACATGCTCTACACCTTCGGCCATAACCTGAAGCCCGATGCGCCCGTGAAGGTGGCGGGGTTCATGCCCGCGGTGCTCGGCAGCAAGCAGATCGCGAACTTCACCACCCACAGCTGGCCGCAGGCGGGCTCGTACCTGCTCGGCGTGTTCGTGCTCGGCATCACCGCGGTGTTGCTGTGGCACCTCGTCTCGGGTCGCCGCGCCGCGGTGAAGGAGGCGCTGAGCGCGGGGGCGCAAGGAGCTGCGTCATGAGACTGATGCCGCAGGCGCCGCAGTATCCCTGGAGGCCCTTCGTCGTCGCGGCGATCTGCTTCACGCTCACCCTGGGCGCGCTCACGGGCGCGATCGATCTGTGGAACCTGCGCGTGGCGATGCGGCCGGTGCCGCTCGATCACCATCGCGCGCACGCCTTCGCGCAGCTGTTTGGATTTCTCTGGCTGTTCACGCTCGGTATTTCGCTGCACCTGGCGCCGCGTTTCTTCGGCGCGCGGCCCGCGAGCAGGGCGCGCCGGTTGTTTCTCACCTGGAGTGGAATTGGAGGGGTGGGGCTTCTCGTTGCGGGGCGGCTCGGCGCGCTCCTGCCCGGTGCTTCCGTGCTCTCGCTCATCGGAGCGGTCTCAGTCGCGGCGGCAGCCACCTCGTGGATGCAGCTGGTCGTCGATTTCTGGCGTGACGCTCCGAAGCAATACGTGGAGACGCTGCATCGCTCGATCGTCGCGGGCACCGCGTGGTGGTGCCTCGCTTCCATCGTGCTGCTCGCGTGGATCACCGGTCAGTCCCTGGGGAGCGGTCCGCTGCTCTTCGTGCCGCTCGAGAGTGTGTGGGCGATGGCGCTGATGGGTGGCACGGGATCGTGGCTGTGGGGGATCTTCTTCCGCGCGGGCGTGTGCACGCTGCACATCGCGCGTCCCTCGGAGCGCGCACAGCAGCGGCTCTTCATCGGCTGGCAAGTCGCGGCGCTGCTGGCGGCGTTGGCTCCGTGGTTCGACGCGTCGTGGCTCCAGGCGCTCCAGAGCTTCTCCGCGGCGGCCGCGATCGCCGTGCTCTGGTTCACCATTCGTCCCTTCTCGGGTGAAGGACTCGAGCGCGAAGGCAACCTGGTGCCACGCGCGATTCAGGCGGGGCTCACCTTCCTCGCCGTATTCGGAGTGCTCTCCGCGTGGCGCGGACTCGAGGCGCTCGGCGTGTGGGCCCCTCCGCTGCTGCGCGATGCGACTCGGCACGCGTTCACCCTCGGCGGAGTGACCCTGTTGGTCCTCGGGTTCGCGGGTCGGATGATCCCCGGTTTCGGTGGCAAGCCTCTCGCGTGGCGAGGTGTATACGACGCCGGAATCATGACCCTCATCGTCTCGGCGATCCTGCGGCTCTGCGAGCTGTTCAGCATGACCAAGCTCGGACTCGCGCTCGCAGGCGCGTCAGGCGGCCTCGCGTTGATCGGCATGTCGCTCGTCGCGTCCTCGCTTTTGAAGAGCATGCCCACCGTCTCCCTCTCCCTGCGCCAGCGGGGAGAGGGTCGGGGTGAGGGGCTTCCTCGAGCCCTCGTGCTGTTGCCGCTGCTGCTGATTCCACGAGCTGCCGAAGCCGCTGCATGCTGCGTCTCCGCGTCGGTCGCGGGCAATGGACGTCTGGTGCCCTGGGAGAGCGCTGCCGCCGGCCTCTCCACCTCGTTCCTCGCAGGCACGGGCCGCTTCGACGTGTATGGGAAATTCCGGCCGCTCTCCGCCGAGGTCCGCGAGGACGAGCTGCGCGTGGAGGCATGGGCGATCGTCCGCTTGAGTGAGCGCTTCGAGCTCTCCGCCCGCGTGCCGTGGGTGACCGGCTTTCGTTCCGCGGGTGATGGGCTCAGCACCGTGGGCACCGGAGTGGGTGACGTCTCCGCCGCGATCCGCTGGGACGCGCTGCGCATCGCCGAGCGCGAGTGGTTTCCCGGAATCGCAGTGGTCGCCCAGGTCGTCGGCCCCACCGGTCGTCGGCCTGAGCAGGCCACCGATGTCCTCGGTGCCTCCGCGACCGGACGCGGTGCCTTCCAAGCGAGCCTCGGCGTGATCGCGGAGATCCTCGAGCTCCCCTGGTTCATCCGCCTCGACGCGGCGGGCGTGGTCTCTGCGCCGTTCGTTCGTGCGGACACTCAGCAAGTACAGACGTTCGGCCCAGGGCTGCAGGTCGGCCTCGCGGCGGGACGAGAACTCTTCGGCGATCGGCTCACGTTGGCGGCGGCGTTGCGGTTGGAGCACGAGTTCCCGCTCTGGCTTCAGGGCGTGAGCGTGGAGAACTCGTCGTCGACAGGACTCAGCAGCACGCTCTCGGCGAGCTTCAAGTTGACGCCGCACTGGGTGCTGTTGAGCGCGGTGAGCACGGATGCGCTCGGCCGCGTTGGTGTTTCACACAATCGCCCCGATCGCGTGGCGTTCAACCTCGGAGTCAGACATGGGTTCTTTTAGGCAACTGTTCATCAGCGCGTCGTGCAGCGCTTTGCTGGCGTGCGGTCCGGCCGCGATGACGGCGCCGATGGGTCTGACGTCGCTCGCGAAGGCGAGCAGCGGCGGGCTGAAGGTCGAGATGTTCTCGAACAGCCCGCTCGTCGCGGGCAAGAACCAGGTCTTCTATCGAGTGAGCGAAGAGGGCGCCGTGGTCGATTCCGCACAGCTCGCACAGCGTCCCGAGCACTCGTGTCCGCTGCACGATCCGTCGCTCGCACCGAACGCTGATGGGCTGTGGGAAGGGACGCTGATCTTCCCCTCGGCGGGCACTGCTGGATTCGGTCTCGACGTGAAGTTGAAGCCCGAAGACCTGGCGCAGCGAGTTGATCTGGGTGTGCTCACGGTCGGTGATTCGCCGCTCGCGAAGCTGCTCACGCACGATGGAGAGAACGTGCTGATCGCGGTCTCTTTCCCCGCGACTCCGCACGTCGGCCAGAACGCGATCGAAGTCACCGCGCACATGGAACACGAGGGCATGGGCTACATGCCGGCCGACGACGTGGTGTTCAAACTCACCACCAACATGCCGACGATGGGTCACGGCTCGTCGGGCAGCGTCAGCCCCACGCGCTCAGACGACGGCGTGTATCGCGGCTCCGCGGTGTTCAGCATGTCGGGCGACTGGGAGCTGATGCTCGAGATGACGATGCACGGCGAGCCGCTCGGCACCATCGCGCTGTCCTACTCGTTGTGAGGGAACGGAACGTGCAGCACCCCGACGCGCAGTTCCCCAACTGAAAGGCACCCCATGCGTCGAAGCTTCCTGGTTGCAGCGTTCCTTCTCTCTTCCATCGGTCTCGCAGCAGATCCCGCGCAGCCCACCACGGTCGTCGACGTCGCAGTGGGCTCGAGCGATCACTCGACGCTCGTGACCGCGCTCAAGGCGGCCGACTACGTGCGGTCGCTGCAGAACGCGGGGCCCTTCACGGTGTTCGCTCCCACGAACGCGGCGTTCTCGAAGTTGCCCAAGGGCACGCTCGACAATCTGGTGAAGCCCGAGAGCAAGGAGGCGCTGCAGAACATCCTCAAGTACCACGTGGCGGTGTCCGTCTACGACACGCGCATGATGAAGGAAGGCATGAAGCTCGGCGTGGCGAACGGCGGCAACGTGGTCTTCCACGTGAAGGACGGGAAGACCTACGTGAACGACGCGCAGATTGTCGCCTCGGTGCGCGCGGGCAACGGCATCGTGCACGTCGTCGA
>CBIHPJ010000196.1:0-12648 GCA_966211295.1 uncultured Myxococcales bacterium | reverse complement strand
GGGCTTCGAACTTCGACGCGAGGCAGACCACGACGGCGACCTTTCACGGGCTGTCTGGCGATGCGCAGACATCGCTGATGCGGAACCCGAGCGTCGCCGCCCGCGAGATGGAGACCGATGCGCTTCAGGCCGTCGAGATCGACTACTCTGAGAGGGAGCTGTCGATGTTGATCATCATGCCGAAGGGCGACTTCCGCGCGTGGGAAGGGAGCCTCGACCTCGCCGCGCTCAGCCACGTTCGCGAGGGCCTCGAGCTAAACACCCTCGATCTCTCGATGCCGAAGTTCGAGACCCGCAGCGAGCGCGACCTCCGTCCGGCGCTCGAGGCGCGCGGGATGACGAAGGCCTTCAAGCAAGACGAGGCCGACTTCTCAGGGATCAGCTCCATCGAGGATCTGTACCTCCAGTTCTTGCGCCACGAGGCGTGGATCGACGTGAGCGAGGCGGGCACGCGCGCCGCGGCCGCCACCGCCGCAGGGTTCGCGACGCGGATCTCCAAGCCTGCCGATCCGAAGAAGGTGATCATCGATCGCCCGTTCTTCTACGTGATCCAGGACAACGCGACCCAGGCGGTGCTCTTCGCAGGGCGTTTCGTGAAGCCCTGAGTGACGGAACGCCTATTCGTGCGGCAATGTCTCACCTGACATGTCGCTCGCCCTGCTGACGCTGGTCCTCGCCGCCAAGCCCTCGCTGGAGCTGTACGGATCCATCGGCGAAGCGAAACCGAAGCGTGAATGGGTCTACGCGAAGCAGGGTCAGTCGGTGACCTTGCACGCGATGCTCAAAGGAGCCGAAGCGAAGGAAGTGCACTGGTTCAAGATCGAGCCGACGGTGGGCGCGATCGACAACACCACGCCCTCGTTTCACTTCGAGCCGGTGACGTACTCCGAGACCGCGCTGCCCGCGTGCGACGGCAACCTCACCTGCCCCGCGGACATCACGCCCACGAAGTTCGCGACGGTGCCGCAGCTGCCGGGCGTGGGCACGATGGCGTATCGGGTCGAGGCGGTGACGAAGGATGGCGCGACGCTGAGCACACCGGGCCTGACGAGCACGAAGTACGGAGGTCTCACTCCCGAGGTGTACCGAGTCACGCTGCGGCGCGACGACACGTTGATCGGTTTTGCGAGCGAGTTGCTGAACACTCCGTACATCTTCGGGAGCGCGGGGCCGGATGGACGAAATCAGAGCGACCTGCTGATCGGTTCCGACTGCGCGGACCTGATCATCTACGCGCGGCGCAGGAGCGGAAAGAAGGCCGAGTACACCTCGTCGTACGCGATCGACAAGCAGGCGCCGCTGCTGAAGCAGGGCGTGGTGCCTCGCGCGGGAGATCTGGTGCACTTCCCCGGCTCACGTCACGTGGCGATCCTGTTCGAGGACCGCGAGCCCGTTGGCCAGGTCGATGAGAACGATCTGATTCTGCACACCTGCTGGGCCCCGCCCACGGTGCAGCGCATATCCGATGTCCCCGACTGCGTCAGCCGGCCGTACCGCGTGCTGCGATTCCCGGACTGAACTCAGTCCTGTTCGTCCACCGTGAGCTTCTCGACGGCGCCTGACTTCGGCGCGTCACAGCCCTCCTGATTCGAGAAGCTCGAGACCGGCATGTTCATGGTCGCGCTCGTCGCTCCGCGCGCGACCTTTCCGCAGCCGCTGCCGACCATCACGCCTTGATTCGCGCAGGTGATCGCGAGTTCCCAGCACGCTTCGAAGCCAGCTTCGCCAGCGGTGCGCTTGATCACGCAGTCCACGCCGCCTGGACCCGGCGTGCCGCAATCGACCCGCGCGGCTGGAGTCGTCGCGCTCTCCGCAAGGCCGAGGGCCATGACCGAAAGACAGCAGCACGAGGAGACGCCCAGAGCTCCGAGCACCGCCAACCACTTCCAATTCTTCGAGAACCAGCCCTGCCCCTGAGTCGTCATTGAGGGCATCTTGCTGTTTTAGGCTCGCGCTGTGTCCATCATTTCCATGAGGCCTTTGCTCTTGGTGTTGCTTGTGACCCTCGTCGCCTGCGGTCCTGCTCCCGTGGGGCCACTGGTGGGCGGAGGAGCAGGTGGCAGCGGAGGCGGCGCGACGACCGGCGGTGGAGATGGCGGCGGAGGTGGAGTCAGCGATGCGGGTGACGTCGACGCGGGCGGAACGGAGGCCGCGGGCTCAGACGATGCGGGCACGTCGACAGACGCGGGTGAGCCAGCGGATGCAGGGAGCGATGCGGGAGCGAGCGTGCTTCCGGATCTCGGCTGGAACGTGATCGGCATCCCCGGGAGCCAGTGCGCGCTCGGGTCGCAGGCAGGCATTGGCTACAACGAAGGATCCGCTGACGAGCTGATGATCTTCCTGCAAGGCGGAGGCGCGTGCTGGAACAACGGCACCTGCCACCCCTCACTCTTCCGCTGGGGACCCATCTGCAACTACGGCAGCGACTCGATCTGCGCGTGGGACGACAGCGGAGGCACGAAGCCGCTCGCGGTGAACGTGGAGCACCCCGATCCCTTCCCTGCAGACGGCGGCGGATTGTGGACGGCGGATCTCGCGAGCGTGCAGAACTCGTTGCTGTTCGCGAGGCGCGCGGAGAACCCACTCAAGAACGCGACGTACGTGTACGTGCCCTACTGCACCGGAGATCTGCATGCGGGCGACGCGACGCGCACGTACCACAAGAAAGCGCAGCTCTTCGACATGCCGGTCGCGCTCACGCACCACTTCGCGGGCGGAACGAACATGGACGCGTACCTCACGTACCTGCGCACGCGGCATCCGAGCGTGCGAGTGATCTACCTGACCGGCATCAGCGGCGGCGGCTACGGAGCATCGCTCAACGTCGCGCGTGTTCGCGCCGCGTTCCCCGAGGCGAAGGTGCACTTGCTCGCGGACTCTGCGCCGATGCTACAGACGACGTATTTCCCGACGTGGTCGACCGAGTGGAACCTGCAGCTGCCCGCGAATTGCGCGAACTGCGATGCGGGATTTCCGCAGATCATCCAGCACCAGATCGACGCTGATCCGTCGGCGCGCGTGGCGCTCCTCGCGTTCTCGCAGGACGCGGTGATCACCCGGTTCTTCTATTCAGGCGGCAACACCAACAGCTGGCTCAATCCCTCGTACGGCACGTACACGGCGAACCTGGTGATGGTTGAGAGCCAGTACGAGGCGACATCGAACGCGCGCTACTTCCGCCTCGCCGGGCAGGAGCACGTGATGATGCAGAAGTACGGCGTGGTGCTCGCGGACGGAGGAATCAGCGCGCCGGTCTCCAGCCCCGACGGCGGAACGAATCTGAAGGCATGGATCGACGCATGGGCCACCGGCACCGGCGCGTGGGAGAACCTCAAGTAGTCGCGGTGCACCAGTGGTGCGCTCCTCCGCGCGCGTTGAGCTCTTTCACGCGCGCCTCGGCTTCAGCTCTGTTCGCGCACTCAGCGACGCGATTGTCCTCACGCGCGTAGCTGTCGTGCTCCATGACCAACCACGGGCCAGCATCGCGCTGATCGTTCGCCTCCTTCAGCTGAGCGGCGGCCACGGCAAAATCCGGAACCTGCTCGAGCGCCTGGCCAAACGAATAAATCGCGTATGAGAAGTCTCTTCTCCGGAGCTCGGCTTCTCCCGCGTCGAACCACGCGGTCGCGAAGGCACTCGCGACGTTCCAGGTCGAGGGCGATTGCTCGAACCAGACGTCATCGACGCGGCGCCAGTTCTCGCGAGCGTGCGCATCGAGCCACGATTTGAACGCCTGCGGCGTCGGCGGATCACGCTCGAGGATTCGCAGCAGCGCGGCGCGTTTCGTCTCCTCGTGAACGAGATGCGCAAGGTCCGCCTTCAGGCGCTCTTGAAAGGCGGCGAACGCCTCGGGCCCATTGAGCTGACAGAGTGACAGCACTCTCGGCGCTTTGCGCAGCGCATCGTTCAGGGCCTCAAAGCCAGCTCCAAGCCAGGCCATGGATGTCACAATGGTTCATGGAGCCACTCGCGCGGAGTACCAGGCCGTCAGCGCCCAGCGTTCGGCGTGAGCGTGGAGCACTTCGTGTTCCACGACTTCAGAACGAAACACCACGAGACGATCGAGCGTGGGCTCGATCTGGAGCGGAGGCGTCACGTGGAGCTGCAGCTGCCCTCCATGCTCGGGCCGCCACTCGGGGTTCAGATAGACGATCGCGGTGATGCGACGGTTGTCCTGGCCCGGGAACGCGTCGCGATGGCGCTCATAGTGACCGCCGGGGGCGTAGCGCGCGAGCTGTAGATCGAACGTGCGCAGGCCGACCCACGCTGACTCGTTGAGCTCGTTCATCAGCGCGTCGAAGCGAGCGACGGCTTCTGCGAGGGCACCTTTGGATTCTTCGCGCGTGAGCCAGGCGAGCTCATCGGTACGCACGGAGTCGTCGAGCTCGGCGCTGCGACGAATTCCTGCTCGACGGAGAGGAACGTTCCGCGCTTCGAGCAGCACTCGCTGTGCCAGTTCGAGCCCGAGGAAAGAAGGCCGCGTGAAGTAGCCCTGGGTTCCCAGCTGTTCGACCTCGGCGGCGCTCAGCATCCCGGGCGGGTGTAGCACCGGTTGACCATTCGGCGACGCGCGGACAAGGTGCACGCATGCGGTTCGCGGTCCCTCTCGCGCTCTTGTTCCTCGTCGGCTGCGAGCCACCCGCGCGACTGCCTGTGGCTCCGGACCTTCGGATCAATTCGCGCGACCAGACCGGATCGGCAGTCAGTTTTCGCGACGGCGACAGCATCGCAATCGATTGGGTCTTCGCGAGCTGCTTCAGAAAGGACACCCTGCAAATTCAAAACGTGGGGCTGGGCCAGGCTCGCATCCGCGTCTCTTCGATGTCTCCGGATATGGAAGTGGTCAGCGCCCCTGAATCACTGGCTCCCGCGGAGGACGGAACGATCGAGCTGCTGTTCCACCCGATCGGCGGGCTCACTCAGCCCTTCGAGGCAACGCTCAGAGTCGAGATCGATGGCCAGCAACCAATCCACTTCATGCTTTCGGCGGTGGTGCTCACCCTGGACGTGGATCTTCCTCCGCGATTCGACTTTGGCGGCGTCGAAGTGGGCTCGAGTCGCACGCTCGGCACCAGTCGCTTCACGGGACTCTCTGGTGATTTCTCCGAAACCGACGCCGGCCAGCTTCAGTTCTCGCCCCAGAGCCTCGGCTTTCAACGTCTCGACGCGAAGTACACGAACTATCTGCACTGCCCCGACTTCCCTCCGGCGATCCTTCTCGGAGATGGCGTCGCCTCAGTCCTCACCGGCCCACCGGAGCTCGACTTCGGCGACGTTCCGTCTGGCGAAACCCACGAACGCGAGATCGTGATCGTGAACTACTCGTTCGATCCGCTTGCGATTCAAGTCGCCGATCCCTTCACGCTCGTGAGCGCGACCACGCCGGACGTTGCGACTCGGCCGAGTCTCGACCTCGTCCCTGGATCGTCGACGTTTCGACTTCGCTTTTCTCCGGCATCGACCGGCGCGGTCACTCAGGAGTTCACCGTCACCGCGGGCTCGAAGACACTGCTCATTCCGCTTCGCGGCAACGGGGTGCCCTGAGGGACAGCCTTCTCCCCCGCGGGGAGAGGCAGTTGGTCAGTTCGTCACTAGATCGTCGCTGCGTCGATCACGAAGCGGTAGCGCACGTCGTTCTTCAGCATGCGCTCGTACGCGTTGTTGATCTTCGCCGCGGGGATCACTTCGACATCGGCCGCGAGCTTGTGCTTCGCGCAGAAGTCCAACATCTCCTGCGTCTCGCGGATGCCGCCAATGCTCGAGCCAGCGAGCCGACGATTTCCGGAGATCAACGAGAACGGGTGCACCTCGAGCTTCGGAGGCACTCCGACGATCGCCATCGCTCCGTACGGCCGCAGCAGCCCGAGGTACGCGTTCATGTCGTGCGTCACCGAGATCGTGTCGATCAAGAGATCGAACTTTCCGACGAGCGTCTTGAAGGTCGACTTCTCGGTGGTCAGCGCGAACGAGGTCGCTCCGAGGCGCGTCGCATCCGCTTCCTTCGAGCGCGAAGTGCTCAGCATCGTGACCTCAGCGCCCATCGCCGCGGCCAGCTTCACCGCCATGTGCCCGAGGCCACCGAGGCCGACCACGCCCACGCGATCGCCCTTCTTGCAGTTCCACTGACGCAGCGGCGAATACGTGGTGATTCCCGCGCACAGCAACGGAGCAGCAGCGCTCAGCTCGATCCCATCCGGAATCTTCAGCGCGAAGTGCTCGGTCACCACGATCTGCTTCGAGTAGCCGCCGTACGTGGGCGTCTTTCGATCCATCTCGGTGCCGTTGTACGTGAACGCCGGGCGCTTCTCGCAGAACTGCTCATCGCCGTGGCCACACGGATTGCAGGTGCGGCAGGAGTCGACCATGCAGCCCACTCCCGCGAGCTCGCCCACCTTCAGCTTCTTCACGTTCGCGCCGACCGCCGTGACGCGTCCGACGATCTCGTGCCCTGGCACCATGGGAAACGTCGAGGCGCCCCACTCTCCTCGCGCCTGGTGAATGTCCGAGTGGCAGATGCCCGAGAAGAGAATGTCGATCTGCACGTCGTTCGGCCCGACGTCGCGGCGATCGATCTCGTAGGGGACCAGTTCTTTGTCAGCAGCAAGGGCAGCCCAGGCGCGTGTCTTCATAGGGGCGCGACAGTAACGACCTGCAATCGAGGTGGCGCCGAAATGCGACTGGGGCAGGACGCGACGGGCCATCAAGGTTTTCTTAACGCTCACCCCGAGCTACGAGGCGCGCATGCGTCTGTGGCCCCTCGTGTTCGTGCTCGCTGCTTGTGAGGTTCCTGCTCCTCCGGTCGAGGACTCAGGCGTCGTGATGGAGATGCCTGACGCGGGTGAGCCGGACGCGGGCCCCATGGACTCCATCGACGCCGGGTTCAAGGCGATGACGTGCGCAGCGAATTTCGGAGCGGCGTTCACCAACTCGTTCGGTCGCGCTGATGGCACCGTCACCGCGGTGATTCCCCCGAACTGGCTCATCTGCGCCCTGCCGAACGATGACCACCTCGTGATCCAGGTCTCGATCGACGGAGGCATTCAGCGCCTCGTGGTGAATCTCGAGTCGACCTTCGGAGATCCGTTGCTGCGCGTGCGCACGCTCACCGCTCCACTGCCTCCTCCGGCCTACGAGGAGGGTTGGCACACGGGCGTCTCGATCGATTACCCGACGATGGGGCTGCACAGCGATGGCGGCTGGGAACCGCTCCCGCTCGCCCAGGTCGCACAGCGGGTGTACGAGGCGATTCCGGTCGGGGCTCCGCTCAGCGTCTATTCAACGAGCAGCGGAGGCGCGACCGCGGCCAGCTCGCATCTGATTCACCGGAACGGGCGGCAGAACGACGGTGCGATCGTGATCGATCCCACTGGAGCTTCGCCCACCTGGATGGTGTTTCATTTTGCGAATCAGAGTTTTTGATTCGCTCGCCCCTCTCCCCGGCCGCTACTTCGCCTTGTCGATGCGCGCGTAGAGCGGGTTCAGCTCAGGGTGCGGAATGCGCTCGGCGTAGCACTCCTCACCGAGATCGAAGAGGCAGCCGTCGAGCTCTTCTTCCGCCGCCTTCACTTCTTCTTCCTTCGCGGCGATCGCCTCGTCGAGCTCCTTCATGCGCGTCTTGTGATCGTGCTCCCGCTCTTCGTACTCGTCCTCCATCTCGAGGATGCGTGCGTGCGCGAGGATGCCGGCGGCGCCCTGCTGTCCCGGGCGCGGCGTGAGCACCTGCTTGAAGTCGTACTCGAGCTCTTCGATGCCGCGCTGCTCACGCATGATGACCAGACGCGACTTCTTCAGGTTCTCGCGCGAAAGATTGATCTTCCGCACGTCGTGACCTTCGCGGAGCTCCATGTCCTTGTGCGTCGCCTCGGCGCGCCTGAGCGAGTCCTTCTGGTAGCGGAAGGCGGCCTTCATCGACGACAGCTTCTTCTTCATGTCGCGCGAGCGACCCTCGACGCCGATCACGGCGCCGCGCCACTTGTTCACGATGGCCTTCTTCTCTTCCTTCTCCGCTTCCTGGCCGTCGACGAACTCCTGCCAGTTCGCGTCTTCCTGGTTCAGCTCTTCTTCGATCGCGGCGACTGCATCACGGAGCGCCACCACGGTGTCTTCCTGGGCGAAGACGTTCTCCATGGTGGGCAGCGGGTTCTTCGCATCCGCGAGGTGCTCGCGCGCGAGGTCACCCAGCTGGAAGATGAGATCGTTGTACGACTCCTTGGCCATAGACCTCGGAATCTACCCAAGCGCGCCCGAGGGTCACCACGAAAGCCGTAGGTGCGCCGCCACCGCGATCCACGCGATCGCCAGCGGGAGCCAGCGCAATCGCTTCAAGGCCAGCGCCCGTCGCTGGAGCATCACCCCAAGCGCGATCGCGACGGGGCTCGCGAAGAGGAAGACCAGCGCGCTGCCGAGGCCGAGGCCCAGCGACTCTGGCCAGGTGCTGCCCCCTTCACGCACGCCCACCGCGACCCCGAGTAGCACCGGCACGATCATCGGAGGCGCCTTCCACGCCGAAGCCGCGGCGATGATCAGCAGGAGAATCGTCGGCGGCCACCAGGGGAACGAGGTGAAGCTCGCTGCGATGACGGCGACCAGCATCAGCCCAGCGGCGATCAGCCCCTTGCGCCAGGCGCCGAGCGTCAACAGCACCGCGAAGAGCGCCGCGAGCACCTCGGCAGAGAGTCCGCGCTGCACGCCTTGATCGATCCCACGGCGAAACGCCGCCACATCCCACGCCCCCGCGGGCACCGGCCTGGGGATCGGAATGGTGCTCAACGATCCCTGCGCGAAGCCGCGGCCCTGCCCTTCGCCATCGAGCTGGCTGCCGAGCACCACGCGGTAATTCGTGGGCAGCACACGGAGGATCTTGAAGTCCTGCCGCAGCTCACCCTCGGGCGAGCAACGAAACTCACCCTGCAATTCCACGAAGCCCTCTCGAAGGAATGCTCTCGCATCGACGAGCGGGCACGGCTGCCTTGCCGCAGTCAGGGGGACCTCGTCCCAGAAGCCGGCCTTGAGCGCCTTGGTTTTGGCGTCGAGATCTCCCTGCGACAGGAGCTGATCTCCATCAGCATCCAGCGGCGCCAACAGCGCGAGCGACGCGCCGGTGAGCGTCACTGTTTCCTGCAGTAAGTCGGGCTGCGCTCCGTGCCGTACCAGCACGTAGATCACGTCGGCATCGTGCGCGCTCACAGGGAGCGCACCCAGCAGCACGAGTGGAACGAGCCAACGCATTCCTGAACCGTGACCCGCGTTTCCGTTCCTTTCAAGCATCGTGTGATTGGGCTACGTGCGCGGCATGCGCGTGGGGGTCACAGGCGTCTCGTCGGACCTGGGTCGCGGCCTCCTGCCCAGGCTCGAGGCCGATCCACTCGTCGACTCGATCGTGGTGTTCGACATCGCGCACCCGCCCGCGCTCACGAAGAAGTGCTCCTTCGTGCGAATCGATCTCACGCGCCCCGGCATGGAGGCCGCGCTCACCAACTCCTTCAAGGAGCAGCGCCTCGACGCGCTCTTCCACCTCGCCTTCGTGAACTCGCGCGTGCACCGCGCGGCCTTCGCGCACGAGCTCGAGGTGATCGGCTCCATGCACGTGCTCGCCGCCGCGCAGGGGAGCAACCTGAAGCGCCTGATCATTCCCTCGCTCACGGCGCTCTACGGCGCGCGGGCTGATGGACCGGCCGTGTGCACCGAGACGCACCCGCTCGAGGGCGTGGGGGTGCGCTTCGTGACCGATCGGGTCGAGGTCGAGCACCAGATCGAGAAGTTCGCCAAGCGCAATCCAGACGTCCACGTGGTCGTGCTCCGCTTCGCGCCGATCGTGGGACAGACGGCTGACAACCCGTTCACCCGGTTGCTGCGCACGGGCTTCGTTCCCACCATTCTGGGGTTCGATCCGCTGTGGCAAGTGATTCACGAGGACGACGCGGTGACGGCGCTGCATTTGGCCCTCACCACGAAGGCGGAAGGCAGCTTCAACGTGGTGGGCGACACCACGGCGCCGTTCTCGACGATCGCGCGGCTGGCAGGAGCGAGGACCCTTCCGCTCCCCGGGCCGCTGCTGAGGGCGACCATCGTCGCGTTGGAGAGTGCGGGCGTGGCGTCGGTGCCTGTGCCGCTTCTCTCGTTCTTGCGGTACAGCTGGGTGGCTGACGGGGGGCGGGCGAGGAAGCAGCTTGGCTTTGAGCCGCGAGTGCCGTTCCACGATGCGATGGCGTCGATGCGCGAGAGGAGATCCTGAACATGGCCGCGCGCAATCCCAACGCTCCGAAGCAGAACGCCAGGAAGGCGAACAAGAAGGCGCCCCCGAAGAAGGCGGAGCCGCCGAAGACGCCGGCGCTGGGGAATGATCCGTTCGCGCGTGGAGCGGCCGTGCGTGAGGTCTCGGCGCAGGCCCCTTCTGCTCCTCCGGCGCGTGAGCCGTTGCCGGTGACGCCTGAGCTCGTGCAGCCCAAGCCCGTGGCTCCGGTGCGGCGGCCGGTGATGGAGAAGATCGAGGCGCTGCCGAAGGGTGGCTCGGTCGCTCCGCAGCAGCCTCCGAAGTTCACGCCACCGCCGACTCCGGTGAAGCCGACCGCCCCCCTCTCCCCTCGGGAGAGGGTCGGGGTGAGGGCAAGTCAACCCAGTCAACCGACCGCTCACCGATCATCTCCGACGGTCTCGTTCGATCCGAAGCAGCACGCGAGCACGCCGACCGCGCAACCGATCACCGGACCGACTGCTCACGCTTCGTCTCCTTCAGTTTCGTTCGATCCGAAACCGCACGCGAGCGCGCCGACTGCGCAGGAACTCAAAGGCCCGACGGCGCACGCGGCTTCTCCCTCTGTTTCGTTCGATCCGAAGCCGCACGCGAGCACGCCGACGGCGCAGCAACTGAAAGGGCCCACGGCGCACGCGGCCTCGCCGTCGGTCACGTTTGATCCGAAGCCTCACGCGAGCACCCCGACCGCGCGGCCTCTCAGTGGGCCAACCGCTCACGCGGCGTCACCTTCGGTCACCTTCGATCCGAAGCCTCACGCGAGCACGCCGACCGCGCAGGAAATCAGCGGCCCGACTGCTCACGCATCATCTCCTTCGGTTTCGTTCGACCCGAAGCCGCATGCGAGCGCACCTACGGAGGTGACTTCCCCTCACCCCGACCTTCTCCCGTCGGGAGAGGGAGAAATTGCGCGCGCGTCGGAGGTTGGGGTTTCGGCGGTTGCGCCCACGGTCACCGAAGCGTTCAAGGGCATCCTCAACGCTGCGCGCGTCTCAGCCGGTCTCGCCAGCCGCACCACCACGGTCGATCGCTGGGGCAAGGACACGCAGCTCTCCACCTCGCTCCGCCCCCTCGCCGAGCTGCTCTACGACAAGTACTGGCGCGTGCGCGTCGAGGGCGCCGAACACCTCCCACCCGGTCCCTGCATCATCGTGGCGAACCACGCGGGCGCCCTGCCCCTCGACGGCCCGGTGCTGTACCTCGCGCTTCGCCGTGAGCGGCCCGATCTCGAAGAAGCGCGCTGGCTCCTCGAAGATCAGATCTTCCACGCGCCCTTCGTCGGAGTGCTCGCGAACCGCCTCGGCGCCGTGCGCGCGAACCCCGAGAACGCGACGCGACTGCTCGAGGAAGACCGCCCGCTCATCGTCTTCCCCGAAGGCTTCCACGGTCTCTCCAAGCCCTTCGGCGAGCGCTACCAGCTCAAGCGCTTCGGCCGCGGCGGCTACGTGAAGATCGCGATCCGCAGCGGAGTGCCCATCGTCCCCGCGGCGATCATCGGCGGCGAGGAGTCGATGCCGCTGCTCGGGAAGATCCCCGGCGGGCTCTTCGGCGTGGAGTACCTGCCGATCACCCTGCCCCCGCTCCCGGCGCGTTGGCACATTCGCTTCGCCTCACCGATCTCGATGGAAGGCGCACCCGCCGAGCCCGAGCACGATCTCGCCTGGGTGGAGCGCAAGAACCTCGCGGTGCGCGATCAGGTCGAGGCGATGCTGCTCGACATGCTCAGCCACCGGGAGCGGATCTTCTAATCAGACCGCGACGCGATTCCGGCCGCCGGTCTTCGCCTCGTACAGCTTCTCGTCGGCGCGCCGAATCAGCTCAACCGGGTTCTCGTTCTTCTTGATGAGCGTCGCGACTCCGGCCGACATGGTCACCGGAATGTCCTCACCGTCGAACACGAACGAGTGCTTCTCGACCAGCTTGCGCGCCTTCTCCGCGAGCTGCAGCGCGCCCTTCTGATCGACCTCGGGGAGCAAGAGCGCGAACTCCTCTCCACCGAACCGCGCGAACACGTCTTCACGCCGAGTCCTCGCGCGCACGGTGAGCGCGACTTCCTTCAGCACCGCATCACCCGCGAGGTGCCCGTAGGTGTCGTTGATCTTCTTGAAGTGATCGATGTCGAGCAGCACCAGCGACAGCGGCCGGGTGTACCTGCGCGATCGCGAGAGCTCGCGCTCGATCGCATCTTCGAAGTAGCGCCGGTTGAAGACCTGGGTGAGCCCGTCCACCGTGGTCATCCGGTAGATCTCGTCGTGGTACGCGGCCTCGATGTTGTTCGAGGCGATGAACTTGAAGACGGTGCGCCCGATCTTCACCAGGTCACCGTTGCGCAGCCGCAGGACCTCTTCGATGTGCTCGTCGTTGACGATGGTGCCGTTCGTCGAGCCGAGGTCTTC
>CBIHPJ010000195.1:0-12698 GCA_966211295.1 uncultured Myxococcales bacterium | reverse complement strand
CAGCCCCGGAAGAATCGAAGGCGCCGGCCCGTACCCTGGAGGAGGACCGGCACGCTTCGTCGTAACGCTCAGATCCGCTCGAGATCGCCGTCGTGGATCTGCACGATCGGCGTCGCGCTGCCCTTCTTGAAGAACGCGCCGTACGTGTTGTCGCCCGCGCCGTAATCAATCTGCGTGTAGATCTCGCCGGTCTTCTTGTCCTTCACCTCGCGGACCACGAACTCGCCCTGGTCCACCGCGTCGAACGCGTCGGCGACCGTCTTCACGTCGGTGTACGACGACTGGTGGCACGCCGCGATCATCTGCTTGCCGAGCAGCGCGTCGACCTGCTCCGGCTTGGTGATGGTGGTCTCCTTCGAGATCGTCATCTTGTCGAGCGCCTCCGAGAGCGTGCCCTCGTCGAGCGGGCTGCGCGCGGCTGCGGCGGCCTTGAGCTCCTTCGCGAGCGACACGGCGAGCTTGCCGGTGAGGCTCATCTTCTTCACTTCGGTCGCGGAGAGGCCGTTGTTGTCGAGGTCGTACTTCGCGATCATCGTGCTCTTCGCGTACTTCACCGCGCGATCGATATCGGACGAGGTCACCTGCGCGCCGCTCTTGAAGTCGCGGTGATCGATGAACTTGAAGAAGACGTCAGCGAGCTTCTTCTCGGTACCCTCGAGGCCCTTGAGCGCCTTGGTCATCTCCGCGCGGCTAACGCGGCCATCAGAGCCACCCGCATCCTTGATGCGCATCGCGGCGAGTTCGAGAGCACGGTTCACTTCGGCTTTGGCGATGCGGGGCATGGAGAGACTCCGGGGTTGAGAGAGGGCCCGGAGAGTGGCCGCCACCGCGCGCGCGATCAAGTCACAAGGGCGTGAAAATGACGCGAGCCGTCTCGCGGCGCCGCGAAGCGGTGACGAGGCGCAGCGTTCCAAGGGAAATCAGGATTCAGTGACCTCAGCCCAGACCTCGTTGTGCCGCAGGATGGGCAAGGTGGAGGGTGCGTCGTAACCCGCGAACGCCGGCTCGCCGTGCACCTCGATCTCGTGCGCGCGCGCGGTGTCGAGCAGCTCCTTCGTCACCTGCCGCACCCGCTCGGAATCGGAGCGTCCCCGGAAGCTCAACGAGACCAGCTTGCGCGGCTGCAGCTCTCGAAGGGTGACGCGATCGTCCTCGGGAATCGGCAGCTCGTTCATCGACAGATCGCGCGGCATCATGAACGACACCGTGTAGCCAGCGTCGTTCTCCACCGTGGACATTGCGTTCATGTCGAGCACCTCGTGCTGAGCGACCACGGGCGAGCTCATCGACACGCGCTCGTGGCGCGCGTTCTTCCCAAAGATGAAACCTGCGAGCCGGCCGAAGCCCTCCTTGAGCGCGGCGTCGAAGCTCAAGTTCACGCGCGTCTGCGCGACGATCAACGCCGGGTACTTGCGGAGCTCGAACGAACCCGCGGAAGCGAGCAGCTCATACGGCGCCGCGGGGGTACGCAAACGGCGGAGCTGCCACCCCACGAGATTGAGGCCCACTGCCGCACCTGCGACCGCGAGCGCGACCTTCTCGCCACGCGACCACGAGCGCGGGCGCGCGAGCAAGTGCGCGATCCCCGCGGCGATCGGAATCACCGGCACGAGCGGCCAGTACTGAAGCGCGGCACGGGGAGAGCGCTCGATCGACTCGAGTTCGACAGCCTCAAGATCTTGAAGAGTCATGGACCTGCTTCAGTGCATCGCAGGTGCCAGTTCCGTGAACGAAGAATCAGCGCGCCGCCGACGCAGGCGCTGCGTTCGGCTCCCGGTGCCACTCGGGCAGGTTCCACCAGAGCGAATCCGCCACACCCCAATCGGGGCCCAGCAGCTCCGCGCGCACGGCGGCGAGCCGCGAGGTGAGCACCAGCGGCAACATCGGCAGCCGCGAGAACCAGGCCTTCTCCAGCGAGACCTCGAGCGCGGTGCGCCGCTCTGCATAGAGAGAGGTGTCGAAGCGTTCCCACTTCTCCACCATCTCCGCGTCGAAGTGCGGGCCGGCGGGCTTCGAGAGATCAGGCCTGCCACTCGGAGTCGCCACATTCATGAAGCGCGAAGGAGAAGTGGTGTCGCGAGAGATCAACGCGAGGCCCTCGAACTCACCGCGAGAGACGAGCTGGTTGAGCTGATCGACCTGCACCACTTCCACGGTGATGCCCACCTTCGCGAGATCGTCGACGATCATTTGCGAGAGCAGCTCGTGCGTCTCTCCTTTCGCTCGGATCTTCGCGATGTGCAGCTTCACGTTGGTCACCGTGAGCGGCTCAGCGCGAGGCAGCGCCAGCTCGGGGCCCGCGCGCCAACCCCACGCCACGCGCGACGGAGCCGGCGCCAGCGCGCTCACCATCGCGTTGCGATTGATCGCCGAGAGCAGCGCGCGACGCGCGTCGATCGAATCCCACGGCGGCGAAGTGAGATTGGGCACGATCACCCAGAGCAGATCTCCCGGCTGCTCGAGCACGCGCACGCCCTTCTGGTTCTTGAGCAGCTCGTAGCTGTCAGCGGTGAGCGTGGGGATCACGTCGAGCTGATCAGCGAGCAGCGCCTTCGCGGCCTCCACCGGATCCATCACCTTCGCTTCGACCTTCTCGAACGCGGGCTTCATCGCCACGTACTTGTCGTTGCGGATCAGCGTGAGCTTCTTTCCCTTCTCGAACTCGCTCACCACGTACGGGCCGCTGGTGGAGAGCTGACCTTCCTGGTTCGCCTGGTTGAGCGCGTCGCGTCCTCCGTCAGCTGCGAAGGGCGCAGCTCGCTTCGGGAAGATGGTGAAGCCGTTCAAGAACTCCGAGTGCCGCTCCGAGTAGGTGACTTCCACGGTGCGCTCGTCGATGCGCTCGATCTTCTTGCGCAGGCGATCGACCGAGGTCTCCAGCGAGAACACCAGATCGTCCGCGCTCATCTTGTAGCCGTCGCTCCAACGCGCGTCGTTGCGCAGTCTCCAGCGCACGCTCATCCCGCCGTCTGGGAGCAACCGCACCAACGAGTTCGTCATCGCGGGCGCTTCCTGCACGAGGAGCGGGCGATTCTTTCCGTCCGAGCCGCGCACCACGAGCCACGAGCGACGGAGTGGAAGTTGGCCCACGTTCTCGAGCGAGTTCATCGCCACGCGCAGCACGGGCGAAGAATGCGGGTTGAGCGGCGCGACCGGCTCGATGGGATCAGGGCGCCACAACGAGCCAGAGACGAGACCGATCATGCTCATCACGCTCACGCTCGGGAGCGACCACAGGCCGTAGCGGTCGGCCTTCAGTGCCTGCTCCTTCTGCGTCTCGCTGAGCCGGAACGAGATGATGCTCACCAGCAGGGTGGTCGCCACGAAGACGTACGCGCCGAGGAAGAGTTTGTCCGCGGCCACCAGGTACGTGACGTTGGGCAGGGTGTCGGCCTGCGTGTAGTGGAACGCGATGCACGAGAGCAGCGCGGTGATGCCCATCGCCGAGCGCACGTCGAGTCGCTCCGGCGGCAGGAGCAACGCGAGCAAGGCGACCAGGAGAATCAGAGCCAACGGGAGCGCGAACTTGATCAAGTAGGGCTCGAAGGGCCGCTTCATCTCCACCGAGAAGCTCGCGAGACCCTGCTGCGCGTTCTTGCCTTCGCGCGCGATGCTGCCGAGATCAGAGCCGTAGATCCGCTTCTCGAAGCGCGCCGCGAACTGCGGCTCGTACGACCAACCGCTCACCGAGAACGACGGACTCATGCCGCTCGCGCCGAGGTCGGGCACCAGGTGTCCCTCGGCCTCGTTGAGCCCGAAGACGATCGGCAAGGTCTGACGATCGAACGGAAACGCGTGCACCGGAAACTCGCCGCGGAACGTTCCCTGGAGCCGCCAGTGCACCGCGTGCCACAGCCCCTCGTGCTCGGCGCCGAGCTCTTCCTTGTTGTCGATCTCTCCGTTCTCGAAGGTCACGGTCGGCGTCTTGTCGCCACCGAGCCACTTCACCCAGACGTGCAAGTCCGCCTTGAAGCGGCCCGCCTTGAGATCGAAATCGGAGACGTCGGTGAGGTACATGCCGACGTACACGTTGTCGGTGGGCGCGGACTGTCCGAGCGCGACCGACTGCGGCATGAAGACCGGCGGAGGCGCTGCTGCAACCAGCATCAAGGTCAGAGCTGAGAACACGGGCGCACTGTATCCTTGTGCTCAGTTGATGCGCCCTCTCCCGCGCGGCAGGTGATGCAGGGTGCGAGGTCGCTCTCCTCAGTTCGCCTCAACTGAGCAACCTCGCTGGGTGCTAGGACCCCGGTCACGGAGGGAGGTCATGGTGCTTTCGATTCGGTATTCGCTCCTCGCAGTGGTCCTCGGTGTGGTGACGGCGTGCAGCCCGCCCGTCCCCAAATGTTCGGGGTGTCTCTCGAACGGCTCGTGCGTCTCCGAGATCGTGTCCGCGTCGAGTCCTCAGACCTGCGGACTCGGCGGAGCGATGTGCATCCTCTGTACGCCGACTCAGTTCTGTAACGCCGGCGCGTGCATCACCGGATCGCAAGGCGGCGGATCCGGTGGAGGCACGGGTGGCGGCGCCATGGGCGGAGGCGGAGGAGGCGGCTCGATGGGAGGCGGCACTGGCGGCGGTGCAACCGGAGGAGGAGGCGGTGCGACCGGAGGCGGCGGTGGCGGAATGGATGCGGGCACCGGCGGAGGTGGCGGCGCGTCGATGCCCAGCTGGCGCAACGTTCCGAGCTCGAACTCCGAGTGGCTCAACGGCGTGTGGGGCAGCGACCCGACTGATGTCTGGGCGTGTGGCGACGTCGGCACGGTGCTGCACTGGAACGGCGCTAACTGGCAGAGCGAGCTCAGCGGCGTCACCGAGAACTTGCAGGACCTGTGGGGCAGCAGCGCGAACGACGTGTGGGCCGTCGGCGGTGCGGGCACCATCATTCGCTGGAACGGCGCCAGCTGGAGCACGGTCACCAGCGGCGTGAGCGTGGTCCTCTACGACGTGTGGGGCAGCGCCGCGAACGATGTCTGGGCGGTGGGGCTCAACGGCACCATCCTCCACTTCAACGGCAGCGCGTGGTCACCGAGCACCAGCGGCACCACCAACACGCTCTACGGAGTGTGGGGCAGCAGCGCGAATGACGTGTGGGCCGTGGGCTCGCAGGGAACCGCGCTGCACTGGACCGGGAGTCAGTGGGACACGGTCGCAGCGGGCAGCACGAACTTCTTCGCGGTCTTCGGCACCGCGGCGAACGACGCGTGGGCCGTCGGTGGCCAGGGATCGATCCTCCACTGGAATGGAACGATGTGGCTCAACTCGTTCAGCGGCAGCAACAGCTCGCTCTATGGGGTGTGGGCCGCGAACGCTTCAGACATCTGGGTGGTGGGCGCAGGCGGAACGATTCTGCGGCGCGACGGCACGATGTGGATCACCCAGGCGAGCGGAAGCAGCTACGGACTCTGGGGCGTGTGGGGCTTCTCGGCGACGGACGTCTGGGCCGTGGAAGAGCGCGGCGCGACCTTCCGCCTCTTGCCCTAGTGCTCCCTCTCCTTGCGAAGCGGGGAGAGGGTCGGGGTGAGGGGCGCACTCAGTGACAGAGCGAATCAATCAACTTCGCCCAAGGAGAACTCGAGTCACAAAGCCAGGCTCTCTGATGCAGCGCGCGTAGTCCCTCTGCATCCTCGAGGATCCAGACCTTCTCTTTCATAGAGAGCGCATCAGGTCCCTGTTCAACACACCGCTGCACCAACTCCTCACGACGCGCGCGCCGATACGCCGTCTCTCCTCTTCTCCGAGCGAGCGACACGTGCAGCCGATTCTTCTTCGGGTGCAGCACTGCCGCGTTGAACGCGCTTCCCGCTTCTTCCTCTCGCGTTGATTGCAGCTCGCTCACCACCGGCGGAGCCGCTCGCTCCTCAGGCGTATTGAGCAACCCCAACTCCCTCCACCTCCGCCCCGCGCGAAAGCGCCCAAGCCACACCGACACCGGCCCCGCGAGCACGAGCGGCACCGCCACCGGCAGCGCCCAGTACAAGAACTTCGGATCCAACCAGAACGCGAACGCACCCCACGCGATCGCGAAGATCGTCCCCGGCAGGTGATGCCGCAGCGCCTCACGCCACCCATATTCCTGCGTGCGGTTCTGCCCAGCCCAGCGCACCTCGAGATTGAACAACGTGAAGATCACACTCCCGGTGTGACTCACCATCCGCACCGGAGCGAGCAGCACCGACACCAGCGACTCGATGATCACCCCGAGCACCGCGCGGAAGAATCCCCCCATCGCGCGCCGCTTCTCCGCGTCGAACATCAAGTCGAACAGCGCGAGGAACTTCGGAGCGAAGAGCAGAAACAACGTGCTCACCATCAACCGCACCGCCCACACCGGGTGCCACTGCGGCCAATCAGGAAACGGATTTCCCGGCTCGGGGAAGTACTCGATGGGGAACAGCGTGAAGCGCGCGAGCTCGGCGGTGAGCAGCATCAAGTACCCGAACCAGAGCGCAGCTGAGAGATACGACATGATCCCGTTCAGGAACGCGAGGCGATGCGTGAACGAGAAGTGCCGCCGAAAGAGAAACGCGAGGTGCTGCAGATTCCCGTGCGCCCAACGTTTGTCGCGCGCGAGCTCGTCCATCAACGTAGGCGGAGGTTCTTCGTAACTCCCGCCGAGCGAGGGCTCGAGCCACACCTCGTAGCCCGCGCGTCGCATGTACGCGGCCTCGACGAAGTCGTGACTGAGCACCGAGCCCTTCAAGAATCCCGGACCACGAAGCCGCCGCAACCCGCAGTGCTGCATGAACGCGTCGACGCGAATGATCCCGTTGTGTCCCCAGAACGACGCTTCCCCCAATTGCAGCGCCGCGAGTCCCTCGGTGAACAAGGGCCCGTAGAGCGCGCTCGAGAACTGCTGCACGCGCGCGTGCGGTGAGGCCGCGTTGATCAGCCGCGGGCGTGTCTGAAGAATTCCCGTGCGCGGTGAGGCTTCCATCAAGCGCACCAACTTCGCGAGCGTGTCACCGCTCATCACGCTGTCCGCGTCCAGGACCACCGCGTAGCGAAAGCGTCTTCCCCAGCGCCGGAAGAAGTCAGCGAGGTTTCCCGTCTTGCGATTCAGGTTGAGCGTGCGACGCCGGTAATGAATCGGAGCGCCGGGAAACTCCGCGCGCAGTTCCTCCCACGCTTCGCGCTCGCGCAGCCAGTGCTCGGGATTGCGCGAGTCAGAGAGAATGAACAACTCGAAGCCATCAGCCGCTCCCGCGCGCTGCAAGTCGCGCCAGGTGCTGCGCAGCCCCGCGAAGGTGCGCTCCACCGGCTCGTGGAAGATCGGCACGAGGATCGCGGTGCGGAATTTCTGAATCGAGAGCGCCTCCGCTCCGAGACGCGCCATGGGCGCGAGCGGATCTCCTCCCAGGCGACGCACCACGAAGCCGCTCAGCGCGATCCAGAACCCCGAGGAGATCCACGCGAAGAGCAGAAAGAACACCGCGACGATCGCCACCTCGAGCCAGTGGCGGCCGTGCCACGGCAACACCTCGAGCAGCGCCCAGCTCGCGGCGCCGCTCTGCGCGAACACCGCCACCGCCACCGCCCAGCGCCGGAGCATGCCGATGCGTCGCCAGCGAACACCTGACTCGCGTTCTCCCTGTGCAATCGCAGGGAGCGCGGGAGTGAGCGACCGACTCATGGATAGACCATGTGCCCGCGCACCAACGGCGGAGAGCTCTCCACGCAATCGGCATCACGCACGGCCAACGCCTGCAGCCGAGCCCACACCGCTTCACTCGCGCGAGCGTCGTCCCCGCTCACCAGGGCATCGAGCGACGTGCGCATGCCGGCGAGCGCGGGAGCAGGCTCGAGTCCGCTCAGCCGCAGGTAGCAATACGCCCGGTGAAGCAGCTGCAGGTTCTGCTCGGATCCAGGCTTCATTTGGCGGGCTCCGGAATCGCGGTCTCTTGCTGCAGCGTGTAGGTCCACGTCTCGGTGAGCGGCTCGTTTCCCTGGAGCAGCACCGCTCGCAGCGCGACCGGTTTGTTCTCCGCGGGCTTCGCGAGGATCGCGAGTCGCCACACTTCACTCCCGTCAACCCAGGTCACCGAGTGCTCGAGGATCTGTCCGCCTTCCATCGCAGACACCTCGGCGCGCAGCGCAGCGGACGGCGGCTTCGCGTCGAGCGCGCCTCCCTTGAAGTCGACGAGGATCCGGTAGCGGCCCTTCGAATCGCCGGGACCATCGAACTCGCCGCGACCGACGAAGGTCTGCACCGTTCTCCCGAGCGTGTTCGGCACATCGCTGTTCGACGCCTGAACGATCGGCGCGTCGCCGATGTCGATCTGGTACTCGAAGTGGAGCTCGGTGCCCCCGCCCACCGCGGTGGATGGGGACCAGAACGCGACGATGTTGTCGTTCACCTCCTCGCGCGAAGGAATCTCCACCAGCATCACGCGGCCCGGGCCCCAGCTCCCCACGGGAGAGACCCACGCGCTCGGTCTGCGCTCGTAGCGTGCCTCGGGATCTTCGTACGCGGCGAAGCGTTGATCGCGCTGCATCAACCCGAAGCCCTTCAGGTCGCGCACCAGGAATGACTGCACGTTGAGCGAGCGCGGATTCATCAACGGGTTCCACAACCACTCGCCGTTGCCGTCCTGCACCAACAGTCCATCGGAGTCGTGCACCTCGGGCCGCCAATGTCCGAGCGGCCGCACCGAGGGTTCTCCGTAGAAGAACATGCTGGTGAGCGGCGCCACGCCGAGGAGGTCCATGCGTTCGCGCGTGAAGAGCACGCACTTCACTTCGACATGCGTGACGTCTCCCGGGAAGATCGTGAACTGGTAGGCGCCGGAGAGCCGCTTGCTGTCGAGCAATCCGTAGACGCGCATCGACTTCGCGTCGTTCGCGGGCTTCTCGAGCCAGAACTCCACGAAGGAAGGAAACTCTTCGCCCGTGGGCATCGCGGTGTCGATCGCCGCGCCGCGCAGGGAGAGTCCCCAGTTGTCGCCTTTCCCCACTGCGCGGAAGTAGCTCGCGCCGGCGAACACCAGGAACTGATCAGCCACGCTGGGCGTGTTGATGGGGTACGTGAGCTTGAAACCGGCGTAGCCGAGATCAGCGGGGAGCTTCTTGATCAGCTCCGCGTCGTCGCTCAGGAAAGCGTCGCGCTTGAACGGCACGGGCGTGATCGTGCGGCCGCTCACCACGTTCAACTTCACCGGGTGCGTGAAGTAGAGCCCCGGCACCATCAACATCACCTCGAACTTCGAGCCGGTGCCGTGCCACAGGCTCTTGTTCGGATCGAAGCGGATGCGGCGGAACTCGTCGTACGAGAGCTTCCGCATGAAGTCGGGAACCTGCTGCGGCGGCTGCCAGGATTTCTGCGCCAGCTCCTTCGCTTTCAGCGCGACGTGATCGAGACCGAAGTCGGGACTCTGGGCGGCGAGGGCTGCGAGGAGACACAGTGAAGCCGGCGACATCGCGGGGAAATAATGCAGGACGTCATGAACCACATCTCCAATGCCGGGGAGCTTGGAACTGGGGTTACCTGATCATCACGCTCACGTTGTCGACGCCGAACGATTCGTCCGTTGCGCTCTGATTCAACGTGCTGGTGACGGTGAGCGTCGCGGTATTCGTGGTGTGCGCGGGAGTTCCCACGACTGCCTGCCGTCCGCGATCGGCGAAGGCGCCTCCGCAGGTATTCGAACCACCCATCGTGAACGCGGTGTTGAAGAGGTACGTGCCGTCGACGCTCACGCGCGCGTCTTCGTTGTCCCAGCTGTCGATCACGAAGTAGTCGAGCGAGACGCGCACGTTCGAGTGGGTGATGCCCAGGAAGTTGTACGTCTTCGAGCTCGTCGCGCCGTTGGCGAAGATGTTGTAGCCGCCGAGCATCGCGCCCCAATCGGAGAAGCAGCTCGAGGTGGTGTCGCGCCGCGTGTCGCTCCAGCCCGTGGCCGCGGTGGAGAAATCTTCGAACGAGATGATCGTCCACCCGCCCCCGGCGGTGACCATGTCGCAGCCGATGGAGAAGGGCGCGGTGCCTCCAGGTCCGTCGGGATCGATCACGTAGCTGGCACTGGTGCTGCTCGGTACACGCGTGAGGCGATCGAGGCAGCTGCGGTAATTCGAACACACGCGATCGCTGCTCACGCTCGGCGCTGCTGACTCGTAGGTGTCGGTGGTGCAGGTCGTCCACGCGGTGCACGAGGTCTGGTTCTGCATCGCGGTGAAGAAGCCGGTATTGCAGGGTGAGCACGTCTGATTCGTCGTCGAAGTGCCGGCGGTGCTCACGTACTGCCCCGGAGTGCACGCGGTGTACGTGGTGCAGCTCGCGGCATTCGTCGTGTCGCTGAACGAGCCCGTCGCGCACGGGCCGCAAACGCGATTCGTCGTCGTGGAGCCGGGAGTGGTGATCGCAGAACCCGCCGCGCACTCAGCCCACGCCACGCACGCGGTCGTCGCGCTCGCATCTGAGTCCCACGTGCCGCTCGCGCAGGCCACCGAGGGATCGAGGCCCCCGGCGCAGAAGTTCCCCGCGGAGCAGACGGAGCACACGGTGTCGGCGACCGCGGTGCCAGGCGTGGTGACCGCGGAACCGAGCGCGCACGGAGTCCAGCTCGCGCAGACGGTGGTGGTGTCGGCGTCGTGATCCCACGTGCCGAAGCCGCACGGAATCGGCGGGGTCATCTGGCCCGGGCAGTAAGTGCCCTTCACGCACGCGGTGCAGACGAGATCACTGGTGGTGGTGCCGAGCGTGGTCGCGGCGAAACCCGGATTGCACTGAGTCCAGGGCACGCAGACGCTCGCCGGATTCGCGTCGTGATCCCAGGAGCCATTCGCGCAAGGCACTGCGCCGGCGATGCCACCCGCGCAGTAGTTGCCCGGCATGCAGGCCGAGCACTGAATCGGACCGGTCATGCTCAGCGGCCCATCCTGCGCGGTACCGGGTGCACAGGTGCCGACGGGAGCGCACGTCGAGGAGTTCGTCATCGTCGAGAACGTGCCCACTTCGCACAGCACGCACGCGCGATCGGCGACGGCGCTCGGCGGTGCCATCACGCGCTGGCCGGCGATGCAGTCGTTCCACGGCAAGCAGCTCGTCGCGTTGAGTGAAGAAGAGAACGTTCCTGAAGGACACGGGGTGCAGACGCGATCGGTGGTGCCGGTCGGGAGCTGCGTCACCCACGTGCCCGGAGGACAGTCAGAGGGATTTCGTCCGGCGCAGACGCCGCTCGCGGTGCAGAGGTCGAGCGTGGTGCTCGCCACGCCGTCATCACAGACGTGCCCCGCGCAGAGTGGATCGAGGCAGCCGATGAGTCCATTGCAGTTCGAGTCGATCGTTCCGCACTCTTCCTCGACGCCCGGGTGGCGGAGCGCGGAGGTGTCGTCGCAGTCGCCTCCGTGCACTCCGTTCGACGCGGCTGCGTAGCCGTCGCGATCTCCGTCGCGCGCGATGAGCGTGACGTTCCACTCTTCGACGGTCCCGGGTTGCAGGGTGACCGCGGTCGACTGCTCTTCGACTGGAGTGCCTTCGCAGGCGCGCTCGAACGAGCGCACGTGGAGCTGGAGCTTCGAGCTCCACCCTGGCTTCGGCGCGATGCCGACCATCACGCTCGTTCCACCGGTGAGCTTCTCGGTGCCGAGCTGGAGCGCGTCGGCCGTGCCGCTCTTGCTGTCGATGGCGCTCACCTCGAGGCAGCCGGGCTCGAAGTCTTCGAAGTGAACGATCACCCGCACTGCGCCCTGGCGGCTGCAGCCGGTGACGAGGAGCAGGACGAGTGCGAGCCGCTTCACCTGGGGACGAGGTGGTTGCGAGCGGACGCTTCGTGATTCGAGAGACCCGCGCGCGGAATGAGCTTCTCCTTGCGCACGTTGCCGCCTCCCGCGTCGATCAAGTTCGCGTCTCGCTCGGCGGGGTAGCTGCCGGTGGCGACGATGACGACGTCCTTCACGTTCGTGAGGGCGCCCTTCTTCACGGCGTTCAGGATGGCGGTGTTCGCGCCGGGGCCGCTGGTGCCCTCGTAGAGACAGTCGAGCAGCACGAGCTGATCAGCCTTGAGCGTTCCGCTCGTCATCGCGGCGGCCAGCGCGCGACCACCGGCGGAGTGCGCGGAGACGACGTACTTCGCTCCGTCGGTAGAGATGCCGGCGCCCGCGAGCGCGTCGCGCACGGTGCCCGCTTGATCCTTCACGTTGTTCCAGTTGGTGCCGGTGGAACCGACGTTGCCCTGCGCTTCGGGGAGGACGAAGACGCGCTGCGGATCTTTGGTGAGCTGCTCCTTGATGTTGCCGGTGTGCGAGCCCGTTGCTGCGGCGACCGAGGTCATGTCGCCGTGGAAGTGCGTCTGCACGGTGGCGGGCTTCGAGGCATCGAAGCCGGGCGGGACGAGCGTGAGCACGGGGCCGGGCGCGTTGCCGGGAGAAGTGGTGACCGTGATGCGCGCGGGCGGAGTTCGATTCAGGAACTCGGCGTAGGTCTTCTTCGCTTCTTCGATGGTGCGCCCGAGCGCGGGGCTCGACTGCTTGAGCTTCGCGAGATCAGCGGCGCTGATGCTGCCGACATCGATGGTGCGCGGAGGAGCCGCGGGCGTGTTCGCCGTCGGGGTCGTCACCGGCCGAGTCGCGATGGGAGCGGGCATGCCCCTGAGTCTCGCTGTTCTCCCTCTCCTTGGGAAGCGGGGGGGGGGGCGGGGTGTGGGGGCCCCACCTGACCAAGGACATTCGCCGGGACTAGAGGGGCGCGGGGCGCCCCACCCAC